>JBDKTD010000066.1:0-24306 GCA_039680365.1 Clostridiaceae bacterium
TCTCTACTCGATCGACCGCGCAAACGGGCTGCTGACGGAAATCGAGCGCACGCCTTGCAACTCCGCCACAGCCGTGCTGTTTTACGATTACGAATAAGCTCTGCTGAATCAACAAAAGACGCTGAAAAGCGTCTTTTTGATTGACTTATTCTTGGGACTCCGCCCCAAACCCTTTTTCTGATACCCCAGCGGGGTTTTAGGAGCGGCAGCCCCTAAGCGTTTTCCTAATCCAACAACTCGCATTCCCCAAAGTCCAAGCCGATCTGTTTGCGCGCCAGATCGAGCAGGGTCATGACCCGAATCGACTGCTCGTCGTACGCCTGCGTGGATTCGCCGGAGCGCACCAGATGGGCAAAGGCGTTGAGTTCGTGCGTCATGTTGTTGGCAATCGGCACGAAGGACAGTTCTTCCATGTGCTTATCGTGGTGATAAAAGCGAATATAGCTCGGCTGATTGAGCGTGTCGAATACAAGCGTTCCCTCCTCGCCCTGAATCAGGCTGGGGAACACGGAGTCCGTCACCTTGGAGTAGGCAATCGTCGTCTGCTGGTCGCCGTAGTCCAGCAGCATCGTGCCCGCCGCCTCGGTGTCGTTGGAAAGGCGGGTCGCCCCGGCGCGGAGGGACACGGGCATGCCGAACAGCGCGACCGCGCAGTGCAGGCAGTAGACCGCCAAATCCATGACCGCGCCGTTGCCAAGGGAAGCTTCAAACACGTTCGGCCGTTCGCCCGCCTTAAAGCGGTCGTAGCGCGAAGAATACTGGCAAAATTCAAACGTCGCGCGCCGGATGCGCCCGACCATCGGCAAATACTCCTTCAGCTTGGTCAAAAACGGGTCGTACACCGGACGAATCGCCTCGAGGAGTACCAGCCCCGTTTCATGCGCAAACGAAATCATGCGCGCGGCTTGGGCGGCGTTTATCGCCAGCGGCTTTTCGCAGAGCACATGCTTGCCGTGTTCCAGTGCAAGCAGCGTCTGGTGGTAGTGCGAAGCGTTCGGGCTGGCAACATAGACCGCGTCGATCGCAGGACTGCTCAAAAACGCTTCCAAATCGGAAAACGCCAGCGAAATATCAGATTTTTCGGCATACGCTCTGGCGCGCGCTTCCTCGCGGGAGTAGACCGCCGTAACCTCGCAGGAAGTCGTTGCTTTTGCCGCGCCACAGATCCAGTCGCTTACAAAACTCGTGCCGATAATGCCGATACGCAGGGGTTGTTCCATAGCAGCGTTCTCCGTTTTAATGATAAATTTGTTCGTTCGGTTCCTCATTCATTGTAGGAATCCGTATCTGAGTTGTCAATGAAATGTTTTGTTCGCAATCGTTTTTACTTTCTTTTGAAAGCATTTCTTGTGTTTTCGCCGTTTTCTGACTATAATGGAGCCGGACTGTGAGGAACAACGGCATGCTGACGGCAACGATTTTCAATATACAGAAGTTCTCCATTCACGACGGCGCGGGCATCCGCACGGACGTGTTCTTTCAGGGCTGCAACCTGCGCTGCCAATGGTGCTCCAACCCGGAATCCCAGCCGGTCGAACCTCTGCCGGGCGAAAAAACGCACGACTACACCGTTGATGAGCTCATGCGCGAGCTTGTCAAGGACAAGCCGTTCTACGTTACCAGCGGCGGCGGCGTCACCCTTACCGGCGGCGAAGCGCTGCTCTGGCCGGACTTTGTCTGTTCGCTTTGCAACGCGCTGCACGCAGAGGGCATCCATGTTGCGCTGGAGACCGCAGCCTGTGTGCCGCAAACAACGTTTCTGCGCGTTCTGGAGCGCGTCGATTTTGCATATATCGACCTCAAGCACGCTTCCGACAGCAAGCACCGCGCGGGAACCGGCGTTGGAAACGCGCAGGTCTTACTAAATATCGCCGCCGCACTCAACACCAGTACGCCAATCGTCGTGCGGATTCCGGTCATTCCAGGATACAACGATTCTCCGGAGGATCAGGCTCAGTTCAAGCAAACGCTGGCCGAGCTAGGGGTAAAGGAAGTGCAGCTTCTCCCCTTCCACCAGCTCGGCGAAAGCAAATATCAGCGGTTGAATCTGCCGTATGCATACACCGGAAATAAACAGCTGCACGAAGCGGATGTTGCCGCCTTTGCGGATGTGCTTACCCGGGCGGGGCTCTCCGTACAGATAGGCGGATAGTCTCCGCGCCTGTTTTTCGCTGAAATACGCACATTGTTTCGAAATCTCTGCTTGACATAACAGAAGTATATATGATATCATCTCGACAATTTAATACCTCTATAAATGCGTTGAAAGAGACATGCTGATTACAAGCTCATCTTCAGAGAGTCGGTGGCTGGTGCAAACCGATGGTGACGTAAGCGGCGGATCCCTCCCGAGCATAGACGCTGAAGCACAGTAAGCGTATTACGGCAGGCACCGTTACATGCCAGGGTTTGTTTGAACCTGACGAGTGGATCGGCGCACTTTCGTATACTTGATATACCGAAAATTACGCGATCAATATGAGTGGTACCGCGAGGATTCTATCCCCGTCTCGTAATGAGACGGGGTATTTTTTTATTCTCAGAAACGGCTCAAAACCAACCCGCGAAAGCGGAATTCGAAACCGGGAGGGTAAATCGTGAATAAGGTGTTGCTGCTGGACTCCACGCTGCGCGACGGCGCGCAGAGCGTTGGCATTTCGTTTTCCGTACAGGACAAACTGAAGATTGCGCGGCTGCTCGACAGCCTCCGCGTGGACTATATCGAAGCCGGAAACCCCGGCTCCAACCCCAAGGACATGGAGTTTTTCGAGCTTTTACGCTCGCATCCGCTGACGCACGCAAAGCTGACCGCGTTTGGCAGCACCCGGCGCAAGCACATCGCCGTGGAAGACGACGCAAACGTCCGCTCGCTGCTCGCCGCCGGAACGGACTGCGTCACAATCTTTGGAAAATCGTGGGATATCCACGTTACGGAAATCCTCCGCGCGGAGCTGGAAGAAAACCTGCGCATGATCACCGAAACCGTGGCTTACCTGAAAGCCAAAGGCAAGGAAGTCGTCTACGACGCGGAGCATTTTTTCGACGGCTACAAGGCAAACCCGGACTATGCCATGCGGACGCTGGAAGCCGCGGTGCAGGGCGGCGCGGACTGCCTCTGTCTATGCGATACAAACGGCGGAGCCTTTCCGGACGACGTGTATGAGATAACAAAGCTCGTTGACGAACGGTTTGCCGTTGCCATCGGCATCCACGCGCACGACGACAGCGGCATGGCGGTTGCCAACAGCATTCTGGCGCTGAAGGCGGGCGCGGTGCATGTGCAGGGCACGCTGGCGGGCTTTGGCGAGCGCTGCGGCAACGCAAACCTTGCGACCATTCTGGCAACCGTCCAGCTCAAACTGGGTATTCTCTGCGTACCGCCGGACTGTCTGGAACGATTGACGCACACTGTCCACGAAGTGGCGGAGATCTCCAACATCAGCGTCCATAAGAACACGCCGTATGTCGGAGGCAACGCTTTTTCGCATAAAGGCGGTATGCATGTGGACGGTGTCATGAAAAACACGCTGACATTTGAGCACGTCCCCCCCTCCTCCGTCGGAAACACGCGGCGGCTGCTGCTTTCCGAAGTGGCGGGCCGCAGCGCAATTCTCGAAAAGGTGCGCGCGTTCTGCCCGGAAATTCAGAAGGATTCGCCGGAAGCCGCGCATATTATCGACATGGTCAAGCAGATGGAGCATCAGGGCTACCAGTTTGAGGGCGCGGAATCGTCCTTTGAGCTGGAAGTACGCAAGATGCTCGGCAAACGCCCCAAGTTCTTTGAGTTGTTGATGCTCAGCGTGCTCGACGAACAGTCCCTCGACGGCGGCAAGAAACCGGCTTACGCAACCATCAAGGTACTGGTGGGCGACCAATTGGAGATTACCGCGGCGGAAGGCACCGGCCCGGTCAACGCCATCGACATCGCGTTGAGAAAAGCGTTGGAAGTGTTTTACCCCGAGATTGGCGAAATCCGGCTGACCGACTACAAGGTGCGCGTGCTCGACTCCGAGTCCGCCACCGCCGCCAAGGTGCGCGTGCTCATTGAATCGACCGACGGCAAGGAGTATTGGACGAGCGTAGGCGTTGCGGTGGACGTGATGCAGGCAAGCTGCAAGGCGCTGATGGACTCCATTGAGTATAAGCTCCTAATCAGCAACGCCGTGCCGAGGCAGTCCGCCGCCGGCGCGGCAAACGCGTAAAGCACAGCAGATTTGACAACCAGAAGGAGACATTGTTTATGAAACTCACAGGAGCGCAAATCCTGATCGAATGTTTAGCCGAGCAGTCCGTCGATACCGTGTTCGGGTATCCGGGCGGCGCGGTGCTGAACATCTACGACGAACTCTACAAAAACAGCCATCGCATCCGCCACTACCTGACCTCTCACGAGCAGGGCGCGGCGCATGCCGCGGACGGCTATGCGCGCGCAACGGGCAAGACAGGCGTTTGCATTGCAACGTCCGGCCCGGGCGCCACCAACCTCGTAACCGGCATCGCAACGGCGTATCTCGACTCGGTGCCCGTCGTGTTTATCACCGGCAACGTCAGCGTCAGTCTCATCGGCAAGGACAGCTTTCAGGAAGCGGATATTACCGGCATCACCGCGCCGATTACCAAGAACAACTATATCGTCAAGGACGTTGCGGACCTTGCGGATACCCTGCGGGAAGCCTTTGCCATCGCTAAGGAAGGCCGCCCGGGGCCGGTTCTCGTGGATATCCCCAAAAACGTGACGGCGGAAACGGCGGAATACGAGCCCGCGTCCCCCGAACAGCTTGCGCAGAGCTATGAGCGCACCTGCAAGTGCGCCGTCAGCGGCGACGAAGAAATTCAAGCGCTCGCGGAGATGATTCGCGGCGCGAACAAAGTTTTTCTGCTCTGCGGCGGCGGCGTGTTAAAAAGCGGCGCGGCGCCCGAAGTGCTGGCGCTTTCACAGGCGCTGCGCGCGCCTGTCGGAACCACGCTCATGGGTGTTGGCGGCTTTCCCGCTTCGCACCCGAACTTTACGGGGCTGGTGGGCATGCACGGCACAAAGGCCGCCAATACCGGCCTTTCCGGCGCGGATCTTTTAATCGCGCTCGGCAGCCGGTTCAACGACCGCGTCACCGGGGACGTCAGCCGCTTCGGTAAAAGCGCGCAGATCGTGCAGATTGATATCGACGAAGCGGAGATCAACAAAAACGTCCGCACGTTCCGCTCTCTGTTGGGGGACGTAAAAACGGTGCTGAAAAAGCTCCTTCCGCTCCTCGCGCTCCCGCCGGAAAGTCTTGCCGAGCGCGAAGCATGGCTCGGTGAAATTCAGGGGCTGAAGCTCAGCAGTCAGCGCGTCGCCGCGTGCGATCTCGGCCCGAAAGCCGTCATGGAAGCGATCTATGCGCGCAGCCCGAAGGATACGTTTATCGTAACCGACGTCGGCCAGCACCAGCTTTGGGCGGCCAAGTATTATTCTTACGACGAACCGGGCTCCTTCATCTCCTCCGGCGGGTTCGGCACGATGGGTTACGGCGCGGGCGCTTCCATCGGCGCGTGCATCGGCAGGCCGGATCGCCGCGTGATACTGATTACGGGCGACGGGAGCTTCCGCATGAACTGCAACGAGCTGGCGACCATGGAACATTACGGGGTGCCTGTAATCATCGTAATTATGAACAACGGCGTGCTCGGCATGGTTCGTCAGTGGCAAACGGTGTTTTACGGCAAGCGGTATTCCCAGACCAATCTCGACCGGGGGCCGGATTTCTGCAAACTTGCCGAAGCATACGGCCTGAACGGCGCGTGCGTGCGTTCGCTGGAAGAGTTTGAGCGTGCGTTTGAACAGGCGCTTGAGCGTAAAACGGCAACGGTGATCGACTGCCGCATCGGCTGCGACGAAACGGTCGCCCCCATGGTTGCACCCGGCAAGCCGATTACGGATTTTATCATCGGCGAACAGCACGCGTGACGCGGGAAAAGGAGACGGAACAGAATGATCAGTGACAATGTGAAAACCAACGCGGAACGCGCGCCGCACCGCTCGCTCTTTAAGGCCATGGGATATACGGACGAGGAGCTTATGCGCCCCTTGATCGGAATTGCCAACCCGAAAAGCGAAATCGTTCCCGGGCATATGCATCTAGGTCAGCTCGCGGAAGCGGTCAAGGCGGGTATCCGCATGGCGGGCGGCACGCCCTTTGAGTTCGGAATGATCGGCGTTTGCGACGGCATCGCCATGGGTCACGCGGGCATGCGTTATTCGCTGGCCTCGCGTGAGCTCATCGCCGACAGCTGCGAAGCAATGGCCATGGCGCACGGGTTCGACGGCATGGTGTTTCTGCCGGGATGCGATAAGATTATCCCCGGCATGCTCATGGCGGCGGCGCGGCTCGACCTGCCGGCAATCGTTTTAACGGCGGGGCCAATGCTATCCTACAAAGCCGAGGACGGCAGGCAGCTCGACCTCAACAGCGTGTTCGAAGCAGTCGGCGCGTTCAAGGCGGGCATGGCTACGGCGGAAGACCTGGCGTACTGCGAAAACAACGCCTGCCCCGGCTGCGGCTCCTGCTCCGGCATGTTTACGGCAAACTCCATGGCGTGCCTGACGGAAGCTATCGGCATGGCGCTGCCGGGCGGCGGTACGGTTCCGGCGGTATACGCCGAGCGTGTCCGCCTTGCCAAACACACGGGCATGCAGATCGTCGAGCTTGTAAACAAGGATATTCGCCCGAGCCAAATCCTAACCCAGCGCGCGTTCTTCAACGCGCTCGCCGTGGATATGGCGCTTGGGTGCTCCACAAACTCCGTTTTGCACCTTACGGCGATTGCCGCCGAGGCGGGCGTACCGATCCGGCTGGAAACGATCAACGAAATCAGCGCCAGAGTTCCGAACCTCTGCCGTCTCGCGCCTTCCGGGCCGCACCATGTGGAAGATTTGTACCACGCGGGCGGCGTGTCCGCCGTCATCAAGGAACTGATGGAGAACGGCCTCTTCGACGGCTCCGCAAAGAGCGTTGCGGGCGGCTCCATGGCGGAATCGGTGGCAAACGCGCGCGTTCGCAACCGCGGCGTCATCCATAGCTGCGCCGAGCCGTACTCCAAAACCGGCGGCATCGCCGTGCTCAAAGGCAACCTCGCCCCGGACGGCGCCGTGGTCAAGCGCGCGGCCGTGCTGGAGAGCATGCTGGTTCACTCCGGCCCCGCCAAGGTGTTTGATTCCGAGGAGAGCGCCATTGCCGCCATCTACGCTCAGCAGATCAAGCAGGGCGACGTCGTGGTCATCCGTTACGAAGGGCCGAAGGGCGGCCCGGGCATGCGCGAAATGCTGGGGCCGACTTCCGCCATCGCGGGCATGGGGCTGGACAAAGACGTAGCGCTGATTACAGACGGTCGCTTCTCCGGCGCGTCACGCGGCGCCGCCATCGGGCATGTATCCCCGGAAGCGGCTTCCGGCGGCACGATTGCGCTGGTCGAGACGGGAGATACGATTTCCATTGATATTCCCGCGGGCACGCTGACGCTGGAAGTGCCGCCCGACGTGCTGGAAATGCGCTGCGCGCGCTGGCAGCCGCCGGAGCCGAACGTTACAAAAGGTTATCTTGCCCGCTACGCCAGAATGGTATCCTCCGCCGCGGAAGGCGCGGTCGTCCGGTAACGCCGCGGTTCCTGCCGGCAGCCGAATAGCCAGGCGAATAAACATAGAACGAAGCAAATGATGGGAGAGCAAAATGAAACAGATTGCAATTTTTGATACCACCCTGCGGGACGGCGAGCAGTCCCCCGGCTGCAGCATGAATATAAAGGAAAAAATTGAGATGGCGCGCCAGCTGGAACTGCTCGGCGTGGACGTCATTGAAGCGGGGTTTGCCGCCGCGTCTCAGGGGGACTTCAACGCGGTGCGCGCCATTGCCAAGGAGTTAAAGACCGCAACGGTCGCCAGCCTTTCCCGCGCGCTGACAAAGGAAATCGACAGCTCGTGGGAAGCGGTCAAGTACGCCAAGCACCCGCGCATCCATGTGTTCATCGCCACTTCGGATATCCACATGGAATACAAACTCAAAAAGACGCGCGAAGAAGTCGTCGAGCAAACCGGCGAAATGGTGCGTTATGCAAAAAAATACTGCGAGGATATTGAGTTTTCCGCCGAGGACGCAACCCGGAGCGACCCGGACTTCCTCTGCCGCGTGTTCGAGGCGGCCATTGAGGCGGGCGCAACCGTGCTCAACATTCCGGATACGGTCGGCTATACCACGCCGGAAGAGTTTTCTCGGCTGATCGGCTATATCCGGCAGCACACCAAGGGCGTTGACGGCGTTCAGCTCTCCGTTCACTGCCACAACGATTTAGGCCTGGCGGTTGCCAACTCGCTCGCCGCCATCAAGGCGGGCGTGGATCAAGTGGAGTGCACGGTCAACGGCATCGGCGAGCGCGCGGGGAACGCCGCGCTGGAGGAAATCGCCATGAACCTGAGAACCCGCGCGGACTACTACGGCGCGGCCTGTGGAATCGACACCACGCAGATTTACAAGAGCAGCCGGCTTTTAACCAGCATTACGGGCGTAAAGGTACAGCCCAACAAGGCCATCGTGGGCGAGAATGCCTTTGCGCACGAAGCCGGTATCCACCAGCACGGCATGCTCGCAAACAAACAGACGTACGAAATCATGGATCCCGCCTCCATCGGCCTTGCGCAGAACAAAATGGTGCTGGGCAAGCACTCCGGCAGGCACGCGTTCAACGAGCGCGTCCACGATTTGGGCTTTACGGTGGATCGCGAGCTTTCCAACATGCTCTTCAAGCGCTTTAAGGATTTGGCGGACAAAAAGAAAACGGTGAGCGACCGCGATATCGAAGCGCTGATTCGCAGCATCCTTGCCCAGGAGATTCCCAAGTCGTATGCGCTGGAGCGATACGTCATCAACTCCGGCAACTCGATTACGCCGACTTCCAGCATCGTGCTGGTCAAATCCGGCGGCGAGCGGGTGGAGAAGGTCGCCATCGGTTTCGGCCCGGTAGACGCTTCGTTCAACGCGATCAACAAGATCGTGCGCATGCAGATTCGCCTCGAGGAATACTCCATCGGCGCGGTCACGGAAGGGCGGGACGCGCAGGGCGAGGTCAGCGTGAAGATCTCCAGCAAGGGCGCGACGGCAAAGGGCTACGGCTTGAGTACGGACGTGATAGAAGCCAGCATTCTAGCCTATGTCAACGCCATCAATAACTTAATCTACGGAAACGCAACGGAGCAGGAATCATATGGGAATGACGATTACGCAGAAAATACTCGCGTCTCACGCGGGACAGGATTCCGTTTTGGCGGGTCAGCTGATCAAGGCAAAGATCGATCTGGTGCTGGGCAACGACATCACCTCCCCCGTTGCGATTGCGGAGTTTGAAAAAGCGGGCATCGAACGCGTGTTCGACCGCGACAAGATCGCGCTCGTGATGGATCACTTTACGCCCAACAAGGACATCAAGGCCGCCGAGCAGTGCAAAACCGTCCGCGCGTTCGCCCGCAAACACGAAATTACGCACTTTTTCGACGTCGGGCGCGTCGGCGTGGAGCACGCGCTGCTGCCCGAACTGGGTTTGGTCAAGCCGGGCGATCTGATCATTGGCGCGGACTCGCACACCTGCACCTACGGCGCGCTGACCGCGTTTTCAACGGGCGTCGGCAGCACGGATATGGCGGCGGGCATGGCGACGGGCTTCTGCTGGCTGAAGGTGCCTTCCGCCATCCGCTTCCTGCTCAGCGGCAAACTTCGCCCCTGGGTTTCCGGCAAGGACGTCATCCTCTATATCATCGGCAAAATCGGCGTGGACGGCGCGCTGTACCAGTCCATGGAATTTACGGGCCCGGGCTTAGAAGGCCTCACGATGGAGGATCGCCTCTGCATGGCGAACATGGCTGTTGAAGCGGGCGCAAAAAACGGTATCTTCGAATACGACGCGCTGACCGAGCGGTTTGCCCGGAAACACGGCTGCAAGGACTGGACGGTCTATACTCCTGACGCGGACGCGGAATATACCGCGACATACGAAATCGACCTCGGCGCAATCCCGCCCACCGTCGCCTTTCCGCACCTACCGGATAACGCCAGAGCCGTTGCGGACTGCGGGGACGTAACCATCGACCAGGCGGTGATCGGTTCCTGCACGAACGGGAGAATTGAGGATCTGCGCGTGGCGGCAAAGATATTCGAAGGCCGCCCTGTGCACGAAAACGTCCGCTGTATCGTAATTCCCGCCACGCAGAAGATCATGCTGCAGGCGGTGGAGGAAGGGCTTGTGAAAACCTTCATCGAGGCGGGCTGCGCGGTTTCCACCCCCACCTGCGGCCCCTGCCTCGGCGGACACATGGGCATTCTGGCAGCCGGCGAGCGCGCTGTGGCAACCACCAATCGCAACTTTGTGGGTCGCATGGGGCACGCCGGGTCGGAAGTGTATCTGGCTTCCCCCGCCGTTGCCGCCGCTTCCGCCATTCTGGGCAGGCTGGCCGATCCCGGACAACTATAGAGGAGGAAAATCATGAACGCAGCAGGAACCGCCATCAAGTATGGCGACAATATCGATACGGATGTCATCATCCCCGCACGGTACTTAACCACCGTCAACGCCGCCGAACTCGCCGCGCACTGCATGGAGGACATCGACAAAACGTTTGTGCAGCGCGTTAAGGCAGGCGATATCATGGTCGGCGGCAAAAACTTTGGCTGCGGGTCGTCCCGCGAACATGCGCCGATATCCATCAAGGCTTCCGGCGTCTCCTGCGTCATCGCGGCGACGTTTGCGCGGATTTTCTACCGCAACGCAATCAACATCGGCCGTGTGATCCTCGAATGCCCGGAAGCCTCGGAGCGGATTTTGGACGGAGACGAGATTACCGTCGATTTTGACACAGGCGTAATTACAAACCGCACGCGGAATGAAACGTACATGGGCGAACCCTTTCCGCTGTTTATTCAGAGCATTGTCGCTTCGGGCGGGCTGATGAACGCCATCCGCGCCGGAAAGCTGTAAGGCGGTGAAGCAGATGAACTACAGCATTGCGGTCATCCGGGGCGACGGCATCGGCCCCGAAATTGTAGAAGAAGCGATTCAGGTATTGGACGCGGCGGGAAAGCAGTTTGGCTTTCAGTTGACGTATACCGGCGTTTTGATGGGCGGCTGCGCCATAGACGCAACGGGCGTGCCGCTGCCGGAAGAAACCGTCCTCGTCTGCAAGGCGAGCGACGCCGTGCTGCTCGGCGCCGTCGGCGGGCCGAAGTGGGAAACGCTGCCCGGTCATCTGCGCCCGGAAGCGGGGCTGCTCGGCATCCGCGCCGCGCTGGGGCTGTTTGCCAACCTGCGCCCCGCCGTACTGTTCGATTCCCTTGCCGACGCCTGCCCGCTCAAGCTGGAAGTGATGGCAAACGGCCTCGACCTGCTCATGGTGCGCGAGCTCACCGGCGGCATCTATTTTGGCCAGCGCGGCAGAAGCGCGGGCGCTAACGGCGCGGAGGCCTACGATACCGAGCGTTACTCCGAGCTGGAAATAGAGCGCATCGGCCGCGTCGGGTTTGAATCCGCCCGAAAGCGGCGTAAAAAAATCACCAGCGTGGATAAGGCAAACGTGCTGGAAAGCTCCCGCCTCTGGCGCGAAACCATGCACCGGCTTGCAAAGGAATACCCCGACGTTCAATACGAGGACATGCTCGTGGACAACGCGGCCATGCAGCTGGTTCGAAACCCCGGCCACTTCGACGTGATCGTCACCAGCAACCTCTTTGGCGATATTCTCTCCGACGAGGCGAGCATGATCACCGGCTCCATCGGCATGCTGCCGTCCGCGTCCCTCGGCAGCGGATCGCTCGGGCTATTCGAGCCCATTCACGGTTCCGCGCCGGATATTGCGGGGAAAGGCATTGCCAATCCGCTGGCAACGATTCTATCGGCGGCTATGCTGCTGCGCTACTCGCTCGGTCAGCTCGAAGCGGCAGACGCTGTGGAACAGGCGGTGCAGAGCGTTCTCCGGCAAGGCCTGCGCACGGCGGATATCGCCGCGGGAAAGCCAGCCGTCGGCACAGTTGAGATGGGCAAAGCCGTATGCCGTGCGCTGGCGCACTGAATGATAAAGGCAAGAGCAGAAAGGAGCGATTATGAAACTGACCATGTCCGTGCTGGTGAAAAACCACGCCGGAATCCTGTATAAAGTGGCGGGGCTGTTTTCCCGCCGGGCGTACAACATCCACAGCCTCGCGGTGGGTACCACGTCCGACCCGCGCGTTTCGCGCATGACCATCGTTGTGGATGGCGACGAGGAAATCTTTGAGCAGGTGGAAAAACAGCTCTGCAAACTCATCGACGTCATACAGGTGAAAATCCTTGTTCCGGGAGAATTCATCAACCGCGAGCTGGTGCTCATCAAGGTCAATGCCACCTCGGAAACCCGTTCGGATATCCTGCAGATTGCGGAGATCTTCGGCGCGAAATCGGTGGATGTTTCCCACGAAACGCTCATTTTGGAGTGCTGCGGCAAAAGCGAGCATATCCAGCGGTTCGAAACCATGCTGGAGCGTTACGGCATATGCGAAACAGTGCGCACCGGTATGATCGCCATCGAAAATGCACACGTCATGGCACCTGCGAACGCACAGAACGGCAGTTCAATCTGAAAAAGCGCTCCGGCTCTTCGACGGTTGGTTAAAAAAAATGAGAGACGCGAACGCGCAGGGAACTTATCCGATAAAAACACTCCGGCGTTTGCCGGTCAATACGAAATAAAACAGCGCATATGCGCAGGAAAGGATTTTTTATGGCAAAGATGTATTACGAGGGCGACTGCAATCTGGGATTTCTCAAGAACAAGACCGTGGCGATCATCGGCTACGGCAGCCAGGGACACGCCCACGCGCTGAACCTCAAAGAGAGCGGCGTGAACGTCGTTGTCGGTCTCTACGAAGGCAGCAAATCCTGGAAAAAAGCGGAAGAAGCTGGCTTGAAGGTGGCAACCGCGAAGGACGCGGCCAAGCAGGCGGACGTGGTGATGCTGCTGGTCAACGACGAAAAGCAGGCGGCGCTCTACACCGAAAGCATTGCCGAAAGTCTCTCGGAAGGCAACACGCTCGCCTTTGCGCACGGCTTCAACATCCATTTCGGCCAGATCGTGCCGCCGCCGTATGTGGACGTGGTGATGATCGCGCCCAAAGGCCCCGGCCATACCGTCCGCAGCGAATACCAGCGCGGCGCGGGCGTTCCCTGTCTCATCGCCGTGGAGCAGGACGCTACCGGCAAGGCAAAGGAAACCGCGCTGGCGTATGCCGCCGGAATCGGCGCCGCGCGCGCGGGCATCCTCGAAACCACGTTCCGTGAAGAGACGGAAACCGACCTTTTCGGTGAGCAGGCCGTGCTCTGCGGCGGCGTGACCGAACTCATGCTCGCGGGGTTTGAAACGCTGGTGGAGGCGGGCTACGCGCCGGAAAACGCCTACTTTGAGTGCATCCACGAGATGAAGCTCATCGTGGACCTTATCTACAGCGGCGGCTTCGAGCGCATGCGGTATTCCATCAGCGACACGGCGGAGTACGGCGACTATGTGACAGGGCGCAGAATCATCACCGACGAAACGCGCAAGGAAATGAAGAAAGTTCTAAGAGAGATTCAGGACGGCACGTTCGCGCGAGACTGGATCCTCGAAAACCGCGTCGGCAGGCCGCACTTTAACGCCATGAAGCGGCAGAACGCGGAAACGCAGCTCGTCAAAGTCGGCCAGCAGCTGCGCAGCCAGATGACGTTTTTGAAAAAGTAACCGCCCGGCCTGAAAAACCGGATCAAACGCAAGAAAGTCCCTTTTTAGGGGACTTTCTTTGTTAAGCAGGGGTTTTCGATGGAGGAAAGGAGCCGCTTTGCCGGTTTGGGGGCGGCGGACGGCTCCGAAAACTCAATAACGGTACTTCTCGAGAATTTCGCGCTTGCGGTCGATGTAGTACTGGTAGTTCGCCATCGGCACGTCCGGCTGAACGCGGTGATCCAGCGCGGGGATATAACCGCCCGTTTCGAGCAGCGGAGGAATCTTTTCAAGCTCCTTGTCGATATCTTCGCGCGTGCGGGACAGCGTGAGCTTGTCGATGCCGCCGATGAGCGCGAGCTTCGGCTGGCGCTTGCGAATTTCCGCGGGCTGGGAACCGGAGTTGATCTGCAGCGGCGAATGGCAGTCGATTCCCGCCTCCACGAACTTGTCGCAGAGCTTCACGGTGTTTCCGTCCGAATCGACCAGCATTTTCTTGATTCCCTTGCCGCGCATGTAGCTCACGACCTCGTGGTAGTACGGCAGCAGGAATTCGTCGAACGTGTCGTTTGAGATAAAGCTGCCGTGGTTATACGCCATGTCCTCAAAAAAGTAAACGTAGTCGATCTGCGTGTAGGTGAGCACCATGTCGATCCACTGCTTGATGTACGCCGTGTGTTCGCGCTGGATGGCGTGCAGCAAATCGGGATCGTCGTAAAACGCATAGAGCAGGTTGGTCGGTCCCATCAGGATGCGCGGCCAGGCGTAGAACCCGTCGATCCACGTGCCGATGGCCTGCCCCTGCGCTTTTCCGCGCTCCAGCATGCCAGCAAATTCGGGCGTTACGCGCGTGGGATCCCAGGCGTTCATGCGCGGCACGACGAGGCGCTCGAAGTCCGCCATGGTCTCCACAGGGGATTTCTCGTGCGCGGGGATGCTGCCGGCTTTGCTCTCGACAATGCGGCCGATCTCGCCTTCGTAGATGATCGTATCTTCCGTTTCGCCGACCTTTACCTTGGTAAACTCCGGCCAGATGCCCCACTGGATACCCACAGGGCCGTTATCCGCCCAGTAGTTGACGAGGTTCGTTTCAAACCCGCGGTCGAGGCCGAAATACGCTTCCACTTCTTCCGTGGAGTCCACCTCCGCGGGGAGGCCCTGTTTATGCCAATTCTCTATCGTTTCGCGCCAGTAGCCAAAGTCCATCATAGGGATACGGTCTACGGATTCAAAGGAGATCGCCTTCATAAAGCGTTCTCCGGGCGTCATTGGTTTGTGCGTTGCGGTCATTGTTTGCTCCTTAAATCAGCCGTGTTGTTAAGCCGTATAGCGTTTGCGCCTGCGGGCCAACTATTTATTGAATACTCCTTCGTGCTTCGTGTTGTCATGCCAAAGTCAGTTTGCGCCTGCGCGTGCGCCATTCATTTATGGTGACGACAAGAATCGTCAGCACATACGGTATGGACTGCACCAGCTCGTTGGGGATGCTCACGGTGCCTTGCAGCGCCATCTGGCTTGCGTCCGCCAGCCCGAAGAACAGGCTCGCCAAGAGAACGCCCACCGGGTTGTACCGCCCGATCAGGATGGCGGCGATGGCGATGAAACCGCGCCCGCTGACCATGTTTTTGACGAACATGTTCAGGTAGGAAATCGAGAGGAACGACCCCGCGAGCCCGCAGCACAGGCCGCCGATCAGCACGGCGATATACTGCGTGCGCTTGACCTTGACGCCCATGACGAACGCGGCTTTTTCATTTTGCCCCGCCGCCATCACATGTAAGCCGAAACGCGTTTGGTAGAGCAGATACTGCGCAATCAGCATGATGACCACCGCCAGCACCGTCAGCACCGAGATGTTGGAAAACAGTTCCGACATGCCGGGAATATCCTTTAGAAACGGAATGGACACGTACGGCAGCTTCGTGATAGCGGGAGAAGCGCCCTTGTTTTGGAACAGAACGCTCAAAAGGTACACGGTGCTGTTGGCCGCGAAAATATTGATCACAAGCCCGATGACGATTTGATCCACCCGCACGGTGATGCAGAGAAACGCATGCAAAAGCGAGATCAGAAGTCCGCAGGCCATCCCGCAGAGAAGGCCGATCCAGGGACTGCCGGAATAGTAGCTGCCGATGGCCGCCGCGAGCGCGGAAAACAGCATGGTTCCTTCCAGCCCGATGTTGGCGATTCCGCTCCGTTCGCCAAACAGCCCGCCAACACCCGCCAGCGCGATGGGAGTTGCGGAAGAAAACATCCGCGCAAGAATCGAAACAATCGAGATGCTCATGCGGCTTCCTCCTTCTCGGCGCCTTTTCTGCCAAAGAGCACGCCGCCCCGCTGCTTGAGGAGCGTATTGCCGATAACCACGAACGCAAAGATGAATCCCGTGAGCACCCGCACCCATTCGGTGGGCACGCTGGTCATCATGTTCAGGTTCAGCCCGCCGTAGCTCATCAGCCCCATCAGGAGCGCAACGATCAGCACGCCCAGCGGGTTCATCCGCGCGATGATGCAGATGGCGAGGCCGTCGTAGCCGAATCCCGGCGAAAAGTTGACTTCCATATACCCGAACGCGCCGAGCGAACGCTCCAGCCCGCCGAGCGCCGCCACCGCGCCGGAGAGCATCATGGTGACGATCACAAGCCGGTCGGCGTTGATGCCGGAGTACCGCGCCGCCATGAGGTTTTTGCCAGCGGCGTCCACATGGCTGCCGAACACCGTCCGCGAAAACACCCAGTAGGCAAGGATACAGAGGACGATTGCGAGAATCAGACCGGTGTTGACCTGCTCCGGCGCTTTAAACTGCATCAGCCGCGCGGTGTCCTGCACATAAGGCGTGCGGGCGGTTTCGCCGGGGTTGCGGAAATAATTGACCACCAGCATTGAGATGATATTCGAAATGATGTAGTTGAGCATGATGGTCGTAATGACCTCGTGTACGCCAAACTTCACCTTGAGCCAGGCGGGGATAAACGCGCAGAGCGCGCCCGTGGTCATCGCTCCGAGAAAACAGATGGAAAGATGCAGCCAGGCCGGGAGTCCCTGCAGCGTATAGCCCAGCACAGCGGCGGTCAGCGCGCCCGCGTAGAGCTGCCCTTCCAGACCGATGTTAAACACGTTGCAGCGGAACGCCAGCGTTGCCGCAAGCCCCGTAAAGATCAGCGGGGTAGCCTTTCCGAGCACTTTGAGCAGCCCGTTTTTCGAAATCAGCGGGTCGATCAACAGGTAGTTATAAACCTCGATGGGGTTCTCTCCCTGCAGCAGCAGGATGACCGCGCCGACCAGCAGCGCCAATAAAAAGCTCGCCGCCACGATGAGAATCGAGTCCCGCGCGCGCGCCGCGGATTCGTTACGCTTCTTCATAGCGGCTCCCTTCTTTTCCGGCGGGAATGCCCGCCATGAGCCTGCCGAGCTGCTCCACGGTGGCTTCCTTCCGCTCGACAATTCCCATCAGCCGCCCCTGAAACAGAACGGCGATCCGGTCGGAGAGGCGAAGGATTTCGGAAAGCTCCGTCGAGATGAGCAGGATGGCCTTCTTCTGGCTTTTCTGCCGCTCAATCTGCTCGTAGACGAACTCGATTGCGCCAACGTCCAGCCCGCGCGTGGGGTTCATTGCGATCACCAGATCGGACGAACGCAGCCAGAACTCCCTTGCCAGAATCACCTTTTGCTGGTTGCCGCCCGAAAGCTCGGAAGCGAGCGCGCTGAGCGACGGCATGCGCACGTCGTATTATTTCGCAAGTTCGCCCGTGGTCTCCAGCGTCGCTTTCTTTTTGAGCGTGCCGCGGCGACCAAGGCGCGGGCTGTCCTCGCAGCCCATGATAAAGTTGCTCTGAATGGGGTTGGACAACACGAGCCCCTGCGTCTGCCGGTCGGGTGGAATCACCGCGATTCCGGTCTTGCGGATGCGCGCGCTCGTTAGGCCCACCAGCTCGCGTCCGCTCTTTTTTACGCTTCCGCCGCTTGCCTTTCTAAGCCCCAGCAGCGCTTCCACGAGTTCCGTCTGTCCGTTGCCGTCCACGCCGGCAACGCCGAGCACCTCGCCTTCCCGCAGGGCAAACGAAACGCGGTCGAGCCCGCTGGAAAAACGCGTCCGCTCCGTGCTGAGCCCGTCCACCCGCAGCAGCTCCGCGCCTTTTGGCACGGCAAGCGGCGTTCCGTCCGTATTGACCTCGCGGCCGACCATCATGGAAACCAGCTTGTCCGTGCAGGCTTCGCCGCAGTCCAGCGTGCCAATGAGCCTGCCCTGGCGCAGCACCGTAATGCGGTCGGCAATGCCCAGCACCTCTTCGAGCTTGTGGCTGATAAAGAGGATGGTTTTGCCCATGCGCTTGAGGGTTTTGATGTTGGAAAGCAGGTTTTCAATCTCCTGCGGCGTGAGTACGGAGGTCGGCTCGTCAAAGATGATGAAGTCCGCCTTGCGAATCATGACTTTCAGTATTTCAACGCGCTGCTGTTCGCCAACGGTCAGCGTGCCTACGACCTGCTCTAGATTGAGAGAAATCGAGTAGTCGGCGCAGGCTTTTTCGAGCATGTATATCGCCGCGTTTTTATCGATGCTTCCGTTCTTTCGGACCGGTTCAATGCCAAGAATCGCGTTCTGCCAGACCTTGAGCATGGGGATGAGCATGAAGTGCTGGTGCACAATGCCGATGCCCAGCCGGGAAGCGTCCTGGGGATTCTTGAAGCACACCTTTGTGCCGTCGTACGTAATCGTTCCCTGATTCGGCGTGAGCGCGCCGCTGAGGATGTTCATCAGCGTGGATTTTCCCGCGCCGTTTTCTCCGATGATGGCGTGAATCGTGCCCTTTTCAACGGATAAACTGATGTCGCGCAGCGCCCACTTACCGCCGAACTCCTTGCTGATGCCTTGCATGACAATTCCCTGCATGCCGTTGATCCCACCCTTCGATCAGCGTCCGGAGCGGTGTGCCCCGGACGCTGAAATGGAGTTTAATCCCGTTTTTTGAGTTGCAAGAGTTTTTTGTTTTTCGATTAATAATCCATCACGTTCGTAACTTTGATTTCGCCGGAGATGATCTTCGCGGTGACGTCCGCAATCGCGGCTTTGTCGTCGTCCGTAAAGAAGCTGCTCTCCACAAGGCCTACGCCGCCGTTGGCGCAGTTGAGGGTGGTGTGTCCGGTGAGCACCGCACCGTCGAGGTAGCTCTTGACGAACATCTGAATGGCAACGTCGCCGCGGGTCAGCGCACTCGTGAGCACGGTATCCGGCGCGAGGTGCGACTGGTCGATGTTGACGCCAATCGAGTAAACGCCCTTTTCGTTGCAGGCTTCGATCAGGCCAAGGCCGCTGCCGCCCGCCGCGTGGAAGCAAACATCCGCGCCGTTGGCGATTTCATCGAGCGTCAGAGATTTTGCGGTTGCCGGGTCGCTCCAGGCGTTGTTGTCGTTGCCGACATACTTGGCAATGACCGTGTCCGCGGGGTTGACGTAAGCCACGCCCTCTTCAAAGCCCTTCTGGTACTTCTGGATGGTGGGGATTTCCATGCCGCCGATAAAGCCGACAACGCCCGTGGTGGATTTCCGCGCGGCGAGCACACCGGCAAGGAAGGAGACTTCATGCGTTGCATACGTGAAGCAGGCAACGTTCGGAATGTCGTCCACAACCGTGTCGAGCAGCATAAAGTTCACGTCCGGATA
Organism: Clostridiaceae bacterium; assembly: GCA_039680365.1. Taxonomy (GTDB): domain Bacteria; phylum Bacillota; class Clostridia; order Christensenellales; family CAG-138; genus UBA7703. Next base: position 19,403 of record JBDKTD010000066.1, read on the forward strand.
AGCGGGCGCTACCGTGCGCAGGGCTTCCTCCTGGTTGAAGGCGTTGAATACAACCAGATCGTAGCCTTCTTCGCAGAACATCTGGGCCGCTTCGGCATACATGGAAGCGTCCGTGCACTCAACGGCCTTGACCTGCACGCCATAGTTCTCCTGGCAGTACATCAGGCCCGCGTTGGCCTGGTCGTTAACCGACTGGTCGCCAAGCGCGCCGGTGAGCACAAGGCCTACCTTGACGTCCGCTGCGACGATACCGGCGGGGGCTTCCGTTGCCGCGGGCGCTTCGGCGGGCGCTTCCGTTGCCGCTTCGGCGGGCTGGGCGTCGGCTGTGGCCGTGCTCTCCACAGCCGCGGGCGCGCAGGCGTAGGCAAGCAGCAGCATTGCTGCCATCAGCAGCGCTAAGAATCCTTTTTTCCTCATTGCATGTTTCCTCCTATAGTATTTGATCATCCCGCATTCCCTATGCGGAAACTATAATCCATCTCAGGCTGGGTTTCAAACAGTTGGGATATTCGATCTTTCAGACGGCGCGTTTTAGCGGATTTGGAAGGCTCTGATGGGGTCGTTGACGAAAAACGAATTTTGATGTATAATATGTTCAACAATCGTACATGTTGTATGAACAACTTCGAAATGAATTATACAAGCGGTCGTTTGATTTGTAAACAATAATTTATAACTTGGGGTAGAATATGTCGGAACTCAGCCAGCGGTATTCCCTGCGCGGTAAAAAAGAACCCGCTTTCGTCGCAATTTACGAGGATTTGTTTCAACGTCTCGATCAGGGCGAGTATCTGCCCGGCGATCAGCTGCCGCCGGAAACCGTCCTTGCCGAGCGGTACGGCGTCAGCCGCAACACACTCCGTCAGGCGCTTGCCATTCTCTGCGAGGATGGGCGCATCTACAATGTACAGGGCAAGGGCAGTTTCGTCAGCGCCCGCGCGGAACTCAAGCAGATCGGGTTTGAAAAGCTTTCGAACCCGGCGTTCACCTGCGCAACCGTCCCCTGCACGGACAGCGACGTGACCTACGGCTTTTCCCCCACCGCGCTGATCGTTCAGCAAAAAATGCGCCTCAGCCCCAACGATATCGCCCTGATTGCGGACGTGCGGCATTACCACGAAAGCACGGCCATCAGCTATACGTTCATCGAGGTTCCTGTCAAGATGATTCCGGAGGGCGCGGCGGATCTCAACGACAGCGAAAGCGTTAAAACGCTTTTGAACAACTGGATCTACGAAGCGTCCGCCAGCGCTCTTTCGCGCTTGACGTTTTCCGTTGCCGAGGAAAACATCAGCCAGCACCTGAGCGTGCCGATGGAAACACAGATTGTATTTATAGAAGAAATCCTCTTCAACATGGCGGGCGAAGCGGTCGCGCTGTGTAAGCATTATCTGCTGAGCGAATATTATAATATCTGCATCGTTCGAAAGAGCTGACGCTCTGGTGCCGTCTTGCCGCGGCTCTATTGCCGTTTTTTCCTGAATGGTCTGCGTGCGGGCGAAAACAGCCCGCGCGCAGATTCTTTTTTCGGCGGCATGTTGGATAAATCCTGCGTTTTCTAAGGCGATAGGCCGACGTTCCGCCGCTGTTTTTTTCGGGTTCTTTGCGTAACTTTCCATAAGCTGGAACCGCACGAGCAGAAAATCGTTGCTTAATAATTGAAATTCGATGCAAAAACCGCAAGTTATCATTGACGAACAACCCAATATCTGGTATTATACTTCTACCTTATAGGAACCTATGGGGTTTTCTTTTAAGCATTTCCGTAAACGTTTGCGCGGTTTGCGCGATTGGAGTGATCCCGTCTATTATGCCAATCTCTTTCTGGATACTGGTAGCCCTTACGTTTATCTTTACATACGTCAACGGGTTTCATGACGGATGCAACGTCGTGGCGACGCTGATTGCGAGCCGATCCATGCGGCCTTACCCTGCGCTTGCGTGGGCGGCGGTTGTGGAAGTGCTCTCCCCGTTTGCCATTCTGGCCATCGGTTCCAGTGTTTCGGACACTATTAAAAAGATCGTTGCGGAGAGCTTTTATACCAATCCGGAGGCAAAGAGCATCGCGCTGGCGTTCATTACGGCGGGCATTCTCGCGGCCATCCTCTGGAACATCGTTACATGGCTGCTCGCCATTCCCGCTTCGTCTTCCCATGCGCTCATCGGCGGCGTCGTCGGCGCGGGGCTCGCGGCGTTCGGCAGCAGCGCCATCAGCTGGAACTACTTCTGGACGAAGGTCGTTCTGATGATCTTTGTCACCCCGATCGTCAGCTTCATTGTCGGGTTTCTAATTCTTATTCTACTGCGCTTCCTCACCCGCCATGCCAGTTTGCGCGCGCATACCTTCTTTACCTACGCGCAGTGGTTCAACATGAGCTTTCTGGCGTTCAACCATTCCTTCAACGATTCCCAGAAGACCATCGGTATCGTGATGATCCTCATCGGTATCTACGGCGGAGCCACCAGCACGATCCCCATTTGGGCAATCGCCTGCGCGGCGCTGTGCCTGGCTCTCGGCATCGCGTTCGGCGGGTTCAAGATCATCAAGACCGTCGGCACCGGTATTTTCAAGGTGCAGGCGATCGATTCCTTCGCTTCCCAGATGACGGCGGGCACGGTCATTCTGGTTTCCTCGCTGCTCGGCGCGCCGGTTTCATCCAGCCAGATCGTCTCCTCCTCCATCATGGGCGTTGGCGCGGCGGAGCGGTACAAAGCGGTTAAATGGCATGTCGCGGGGCGGATTTTGATTTCGTGGTTCATCACAATCCCCATCGCGGGTTCGCTGGGCGCGCTTCTGTTTTTCCTCTTCTCGCGCATCTTCTAAATTCTCGCGCCGCTCTGTCGGCGCGTATAAAACAAATCCCAAATCAAGCGGTTCGAAACTGTTCGATTGAATTACAAACTGGAAGGAGCGTTTACCCCGATGTTGAAACGCAAGGAAGCTCTCGATTTTTACAGCATCCTCATTGCGCAGACGCAGGTGGTTTGCGACACGGTGCGCGCGCTTTGCGACTTTTGCGAAGCCCCAACCACGGAAAAGGGCGATTTTGTAAAAGCCAAGGAGCGCGAGGCCGATTTGGTGCACTACCAGTTGGTTGAAGCAATCAACCACACGTTTATCACCCCGATCGACCGGGACGATCTCTTCCGCCTCTCCTCGTCCATTGACGATTTGGCGGACTATGCCTGGACGACCGTTAAGGACCTGCATATCTACGATATTCTGCCGGATAAGAACCTCCTGTCCATGGCGCAGATCCTGCTGCAGATGGCCGAGGGGATTCTCATTTGCGTAACGGACTTAAAGAGCAACCGCTCGCATGTTGCCGGAGAAGCGAAAAAGGTCAAAAAGCTCGAAAACGCCATGAACGTCCGGTTTCACGAGTCCATTGCCGAGCTGTTCACCTCCGACGATATCAAAAAGATTCTCAAGTACCGCGAAATCTACAGCCACATGAACCACGCTTCGGACAAGGGCGATATGTGCGCCGACCTTCTGCAGGACATCGTAGTCAAGCTATAGACCAAGCGCCATATTAAACGAAACAGCCCCCGGGGAAACGATTCCTTCGGGGGCTTTGTGTATCGACAAACCCGTTTAGGGGGTTTGGGGGATCCGAAAATCCCCCATTTTTCATCAAGTTTGGCGATTGATTCGCCGAATTTGCAGAAAATACCGCGATAGCGGTGTTTTTCCCCACAGTAAAAAATCCATCGATAAAGTTCGAAGGACTTTGTCGATGGACTGCAGCCCCCGGGGAAACGATTCCTCCGGGGGCTTTGTTGATCTCCAGTTTTCTTATCAGCGGTTCACGGCGTATATCCGCTCCAGCGCGGGTTCTTCCTGCGCGGCCTCAAACTCGGTTGTCGGCGTCAGCACGGTAATCTTATGCAGCGCACCCGCGCGCAGAAACTCGTTTGGCAGCGGACGGTCGCAGACAATGGCCTTGAGCCGCGCGAGTTCGCAAAACGTAATCAGCGCGCTTTTGCCAAACGCGGAACCGTCCGCCAGCAGAACCAGATCGCGGTTCCATTTTGCAACGTTCTTTTTTACGTCGATTTCCGTGTAGTTCGAGCTGGTCAGCCCGCGCTCCAGCGTCACGCCGTCCGCCGTTAAAAACACCAGATCGATGGACATCTTAGCCAGCTCGTCCAACGCGGCCTGACCGGAAAACGACGACGTGCCGCTGTTGAAAATACCGCCGAGCGCGATGACGTTGAGCGTGTGGTAGAGCGCCGCCTGCTTGAGCGCCATGAGGCTGTTGGAGATGACCGTGATGTCCCGCTTCTCCGCAAGGTACGGCAGCAGTTCCAGCGCGGCTGCGCCGGAATCCAGAAACACGCTCATCCCTTCCCGCACCAGCGACGCCGCAAGAAAACCGGTATGGCTGCCCGCCGGGCAGAGGTCTGCGTTCCAAACGTGCGGCGTTTCGTCTGCCGTCGTAAGCGAGCCGCGTATAACCCCGCCATAGATCTTTTGAATGCGATTTCGTTGGATCAGTTCGGAAACGTCCCTTCGCACCGTGCTTAAAGAAACATGAAAGCACCGACACAATTCCTGCAGCGAAATTGCGCCGGATTTTTTGATGCAAGCTTCCATTTCGTTGAGCCGGTCGATCTTCACAAAAGAACCTCCGCTCTCGATACATCCGTTCTGCGGAACCAGTCTCCGCCTTGCGCGGCGGAGTTCGTTTTCGCGCTGTGCTAAAGCCGTTACGCCTTGATTTCGTCCACGCGAACCGGGCGGTTCTCGGCGAGCGACTTTTTGCAGGCCAGCGCGATTTGAATCGTCCTGCGGCCGTCGAAAATGCCGACTTCCGTCTCGGTGTCCTGTTCGATGCTGTCGATAAACGCGCGCACTTCCGCCTGATAGGACGCCATGTACCGTTCCAGAAAGAACCAGA
>JBDKTD010000358.1:0-6258 GCA_039680365.1 Clostridiaceae bacterium
CAACAACGACATAGGAGCTGTTTTCCACATCCGCCGTGCGCAAAAACCGCCCGTATTTCAGGTCGAGTCCCTGCACGGTGTAGTACGCAGGCGTAATGCCGTAAAGGCTGACGGTCGCGTCGGAGTAGCCGTACTTGGCGGTGGTGTTCATAGAGCCGGAGGGGGCCGCTTCGCCGACGGCGTCCAGCGCCGCGACTTCGTCCAGATCTTCCAGACGGATGGGCGAGCCCTTGTCGTCCTTGACGTTAACGGTGACCATATCGTTGCCCAGCGCGGTGATTTCGCTCGTGACCGCGCCGGTTGCGCCGTTGACAAGGCTTACGAGCACCACGAGCGCCACGACGCCGATGATGATGCCCAGCATGGTCAGAAACGAGCGCATCTTGTTGGAGGCGATCGCCTCCCAGGCCATCTTGATGGATTGAATGATCATGCCGTCACCTCCGATACGCGGCCATCCATAATACGGATGCGGCGCTGCGTCTGGCGCGCAATCTCTTCGTTATGGGTAATGACGACGATCGTATCTCCCGCTTCGTGCAGTTCGCGAAACAGCGCCATGATGTCCTCGCCGGTCTTGCTGTCCAGGTTTCCGGTGGGTTCGTCCGCCAGCAGGATAGCGGGGTTTGTCGCCAGCGCGCGCGCAACCGCGACGCGCTGCTGCTGCCCGCCGGAGAGTTCCGAGGGCTTATGCGCGCTGCGGCTGGCTAAACCTACGCGCTCCAGCGCTTTTGCCGCGCGCTCCTTGCGCTCGGCTAAGTGCACGCGCTGGTAGATCAGCGGCAGTTCCACGTTGCCCTGCGCGGTCATGCGCGAGAGCAGGTTGAAGTTTTGAAAGATGAACCCGATCTTGCGGTTGCGAATCCGCGCGAGTTCTTCCTCGGAGTACTGTTCGATGGATTGGCCGTCGAGGATGTATTCTCCGCTGTCGGCAATGTCCAAACAGCCGATGATGTTCATCAGCGTCGTTTTGCCGCTGCCGGAAGGGCCGATGATGCTGACAAACTCGCCTTCGTAAATCGTCAGCGTCGCGCCGTCGAGCGCGCGGACTTCCTCGCCGCCTACGTTATAGACCTTGGTGATGCCGTTCATCGTAATGATCGGCTTGCGGGCGGATTCCATGCTCACTCACCTCCGTTAGTGGGTGTGGCGGTTACGTCCTGCGGCTCATACTTGGCTCTGTTTTTCGCCATACGCTCGGCAAGCAGGCTGGAGGCGGAAGCGCTCGTATCGACGTACCAGATGGTCTGGCCTTCGGTAAGGCCGCTCTTTACTTCCGCATTGGTTCCGTCTGAAAGTCCGAGAGTAATATCCACGCGGGTCAGCGTGCCGTCCGCGGCGCGGGTGTAAACGTAAGTGCCCGCCGCGTCTTCGTAAGTGTCGCTGATCGGCACCAGAAGGACGTTTTCGGCCTTGGCAGTGGTGATTACAGCGCTGCCGTTCATGCCTTCGAGCAGGCGCGCGTCGTTTGAAAGCGTAACTTCCACGGGGTAGGTCGTAATGCTGCCCGCAGCCGAGCCGATGCGGGAAATATGGGTTACCGTCGCTGCGAACGTTTCATTCGGGAACGCGTCCATGGTAACGGCAACGGTCTGTCCAAGCGAAACAGAGTTGACGTCCAGCTCGTCCACGTCGATGCGCATCTTGACCGCGCCGCCGAGATGCAGCGAGACCGCGTCGCTGAGACCGGATGAATCCTGGGTTGCGGCAACGTCCGTATTGTCCTTTAAGAACAGATCGCTCACAACGCCGTCGCTCGGGGCGAGCATGCGTGGATTCGCCTGATAGGCCAAAAGGGTTTGATACAGCGCGGCTTTCTCCGCGCGGTTCGACAGCGCTTGACGGTAGATGGCGGTCTCCGGCTCCTGATTCAGCGTAAAGAGCACGTTGTTGGCGTACACAAGATCGTTTTCCGCACAGCGGATATCCTCAATAACGCCGCCCGCAGCCAGAACGGCAACGGGGGAGTGAATCTCCAGCGCGCCTTCGCCCAGCAGCGTTTCGCCGTCGAACACCTGCGCGGTTTCTTGATACGGTGTTCCGTCGTCGGACAGGGTAACGATATAGCCCTTGTCTGTCTTTGCCGCAACGCGGCCGGTCTTATCACCTTCCGCCCAGACGACCTTCACTTTGGCGTAGAGCGCGAGCTCCGCGTCGGTAGTCAAGTTGACCTGCATCAGCTCGTCCGAAGAGAGGATGGCGAGCGCGCCGTACTGCGAAACGGCGGAGAGGACGGCGTCCCCTGCTTGAACGGGCAGATATTTGATTCTGCCACGCACGGGCGCGGTTACCGAGCCGGTGGTGGAACGGGAAGCGATTTGGCGATCCAGCGAGGAAAGCTCGCCGGAGACTTCCGCCGCGCGGTTGGCAAGCGACGCGGGGTCGAGCAGCGCGAGCGTGTCTCCCGCTTTGACCGCGTCGCCAGCTTCCACGAGCACGTCGCTTACAGTGACGCCTGCGGGAAGCTGCAGGGTTTGACTGTCCGCCGGCTCGAGCTTGCCGCTGCCGGTGATGGTGGTTTCCAAACTGCCCGCTGCGAGCGTATAGGAAGCGTAGACCGTTTGAGAAGCGGTGCTCATGAAGTTGCGAACCAGAACGAGCGCCGCAACCAACAGTACAACGATCACGCCGACGATCCAAATCCAGGCTTTTGACTTTTTCTTCTTTGTATCCATGTGGGATACCTCCTTATTTGCTACGGCGCTCACATTACCCGCCAAACATGAACTGAAAAGAAACTGGTGATGGAGCGGTTCGTTTTTTCACGGTATTTCACAAAGTTGCCGCAAATACCCGCGCATTTGCCCCGGGTAACGGCCGCTACAGCGGCAGCGTCACCGTAAACTCGGCGCCGACGCCTTCTTCACTGCGGCAAACAATCGTTCCGCCGTGCAGCTCTGCAATCCGCTTGGCGACGGTCAGGCCGATGCCATTGCCGCTGCCAGCGCGCGCGGGATCCGCCTGATAAAACTTGTCGAACACGCGGCCTACCGCTTCCGCTGGGATGCCGCAGCCGTCGTCCGTGATGGCAAAGCGGATTTCGCCGCCGCTCTTATTCAGCCGGATGCCGATGACCCCGCCCTGCGGCGTAAACTTGACCGCGTTGTCGATGAGGTTGAGCCAAATTTGGTTGAGCAGTTCCTCGCTGCCGGTGAAGGAAAGCTCCTCCATCTCGACGTTCAGGCTGATGTGCTTCTTTTCCCACTTGTTTTCAAACAGCAAAATACAGCGGCGCACCTGCTCGGTGAGGTTAAACTCCTTTTGATCGGCTAGAATCACCTGCTGCTCGATTTTGGAAAGGTTGAGCACGTTGGTTGCCAGCGAAGCAAGGCGGCTCGATTCGGCAATGATGATGTCCAGGTATTCGTCCCGCTGTTCCTTGGATAAATCGTCGTGCTTAAGCTCTTCGGCAAAGCCCTTGATCGAAACAATCGGCGTTTTGAACTCGTGGGAAAAGTTGTTGATAAAGTCCGTGCGGAGAAGTTCGATGCCGCCCAGCTCTTCGGCCATGCGGTTAAAGCTCTCTACGAGCTCCCGAAACGTCGGCGCTGTAGTTGTTGAAAGCCGGACGGAGAAGTCCCCCGCGGCAAGGCGGTTGATTGCGTCGATGACGCGCCGGATGGGGCGCAGCGGAATGCGGCTGATGACAAACGAAACCACCGTGCCGATGAGGATGCTGACCAACAGCAGCATTGCAAACGGAACGATCGGTTCCTGTCGGGAAAAATTCGTAAGGCTGATCGTGCCCGTTTGCAGCAGAATGGCGCTGACGAGCATCACGATAGCGGACGTGATGAGAAAAATGAAAAACACGATCGCTGAAAACAGCACCGGCAGGAGCAGCCGCCCCGGCGCCGGGTGCTTTTTGCCCAGCACACACTCTTTTTTCATACTCGTTTCACCGCCTTGTAGCCAAGCCCGCGCACGGAGATCAGCTCGAACTCGGGATAGTTTTCAAACCGTCTGCGCAGGCGGTTGATATGGACGTTGACCGTCGTATCCCCGCTTTCCGACTCCATGCCCCAGATTTCGTCCATGAGCTGGATGCGCGTAAAGATTTTATCGGGGTAGGAGAGGAGCTTGTAGAGCAGGTAAAACTCCTTTTGCGGCAGGGTTTGCTTGTCCTCGCCGCGCGTAATGGTCAGCGCGTCGTAGTCCAGCTCGACGTCGCCAATGCAGAGCTTGCGCTCGCTGACAATCTGGGACCTCCGCAGCAGCGCTTTGATTCGCAGCAGCATTTCCTCGGTGTCCACCGGTTTTGTCATGTAGTCGTCCGTACCCACGAGAAAGCCCATGCGCTTGTCGGCGGGCAGCTGTTTTGCCGTTACCATGAGAATTGGAATGCCGGAGCCGGAGGCGCGCAGTTCGCTCGTGAGCGCGTAGCCGTCCATGCCGGGCATCATCACGTCCAAAACGATTAAATCGACATGGTGCGTATCCATCCACTCCAGCGCGGCGGAACCGTTTTCCGCGGTGGAAACGGAATACTCCGCGCGCTCCAGAACCGCGCGCATGAGCCGCCGCGCGTTGGGATCGTCCTCCACAACGAGAATATGAAACATGCGCCTTCACCTCGACTGTGTGCTATCGTTCGTTCCGTCCCGCCGGAGCGGGTTCGCCAAAATACGGACTGCTCCGCCGTTACTTATCAGTGTAACACAAAACATGAACTGAAAAGAAACTTGCCGTTTTTGGGGCGATTATACTGCCGTAAACAAAAAGAAACTCCGGTTTGGAGTTTCTGATTTGGAGCTACGGATTCTGAGCTTCTGATATAGAGCTTCTAGGTTTGAGTTTGTTATTTTGAGCTTCTGATATAGAGCTTCATTAATGGCTTGCCGTCTCAGCCGTGCAGGCCGTCCGCCTGACGTTCCATGTTTTCCACGACGATGTCGTAGATTTCGCCGAGGGTTGCGCAATATTCCAGCACTTCCCAGGGGGAGTTGGTGTGGAAGTGGATTTTGATGAGGCTCTTGTCGCCCACGGCGAGCAGGCTGTCGCCTTCCAGATTCTCGGTGATGAAATCGTGAATCTCGTCCTCCGAGAGGTTTTCGCCTTCGAGCAGCAGCTGGGTATCAAACTTGTATTCGAGCATGGAGGTCTCCTTTGAATCGTTTTTGATAAAAATCTCTGTGTTTATTTGAAAAGCATAGCACTTGCGCGGGCGGCGTGCAAGCCGCGAAAGCCGGTTTACACGCAAAAAGCAAGCAAGAAGCCCCGCTCGCGCGGGGCTTCTTGCTTGCTTGCGTTCGGCTAGAACTGATACGGATTGAACCCGTTGAGAGCCATGATAAACCATGCCGTGGGCGCGATATGCGCGTCTATGGAGTAGACCCAGGGATCGCCCGTAAAGAGGTCGAAGCCCGTCGAGAGGTTCTCCACCGTGGCGGCGGGGAAAGCGCCGCTTTCCAGCTGGATGGAGCAGAGTGCGACGAAGGCCTGTACGGCCGCTCAGTGCTTGACTTTCAGCCGCAGCGCGAGCGCGGTATACGCCGTGCCTTCCGCCCACCAACCGCCGTTTGCGTTTGCCTCGCAGAAGGGGTAGCCGCCGTCTGCCACGCGCATTCCCTCCGCGCGGGCAAAGCTTTCTTTGTATGGCTCAAACGCGTCTCCCAGCGCGAGCATAGACCAGACCTGTGCGTCGAGGACGATATTGTCCTTGCTGGGCGTTACGCCGTCGTCGCCCGTGCCGGTATAGAACACGCCCGCGGCGGTATCGTACATCGAAGTAATCAACTCAAGCGCGCTCTCGGCGGCGGTGCGGTAGCGGGCATTGCCCGTCAGCGTGTAGAGGCGGCTAAAGGCGGCGTACGCGTCGATATTATGTTCGATCGACTTATAAGTAAACGGGTACACCGTAGGCGTTTTCCCCTCCGGCCAGCCGTCGTAGCCCGCAACGAACCCCGGCGTGCCGTCCGAGCAGGTGTCGATCACCCAGTCCATGAGCGTTTCCGCCGTCTTGCGGTAGGTTACGTTGCCGTAGAGCGCGTCGTACTGCAGCAGCGCCAGCGCCACATAGCTCGTGTTGCCGACGTTGCTGCCCACCTGATAGCGATCCTCGTACCAGGTGCCCGTGTCGCCGGTTTCGGGGTCGTACCAGCCGGGCAGGCGAGCGCCGCTCTCCCAGCCGGGGAAGGCTTTTATACTGCCTGCTGCGTAGGCGTTTCGCACCCGCCCGGGCTGATAGCGGTCTTTTTCCACAGCGTAGACGAACGCGTCCAGAATCAGGCTCGCTTCATACTCCATCCCCACGGAGAG
>JBDKTD010000261.1:0-7802 GCA_039680365.1 Clostridiaceae bacterium
TTCGGACTCTTCAATCTCCAGAATCTGGAACGCGTCGTGCAGTTCGGCAACGTCGATATCCGAAGGCTCCATGCCGGCCATGGCGTACGCCTTTTTCGCGCTCAGGCGAACGGCCAGCAGGTCGCTCGGTTCCGCGCGGTTGGCAACCACGTGCGTATCCGTTGCGGAAGCAATTCCCGCGACGCGTACGAACTTTTTATGTCCAAAGCCCAGCGCTTCCTGCTTATCCTGCGCAACCAGCAGCACCGCAGCAGCTCCGTCGGAAACGGGGCACATGTCGAACTGCCGCAGCGGGTCGGCCACGATGGGGTTGGTGGCGTTGATGTAGGCGGGGTTTGTGATGCGTTCCAACACGACCGGGCGCTGGATATGCGCAACTGGGTTATGGCAGGCGTTGTCGTGGTTTTTGACGGATACGATCGAAAGGTCCTTGCTCTCCACGCCGTACTTGTCCATGCAGAGGCGCGTAAACAGCCCCGCAAACGACGGCAGCGTGCAGCCGTATTTGTATTCCGCTTCCGGATGCAGCATGGTGGCAACAAAGTCCGTGCCTTCCCAGCCGGATACCGCGCGCATGCCTTCGCCGCCGATGACCAGCACGCAGTCGCACATGCCGGATGCGATGGCCATGACGCCGAGTTTCACGGCGGACGCGCCGGAAGCGGGGCCGTTTTCCACGGTTTCCGCCATAGCGGGGCGAATGTTGAGCGTATCGACAACCGCGCTGGCCGCTCCGCTGATGCGGCTGACCATGCCGGAGCCCATTGAGCCAACAAACACCTGGTCGATCACGTTTCTGCGGCCGGTCTTTGCGCCCGCGTCGTCCATTGCCTCGAGCGCCGCTTCGCAAAGCATATCGATGAACGGAACGTTGGACTTTCCGAACCTGGTATGGCCGACGCCGACGATTCCTACCTGTCTCATTTCAAGCATCCTTTCTGATACGCGCCGTCTCAGACGACGATCTTGGCGGGCATATGCACCACTTTGTTGGCTTCGATCACGTCTTCAAACGCGGGACGGATGCCAACGTTCTTGTTTGCCTTATGCTTTTCCCAGAGGGCGCGGGTCAGAACGAACGTGGGCACGCCGCCGAGTTCGTGCGGGCACTGCGGGCGGGATTCGAGCTCATACTCGATCATCCAGCGCTTAAAGCCGTTGGGGCTTTCCGCAACGATCCAGACTTCGTCCTGATTCATATAGTCGAAGTGATATTCCATCTTGGCGGCAAAGAGCTGTGCGCCAACGCGCGCGCCGCGCTTGAGCGTCATGGTGTGGTAGCTCATGCCGACCTTTTCGTTAACCATGCGGCCGTTGACGATGCCCGCGATTTCGCCGTCCACACAGCCGATGAGCAGATATTCGTCCTGCACGCGGTAACGCAGCAAGCCCAGCAGTTCGGCAACGATGCGCGCCGAAACGATATCGTAAAAGTCCTTATCGTGGTCGAGGAGAGCCTTAATCCCTTCCAGCACCATCGCCGTCTCTTCACGCGTCGCTTCGCGAACCAGCATGTCCTCGCCTGTGGTCAGCGGGATCACCTTGGGTTCATAGGGTTTCAGTCCGATTGTCGGCGGTCTGAGTTTGGCTTCCATTTCGTCAACGGGGATATCATACTTGCTCATGTGTGGTGCCTCCTTATTGTTCTGTTTGTTATTGGATCACTGTAAAAAAGATGTGTCAATTGCGGCGCTTGAGCGCCAGTTACAAATTCATTGTAGCGTTAGAATGAAATCTTGTCTAGTATTTCTTGCAAAATATTTTTTTCGTACGCGTTCGCCGCGCGCCGCCGTCATACGCGGCTGAAAGCAAACGCATATTTATTGGAAAACGATATATAAGTATATATTTTCGCCCGATACGGGTGTTTTTTGTGTGCAGGGAAAGACGCATTTTCCCCTGCAAGGCGCGAAGCTCATACGAAATTCCGGCAGAAAACCGCCCGTTTTTTCGCCATTTGTGCAACTCAATGTCGATTAATAATGCAGGATTTTTATTCTGTTCCTGCGTTTTATGGAAAAACGATCCGTTCTCAGCGCCGTTTGAGTTTTTATAATGCGCGTAGTATACTAAGGTGGGTAAAGTTTTAGACATCATCGCGGCGACGCCGCTTATAGAAAGGATCGAAAGAAAACCATATGCCAGATAGAATTCGTCGCATCGGCATCCTCACCAGCGGTGGGGACGCGCCCGGCATGAACGCGGCCATCCGCGCCGCTGTGCGCACCTGCGTGCTGCACGACGTCATCCCCGTTGGCATTCACCGCGGGTACAACGGACTCATCCACTCGGACGTGGTGGAGCTCGACGCGCGCGCCGTCAACGGCATAACCGCGCGCGGCGGCACCATCCTCTACACCGCCCGCAGCGAGGAGTTTAAAACGGACGCGGGCGTGCAGGCGGCAGCCGCCAACTGCAAGTACCTCGGCATCGACGGCATTATCGCCATCGGCGGCGACGGCACCTTCCGCGGCGCGCGGGAGCTTGCCAAGCTCGGCGTAAACACCATCGGCATTCCCGGCACGATCGATAACGACATGGCCTGCTCCCACTATTCCATCGGTTTCGACACCGCGGCCAACACCGCTATCGACGCCATCGACAAGCTGGCGGACACCATGCAGTCCCACCAGCGCACCTCCGTTGTCGAAATCATGGGGCGCAACGCGGGACATCTGGCCATCTATGTCGGCATCTCGGTCGGCGCGACCTCCATCCTGATTCCGGAGCGCCCGTTCGACTTTGAAAAGGACGTTGTGGAGCATATCCGTGAGGGTCAGTACCGCGGCAAGCACCATCACCTGATCATCGTTGCCGAAGGCGTAGGGCATACCAACGAAATCGCCGAGCGCATCCGCACCGAGATGGGGCTGGATACGCGCGTCACCATCATTGGCCACGTGCAGCGCGGCGGCAGCCCCAGCGCGCGCGACCGCGTCATGGCAACCCGCATGGGTCACCGCGCCGTGGAAGAGCTGATTGCGGGCGGGTCGAACCTGATCGTCTGCTACCGCAATTCGCAGATTACGACCGTACCCATCGACGAAGCGCTGGAGATGACCAAAGGCCTCGACGACTATATGTACCGCGTCTCGCAGGAGATTACGATCTGATTTAGAAGAGGATTTTCGGGAGCTTCGCCCCCCGCTTCTGAAACGGCTGGCAGGAGCTTCGCCCCCGCACCCCTGACCAAAGGGCGGCAGCCCTTTGGAAACCCACCTTTTCGAAAGGCTGACGGGAGCTTCGCCCCGCACCCCTGACCAAAGGGCAAAAGCCCTTTGGAAACCCACACGATTTAAAAGGCTCGAACAATAATGTTCGGGCTTTTTGATTCCAGAGTGGTATACTGATTTCAGAAAATTGCGTTTTACGGAGGCTATTATGTACTTCGATCATTACGGTAAAGAAGGCAGTCCCGTTCTCGTGCTTCTGCATGGAGCCGCGGCGCTGGATACGTTCGCGGGGCATTACGCGGCGCTCTCGGAGCATTTTCACGTGCTCGTTCCGCACCTGCCCGGTGCGGGTCAGGCCGCTGCGGAAGCATACGACCCGCAGGCGGTCTCTGACGCGCTGGCCGAATGGATCGGCTCGCTCAACGCGGGCAAGGTCTCGCTCATGGGGCACTCCGTCGGCGCGGAACTCGCCTTCAAGCTCGTCTGTGAGCACGAGTCGCTCTTTTCTCGCGCGGTGTTCCTCAGCCCCTGGCTGATGGCGGGCGCAGGGAGCACAAAGCTCTATACCGCCATGGCGCGGATGACCTACAAATCCATCAAGAACGAAAAATTGATCCGCATGCAAGCCAAGTACTGGAATCTTTCTCCGGAGCAAGCGGGCGTCATGGTGGCCTACAGCGCGAAGATTCCGCTGGAGACCTACGTTTCGTTTTTCGAAAAGCGCATTCACTTCTCCGACGAGCCGGGGTACGAGTCCGTCTCCCTCCCCATGCTCGCCATGTGCGCCAAGGGTGACTCCGGGGAGACCAAGGCCTCCGTTGCCGCACTGGGCGAAAATAAAAACTGCCTTACGGTGATCTTTCCGCTCGGCAGTCATGATTTTGTGCTTCGTCAGGCCGAAAAGCTCAGCCCGATGCTGTTGGACTTTCTGCTCGCCCAGGCTTAAGACGCGGACTTTCGGGGGTATACCAGAATTCCCGCGATGGGCAGCACGTTGTGCTTCGTCAAGAACCCCTGCATCGTGTCGAAATGATTCCCGCGCCCAGGTATCGCGTTCAAAAAGCGGTAGCGGGGCTTTTCGTTTTCCTGCTGGGGAACCGTTTCGTCGCGGTAAAACGTAACGAAGTGCGGCCCGTCCTTATGGACATAATAGATTACGCCCGCTTGCGTGCCCTCCGGCAGGTTGACGTCTTTTTTGCCGACGACCTTGAGAACGGTCGGGTAGCCGTGCCGCTTGAGCATGCGTTTGAGCCGAAAGAGGCTCGTGCCCGCCAGCCCGCGCAGAACCGTCCATCGAATCAACTCGTCGGCATACGATTTTTCGTTCGCCGCTTCCCCGCGCTGCTTTAAAAAGTTGAACGCCGCAATCCAGCCGCAGCCGTTGATATCGCTCGTGAACGCGCCATAGCGAATAAAAGTCAGCCTCGCCTGATCCACAATGTAGCCGTCGCTCGAATAGGGTGTTTTTTCCTGTTGTTCCATTCTTTTGTTATACCGCCTGTCTGAATCGTTTTGCAGAACGCGCGTTTACCCCGCACGCCGCTGCTGTTCCAGCGCCTGCGACACCGCCAGCGCGAGCTGATCCGCGCAGGAGGTGCAGTTTTCGCCGCAGGTGTTGCCGCCTAAAAGCGCAACAACCTTTTCCGCTTCCATGCCCTCGACAAGCTTGCCGATTGCCTTGAGGTTTCCGCTGCACCCGCCGAGGAACGCAACGTTTTTGAGTTTGCCGTCTTCCAGGTCAAATTCGATCTTCCGGGAACACACGCCGTTTGGTGTAAACTGATGCTTCATGATGCCTTGTCTTGTCCTTCTCGTTATGATACTTTTATTGGTTTTGTTCTTTTTCTTGTTCCTGCGCTGCCGGTTCCGCGTTCTCCGGCTCTTCCGGATACTCTGGCGGCAATTCGCAGCCGCAAACTGAGATCATCGGTTCGCGTGCCCGCTGTATGCGCGGTTTTAGAATCCACTTCGCCGCCGGGCGTTCAATCAAGTACGTCGCGAGTACCGCCGCCAGAAACGCGCCCGCGAGAATCAGCGCGGTATATTTCCATTGCCAGACGCGGTCGCCCGTTATATTCGGCGGTTTGTCTCCCGTCCAATACGGTATCTTCCACTGCTTGAACTTGACGCTGATCCATTGGTGCCAGATGTAGAGGTTGTACGAAATCGCGCTTAAAAACCGCATCGCCGCGTTGGAGAAAAACCAGCGCACGCCGGAAAACGTCGCCGCGCTGGAAACGACGATCAGCGCGAACACCAGTGAGAGCCGGAACCGGTTCTCCGCCTGCCAGAGGTGCACGGGGCTCGTTCCGGGCGCTTCCTTCATCATGCCGACGAGAATCCAAATCCCCGCTACGAGCGCGCAGAGCGCCACCGCCGAAAGCTGCGCGCTGCGTTTGACGCGCCGGGCAAACAGCACGTAGAGGTACGAAACCGCCATGCCGTTGGCAAACACGCCAAAGAACCCGGGCAGTTGGTTGAGCGTCGTGCGGATAGAGTCCGGGTTTTGCAGCGCAAACCCGCGCAGGTATAAAACGGAAACCAGCACCATGCCGAGATACGTCCAGCCCGGCTTTTTAACGAACGCGACCGCCAGCAGCGGAAAGAACAGATAAAACTGCATTTCGATGGCCGCCGTCCAGAGCACGCCGTTGAGTTTTGTGCCTAAAAGGATGTTCGGAAACAGCGTCTGCGTAAACGTCAGCGTCGGCAGTAAATCGGCAAGGCAATCCTGAACGGAATGGTACTCGCCGGAGGGAATCGCCACCGCAAACAAAATCACGAACACCGCAAAATAGTAGCTCGGCACGATGCGAGCGACGCGCTTTTGATAGAACTGCCCCGCGCCCGGCAGCGCCTTGCCGTCGAGGGAAGCGCGCGCGTACGGCAAGAACAGGCAGAATGCCGAGAGGAACAGCAAAAGATCGACAAATAAAAATCCCGCGCGCGGCAAAAAGTCCAGGCTGACCGAAGCCGACAGCCCGAGCGAGGTTAAAAATGGAAGTTTAAAGTAGGGCGAAATCCAGTTCTGCTGCCAGAAATGAAACCAAAGCACGCCGAGCACCGCCAGCACGCGGATGCCGTCCAGTACGTCGATATGCTTCTCGTCGAAGCGCGTATTCTGCTCTCGCCTGCCCGCCGCCGGATCCGCCGGCGCCGCCAGCACGGCAGCCTCTTTTTCCATGGCGATATGATACCACAAACTCGCTCGTCTTGGAAACGCCAAACGAGCTGTATTTTTTTGTCCGTCCACGCGTTTATCCGCTCGCGTATGGCAAAACCGCCTCGCTTGCGCGGGGCGGCTTTGTCAGGAGAAGAAACTATGAAGAAAACCATTGCTGCCGGCAAGAACCCGTTAACGGGTTCGGATAGAGTCTTTTTCGCGTACTCGTGCGTATATTCTCCCGAAGAAACAGGCCGCCGCTTACGAGAACAGGCGGTTCACCGCTTCAATCGTCTTTTCCACCAGCACGTCGCCGCCTTCCGGCCCGCAGAAGCTGGAAGCGGATTTGCTGCTGTAGCTGCCGCCCGCAAGAGCGGATTCCGTCGGCAGATACCCGCCGATCCCGTTGGAAAGCTGGCCGATTAAAAGCTGTTCGGGAATGACCCGCGCCTTCATGCGCAGCGCGTACTCCGTAAACAGTTCGAACGGGTTGGTCGCAATACAAGCGTTTCCAACGCGCAGCACGTGGCAAGTGCATGCAAACTGGCGGGAAACCTGCTGCTGCTCCCAGCGGAGAACATCGCCCTGCGGTTCAAACGCCTTGACGACGTCCTCTTCCGTCATGCGGTGTTCGCTGGAGAATGTGCTCTTGTAACGCGCCACCTCGCGCGCCGCGGCCTCATACTCCTCGCGCGTGACCAGCCGGAGCGGAAGTTCGAGTTCCAGCACCTCGTGGGCAAACGCGGGCGTCTGCTCAATTTCGTTTCGCGCGCGCTGGCAGCCGCGCAGCACCGCGTCCGCAATGCGTTCGGCAATCTCCTGGCAAACGCGCGTCATGTCGAAGTTGCGGAAGACCTCCTTCGCCTGACCGCCCCATTCGACAAGCTCTTTTTTGTTGAACTTGCTGATGCGGATCAGATCCAGCGGCGAAAGGTCGCCAGCCGCGCCGCAGAGCGGCAGAATGAACACGTTGCCGAGGCGTTCGCGGATTTCGTCCCGCGCAAAGCCCCAGTAGTCCGCCGTAATGAACCGGTGCAGCTCAAACACCTGCGAGGGACACGGAATGTTGACCAGGATGCCCGTGAGCCCGCCCTGTTCGTCCCAGGTATAGAGCATGTCCGCCGAGCTGTCCCCGCCGGGCTCAAAGCGGATAAAATCTTCGCGCGAGCAGTCGCCGTACATCACGGTTTCGTCCTTCTTGCCGCGGAACACCGGCCTGCGGCAAAAGCCGACCGCCGCGTAGTCGAGCGCCAGGCTCAATCCGCCGGGTTTTCTGCCTTCCCATGCGCGCTTGATCACGTCCGCAAGGCGCGAAACCAGAAACTCCTGCGCTTCCTCGCCGGTGAGACCGTCGGAAGCCAGTTCGATCTTGGGCAGAATGTCCGCGCCGTAGACGCGCTCGTTGTCCTCGCGCATAAAGTCCGAATAAAAATCCGAAGAGTTGTGCGTGTGCGTAACTCCTATGG
>JBDKTD010000320.1:0-3964 GCA_039680365.1 Clostridiaceae bacterium
GTTAAACCTTGATACAGCGCGTCGCGGTTTCGCTTGTAACTGCTTAAATCCGGCATGAGATCGAGCTGCGAACAGCGCGCGATCACGCGCTGCAGAATGGAAGGCGCGCAGACGTACCCCTGCAGGCGCGCACTGCCGGAGATGGCGTTGCAGACGTCGTCAAAGTCCGGCATGGCGTCGCCAACGAGCACGTAACCGATGCGGTCGCCCGGAAGCGAGAGGCTCTTGGAGTAGGAATAGGAAACGATGGAGCAGTCGTAAAGCTGCGTGATGAACGGAACGGCAACGTCCGTGTAGGTGAGCTCGCGGTACGGCTCGTCCGAAATCAGGTAGATTGGGTGGCCGTATTCCGCGCTCTTGAGGCGCAGCAGATCCGCAAGCTGGCGCAGCGTCGCTTCCGAATAGATTACGCCGGAAGGGTTGTTGGGCGAGTTGACGATAACGCCCTGCGTATGGAACGACAGCGTGCGCTCGAGCTGTTCAAAGTCGATTTGGAAACCTTCCCGATCCGCTTCCACCACGCGTAAATGCCCGCCCGCCGCCGTTGCAAAACAGGCGTACTCCGGAAAGTACGGCGCAAACGCGATAAACTCCGTGAGCGGGCCGATGGTCAGCGCGCGAAAAATTGAGGCAAGCGCCGCCGCCGCGCCGCAGGTGAGGTAAAAGTTTCGGCGCGAAAAATCGGTGCCAAACCGCCGGTTGAGCGAGCAAGCAATCGCTTCCCGCGCTTCGTTGCTGCCCGGCGCGCTGGAGTAGCCATGCAGAAACGTTGGGTCGCTGTTTTGGAGCAGGTCGAGAAACGCCGCGGTGACTTCCGGCGGCGGGGGTACCGAAGGATTGCCGAGCGAGAAGTCGAATACGTTTTCTTCGCCAAGGAGCAGCGCCCGGTGGCGGCCGTATTCA
Organism: Clostridiaceae bacterium; assembly: GCA_039680365.1. Classification (GTDB taxonomy): domain Bacteria; phylum Bacillota; class Clostridia; order Christensenellales; family CAG-138; genus UBA7703. The sequence goes on from JBDKTD010000320.1 coordinate 904, forward strand.
AAGATTTCGCGAATGGCGGAGCGGCCACGCCCCGCCGCAAGCATCTCCTGCGATATCATGTTCTTCTCAGCCTCTGCAGGCAGCGCCTGCCTGAAAAGCCGCAAGGTTTAACGCCAGCGCTTTTTTCGGAATCACAGCCTCCAGCGCGGTGGTCCAGTCGATGTCTTCCAGTTGAAACGCCGTGACCAGCGCGCCGAGCAGCACGATATTCATGCATTTCGGGTTACCGAGTTCTTCGGCGATCTTGCTTGCCGGGACGACGAGTGTGGGAAACGCCGTCTGCATGGCTTCTATCGTGCCTTCGGGGTAGTCGGCCATCCCTGTGGCAACGGGCAGCGGCATGATGGCGTAATCGTTGATCACAGCGGTTCCGCCTACCTTCAGGAACGCCGCGTACCGCACGGCTTCCATCTTTTCAAAAGCGACCAGCACGTCCGCCTCGCCCCGTCCAATGATGGGGGAGTAGACCTTCGTTCCATAGCGCACCTGCGTGGAAACCGAGCCGCCGCGCTGCGCCATGCCGTGTACTTCACTCATCTTAACGTCATATTCCGCCGAAACGAGGCCATAGGTCAGGACTTTGCTCATCAAAATCGTGCCCTGACCGCCGACGCCCGCCAGTAAAATGCTCTTGGTATCGTTCGTTGCCATACTTGTTCACTCGCCTTTCTGCTTTGGCGTGTCTTCGCGCGTGATCGCGCCAAAGGCGCAGACCTGCGCGCAGACCCTGCAGCCGACGCAAAGATTGCGGTCGATTTCCGCTTTGCCGTCATGGAGATGCAGCGCGGGGCAGGCCACCTTAAGGCAGAGCTTGCAACCACGGCAGGCCTCTGCGTTGACCACGCACTTGCCGATATTGTGCTTCATGCGCTTGATCAAAAGGCACGGACGCCGCGCCACGATAGCGGCGGGTACGGTGCTTGCCACCGCGTCGTCCACGGCCTTTTGCATCGCTTTCAAGTCCTGCGGATCGACGACGATGACGTTCTGATAGCCGAAGCTCTTGAGCACATCTTCAATGGGAACGCGCGCGGCGATTTCGCCAGAGAGCGTGTAGCCGGTGCCGGGGTTATCCTGATGCCCTGTCATGCCGGTGATGGAGTTATCCAGCACGCAGGGGATGACGTTTCCTGCGTTATAGAGAATTTCGACCGCGCCGGTCATGCCGCTATGAAAGAAAGTGGAATCTCCTACCACGCCGAAGACTTTTTTGCCGGTCTGGCCGCTGCGTTCAAAGGCTTTTGCCATGCCCATGGCAACCGAGAACCCACCGCCCATGCAGACGACCGTATCCATTGCCGAAAGGGGAGCGGCGCAGCCCAGCGTGTAGCAGCCGATATCGCCCGCAATCACCGCGTCCTTGCGCTTGCTCAGCACATAGAAAAACCCTCTGTGCGGGCAGCCCGGGCAGAGCGCCGGGGGACGCGGCACAGCGACGCTGTCAACGGTAACGGTGCGCGCTTTTTCGCCGAACACCGCCTCGCGGACGACTTCCGGGTTGAGTTCATACATGTTCGGGATAACGTCCTTGCCGATGCAGGAAATGCCCGCGGCTTTGATCTGCTCTTCCAGGAACGGGTCGAGCTCCTCAACGACATACAGTGTTTCCACTTGCTCGGCAAACGAGCGGATGAGCTGGAACGGCAGCGGCCACGTAAAGCCCAGCTTGAGAAACGACGTATCCTCCGGGAAAGCTTCCTTTGCGTACTGATAGGCGATGGAGGACGTGACTACGCCGACTTTGCCGCCCTTGATCTCCATGCGGTTCAGCGGGCTGGTTTCGGCGTATTCCGCAAGACGTTCCAGCTTTTCTTCCAGCATCGGGCGGTGGCGCTTGGCGTTGGCGGGCGTGCAGACAAACTTTGGAATGTTGCGCGTATACGGTATAACCGTTCGCTCTTCACGTTCGCCAAATTCGACAAGGCTCTTGCTGTGGCAAACGCGCGTTGTCACCCGAAACAGCACGGGCAGGTCGAATTTTTCGGAAATCTCATAGGCTTCCTTGATAAAGTCCTTGCATTCCTGCGAATCGCTGGGCTCCACGAGCGGTATCTTGGCAAACGGCGCATACCTGCGGTTGTCCTGCTCGTTTTGGGAAGAGTGCATGTCCGGATCGTCCGCGCTGACAATTACAAACCCAGCGCCAACGCCGTTGTAGGCGGCGGTAAAGATCGGGTCGGCGGCAACGTTGACTCCCACGTGCTTCATAGCCGAAAGCGAGCGGACGTTTGCCATGCTCGCGCCGTACGCAACCTCGACGGCGACTTTTTCGTTTGGCGCCCATTCCGCGTAGAGGGAGTCCTTGTACTGCGCGAGCGTTTCAAAAATTTCCGTGCTCGGCGTGCCGGGATAGGCGGAGCAAACGACGACGCCCGCTTCGTAAGCGCCGCGCGCGATGGCCTCGTTACCGGTGAGAAGGTGTTTCGAACGGGATTCCATTCAGGTGTTTTCTCCTTTCGCCGCGATCGCGCCAAGCGCGAGGGACGATAATTTCGCTTCTGCCGAGTCCGCGCGGGAAACCAGAACGATGGGGCAGCGCGCGCCGATCACCAGACCCGCCGACTGCGCGCCGGCAAAATACGTCAGCGCTTTGCCAAAGCAGTTTGCCGTTTCGTAGTTGGGCATGAGCAGGATATCCGCGTCCACGGCGCCGGGTTCCCGGTAGCCTTTGTGAACGCGCGCTTGTTCGCTGATGGCGAGGTCGAGCCCGACGGGGCCGTATACTTTCATATTGTAACGCGACCAGTCCATCTCCGCGAGGGCTTTTGCGTCGGTTGTGGAAGGAATTTTTTCGCTGACAACTTCGCTGCCGCTCACGCACGCGGCGGTGATGGTTTCATACCCCAGTGTGCGGAGCAGGCGCGCCGCGTTTTCGAGGATCACTTTTTTGCGTTCGAGGTCGGGCGCAGGGTTCATGCCGCCATCCGTGTTGAGCAGCAGTTTGCCGTACGCGCTTACTTCAAAGATCATCGCGTGGGAGAGCGGGACGCCCTTCACCAGCGGAGAACGGACGACTTGCTTGAGCAGGTCGGACGTTCTCAGCGCGACTTTCATCAGGTAA
>JBDKTD010000186.1:0-9723 GCA_039680365.1 Clostridiaceae bacterium
AGTCTGGTCTTGCCGCCGTCGCGGGCAGTCTTTTTCATCTGCGCCATCAGTGCGCGGAACGATTCCGCGTCCATGCCGCGGTAGTTCGTTGCGCTGGCTGCGGCGTTGCCGCCGCGCACGCTTCTGGGCAGGGCGCTGCGCTGGCGCACCTCGGCGCTGACGCGCTGCATAGCGCTGGTCTCCGCCTGTTCAGCGCGCTGTTCCGCGGCGTAGATGCGAATCCCCGCCGCGGCGTCGTACTCGCGCATGAGTTCGACGAGTTCGGGATCGGAAGCCGCCGTACGGAAATCGAACCCTTCGGGCAGCTTGCCTTCGCTCATCAGCGCGGATACTTCATCGACGAGCGCGTTGAACTCCTCGTCTTCCCCGCCGTTTCGTGCGGTCTGCGGTGCGGTTGCGCCTGCAAGCGATCGTTCAATCGCGCTGGGGGCTGTCTGTTGCTGTTTCATATGTTCCTCCTCACTGGATTCCGGCAGCCGGTTGCCCCGGTTGGCCGGACTTCTGTTGTTTGCTTGCCGCTTCTTCCTGCTCGCGGCGTTCGCGGAGCTGTTTGAGCAGCTGGTCCTTGCCTTCGAATACCATGAGCTCCACGGCCTGTTCCGGCCGCATCATGCCGCTCTGCAGCATCCGCAAAACCAGTTCGTTCTGGCTCATGGCGGAGTACCGCGTTTCCTGCTGCGCCTTGACGGAGATATAGAATTCGATCGGCAGAAAAACGCTGCCCGGCGCTTTACGCATCAGCATGACACTTTCAAACGAGCGCTCCTGCACTTTTCCGTCAATTGTGACGTTGACCTTGCGGGTAAAGAAGTTGAACTCGCGCTCGACTTCGATCTCCAGGCGCACCGCGTCCCGAAACGATTCGTGCAGCGAGCGCGCAATCATCCGCGCGCGTTTGTTGCTCATCTCCTGCAGCGCGGAAATCGCGCTTGCCGCCGTGACTCCGCCGTCCGGCATGCCGCGGCTGAAGTCGTTTGCTCCGCTCTCCTGCTTAATGCCCTCGCGGATGTTCTCGATGTAGCCTATGATGTAGGCCGGCAGCGGCGGCGTAGAAAACCACGTGACCCCGCCTAGGCTCTCACCGCGGTGCACTTCTTTCGACCAGTCTCTGAGGTCGTCCACGTCGAACCCGCTCGCCTCGGTGACGAGCAGCTTGTTGTGGGAAGCCATCAGCGCGTTTTTCAGCACGATCTGGTCGAGCTTGTCGGCGTACCGCTGCTGCGTTTCAAACATGTCCACGAGCCCAAGCCCCAGGCAGGAACCTTTGCGCACGAACAGCGGCGTGATGATGAACGGGTATAACCCGTGCTCGTAATAACCGGAGGGTTTGACGTCCCTGCTGTCGCTGAGCACCTGATTGCCCGCAATCTGCGCCATGTGCACGCAGCTTTGGTCGGTTTCCGCGTCGTATTCGCGCCACCAGTACTCAATAAAGAGCAGCGCGTCGCTGCGCTCGCCGCGCAGAAACTCGTCCTGCACCGCGTCGGGCGTTCCGAACGCGTCCGCCGTGAGAAACGGCGCGGCCTTGGGAAAGTGCGAAAGCAGGTACTCCCGCGTTTTGAGCGAAATCTTGAATACCGCCCGGCTTTCCTGCAAATCCGTGGCCAGCGGGTCAAAGAGAATGCCGCGCGCATCCACATTGCGGATAAACGCGCCGCCAAGACCGCCGTTGAGCGTGCTGTCGTAACCGACTTCCTGCACGCAGTACCCGCCGACTAAAAGGTCGTGCACGAGCTTGCGGTATTCCTTGACGTAACCGTCCGCATCGTGGTTCTGGCGGATAATCGCCTCGATGACCCGCGCAACGTCCGCATCCGCCGGGCTCTCCGGCAGGATGACCGCCTCCGGTACGCGGTCCATGAGTTCGGACTTGATATTTTCGATCGTGCTCTGCAGAATCGGCGTCACCGGGCGTGGTTCGTTTCGGTCGGTCACGGGCACGTCGTGCCAGTGGTCGCCGCGGTACATCCGTTCGCAGTTTTCCAGCCGCTGCCATTCCGGTATGTACGCGCCGCGGAATTCCCGAAACAGCCCGTAAGCCTTCTCGCAGAGGATGCGCTTTTCGTCCGTTTGTTTGGTTGCTTTCATTTGTTCCTCCTATCGGAAGTCCCGTTTACAGTCTGGTAAATCCGTCCGCGCTGGGTTCGGCGGCCGCAAACGGGTCGTAAGCGCGCGCCTTTGGCGCCTGCTTCGCCTGCGAACTGACCGGCCTCGACATCAGCCCGTAGCGGAGAGCCTCCGGCGCGTGATCCTCGCAGGCGCCGCTCACGTCCTCGACGAAGTTTTCGTCAAACGTCAGCATCGGCAGCGTGCGGATCAGGTTCTGGCAGCAGCGGAAAATACACAGCCTGGGCTTGCCGTCGTCGCCGTCCGCCAGATATTCGCGGACGCGCTGCCAGCCCGGCACCCGCGTATTGTCCGCGCGGAGAAGCGGCACGCCCCCGTGGGCGAACACCTCCGCAATGCTCATGCCGGGCAGTTCCCCGCTGGCGTTCATGCCGCGGCATTGCCAGGCGTCCGGCGAGGCGGCGGTGTATGATATCTTCTCTTCTCCCGTTAAAGAACGGATGCGCTTTGCCGTCTCGCTGGACAGCACTTCGCGCTCATAGTATTCGCGATATACATACACTCGCCCGCCGGGCGAAACGGCAAACCACAGCACGCAGCAGGGATCGTTGTAGCCCCAGTCCATCGCGCGGAACCTCCGCCAGGACCTGGGTACAACAAACGGCTCCAGCACGTGCCGCTCCCTCGAAAACTCGCCAAAGTACTGCCCCGCCAGTACGTCCCAGTCCCCATTGAGGTGGGCTCTTCTGAGCGGCTCCGGCAGGTTTTCGAGGGTCTTGAGATAGGACGGCGTTCTCATCAGCACAGGATTGTCGGTGACGCGCGCCGGAATGAACAAGTAATCTTCCGCCTGTTCGCTTTCGCGGTACCTGCGGTCGATGAAGAGCCGCTTGACCCATGCGTGACCAATGCCGCCGGGATTGCATGTGTAGTACATGCGCGGCGAAAAGTCGCTTCTCACCGAGCGGTTGCAGGTCGTTATGAACTGCATCTGGCTTTCGGTAAAATGGGTTGCTTCCTCCAGGCCGATTACGTCGTATTCCTGGCCCTGATACTGGTAGACGTCCTTTTCGTTGTCGCAATAGCCAAGCTTGATCCGGCTTCCGTTCGGAAACGTGAATTCGCGGTGCGTCTGGTTGTAGTTCACAAACCCGGACAATTCCGTCTGCAGCGGTCGCGCGTGGTTTTCGTTCAGCTCCGGCAGCGTACGCCGGAGCAGCAGGAGTTGGAGGTTGGAATACCGGAGCGCAAGCAGGACGAACTTTCGCCGCATTGCCCAGCTCTTGCCGCCGCCGCGCGCGCCGCCGTAAGCGGTGTGCCGGGCTCGCGAGCAAAAGAACTCCACCTGACGCGGATTTGGATACCCCTTTAGTAAGATTTCCGTGTCATTCGCTCCAGCCATTCGGATCCTCCAGCACGATAACGATGCGCTTTTCGCGCTCGTCCGGCGGCAGTTTTTCGCCGATGCCGAGCTCGTCCAGCAGTTTCGCCGCAACGCTGTACTGCAGTTCCTGCGTCAGCGCGCGTTCCACGAGATACCGTCCAATGCGGCGCGTGGCATTGGCGAAGAGTTCGCCTTCCGCGCTGCCGTCCTCTCTTCTGGCCGCGGCGAGAATCTCTCCCGAAGGAATTCTGAGATGTTCGCTCAAGCCCGCGAGCGTATAGGGTGTTTGACGGACTTCGACAGAACCGTTTTTCAGTTCCACCCGTTCCGCCGTTGCGTCGCACGCGGCAAAGTACGCTTCAATTTTGCTTTCGAGAGTGGGTTCACCGGACGCTTTCATCGTTCGTGCTCCTTTCATTGCGACGACGGCGGAACGTTCGAGGCCGTGTCCTTTCCCGCCGTCACAGGTATCGTAACGCACAAAAAACACCGGAATTTCCGACAGTTTTTATTTGGATAAACGGATTCTTACAATTCCAGCTCTATTTCGTTGCGGTTGTTTTGCCGCCGTTTTCCGGTAAATTAAAAAACCGCCTGTTTAAGCGGTTTTCGGTTGCTTTTCAGTTGAACGGATCAGTGATAAAATAAAAAAAGAAACGAATGCGTGCAACCAAGCACCTGTTATGCAGGTGTTATTGGCGGAGGGATAAACAAATGAAAAAATTGATTTCGGTTTTGGTCGCACTGGTTCTGATTTTCCTGTTCGCTTCCTGCAAGCAGCTCGCGCCGCAGGAGCAGGCCAGCCAGCTGCCAAACCCTATTGTTGAAGTAAAAAGCAGCGAGGATTTTGCGTCGCTGGGCGTTTCCATTACCGCGCCGGAAGGTGCGGAGAGCGTTACCTACAGCATGATTGCCGACGTTACGGCGCAAATCAACTTTACGCTCGACGGCCGCGCATATGCGTACCGCGCCGCAAAGACGACGGACGACATCTCCGGCGTGTACGAAACCTTTGATGAAACGCAGGAAACGTTCGACCTAGACGCGGCGAACTTCACCGTCTCCGTTCTGGTTCGCACCATCGGCGGCGGCGCGAGCGGCGCGCTTGCCACCTGGAGTCTGGACGGCGTTGCCTATTCGCTCTACAGTGCGGATGCTTCCACGATTGAAAGCATGAGCGACACGGCTCTGCTCTGCGCCTATGCGGACTTACCGTTTGGCGCCTGCATCGGCTGAAACCACCGCTTCCATCTGTTTTCTCAGTGACTAAACAAAATCAGTGACTAAACAAAAAAAGAAGGACGGCGAATGCCGTCCTTCTTTTTGTTCTGTAATGTTACTCCGCTTTCGGCGCGCCAACCGGGCAGACGTCCGCGCAGTTGCCGCAGTCGATGCACTTATCGGCGTCGATTACGTAAATGCTGGAGCCTTCGCTGATCGCTTCCACGGGGCACTCGGCAGCGCAAGCGCCGCAGCTGATGCATTCTTCGGAAATTTTGTATGCCATGAAACGTTCCTCCGTGTCTTAAATTCCCTAACATTATAGCACAGCCCCGCGAAACGTCAACAATGCGTTGTGTAAAAACCGCGTAATCCTTGTGTTTTTTTATGTACACGAGGGGAGTCGGTCGATTCTATTCTTTTTTCTCCGGCGCGGGAGAGGCCGGCTTGGGCCGGTTCGCTCCGCCGCGGCGGCGCTTGAAGTTATCGCGGCGCTTCGCGCCTTCCCCGTTTGCATCCGGCTGGTCGCTCTGCGCCGGCCTTGGCTGCTGCGGGCGCTGTTCATTTGGACGCGGCTGCTGTGGCGCTCTCGGTTGCTGTTGCTGCTGCGGCGGCCTTGGCTGCTGCGGCGCCGGTACGCCGCCTTCGCCCTGCGGGGCGTTCGGGCGGTTACCGTTCTTGCCGCGTCCACCACGGCGACGGCGTTTTTTGTCGGGGGCACGTTCCGGAGAAGCTTCCTGCGCGGGCGCGGGCTTTGGCTCTTCCGCAGCTTCCTTTGCGGGTTCCGGCTTCGGTTCGCTCGGCGGCACGGGCAGCGGTTCGCCGGGTTTGCCGAGGAGCATATAGCCAAACTCGCGCACGTCGATCGACCCGTCCGGCAGTTGCAGGCGCACCCGGGTCTTTTCGGTGATCGCGTTATTCTCAACCACCGTGCCGACGCCGTCGGGCGTGAGCACTTCACGGTTGATATGCGGCATGCGCCGCTTCATCTCTTCGTAAGAGGACTGCTCGTACTGCAGGCAACACATCAGCCTTCCGCACAAACCCGAAATCTTGGTCGGGCTCAGCGAAAGATTCTGTTCCTTCGCCATCTTAATAGAAACGGGATGGAAATCCTGTAAAAACGCCTTGCAGCAGACGACTCTTCCGCAGGAACCGAGCCCGCCAAGCATCTTGGCCTCGTCCCGAACGCCGATCTGCCTCAGCTCAATGCGCGTGCGGAACTGCGACGCGAGATCCTTGACCAGTTCGCGGAAATCGACCCGTTCGTCGGCGGTGAAGTAAAACACGAGCTTGCTGCCGTTAAACGAGTATTCCGCGCTCACCAGATGCATATCCAGCTTATGCTGCTGAATCTTCTGCTGGCAAACGTGGAACGCATCGCTTTCCTTGGCCGCGTTCTGCTCGCGCATCACGGAATCCTGCTCGGTTGCGGGGCGGATAACCGGCTTGAGCGGGGAGACGATCATCGTCTCTTCCACTTCCATCGCCACCTGTGCGACCTCGCCGTATTCCTGCCCGCGCGCCGTTTCCACAATCACCCCGTCGCCTTCGTTAAACGTAAACTCCAACGGATCGAAATAATAGATGCGTCCGCTCGATTTGAACCGTACGCCGATAACTTTCATTTTGATACCTAGCTCTCCTTTATAAACAGCCCTGTCAGCGCGCTGTCAACGGTTAAATACACGCTCGCGCCGCCCGAAAGGCGCGTCTGCGCCTTGGCTAACAGTTCTATGATACCTTGAATGCGTGCGCTTGTAAAGCGCGAGGCAATTCTCTCGATCCGTTCGGCCTGATCGGCGTTGATGGGCTTTGCCCCACCGGTTTGGCGCGTAAGCGCGTCGCGAAACACGCTCTGCCAGATTTCGAACAGCCGTTCCGCCAGCGCCGCGTCCCCGCGCTTCTTCTTTTTTGCTTTCGCCTTGGGTTCGTCTTCCGCTTCCGGTTCCGGTTCCGCGTCGGCGGAATAGCTGGTCACGAGCTCTGCCGCGTCCGCGTACGGCGCGTATTCAAACGCCGCCCGATCCAGAATTTCCAGCGCGCGCGTTCGAAACTCCGCCGCCTCCGGCTCCGAAAAGGCACGCGCGCGCCCCGAAAGCCCGTCCGAAAGCGCGGCGTAAAAGCGGGCGTCCGCGGCGCTCATTCCGTCTGCCCGCAGTTCGGAGGCGGTTGCTTCCAAACTCTCCGCACCGAGGCGCAAAATCACGCAGCGGGAGCGAATGGTCGGTAAAAGCCCGAACTCGTTGCCTGTGAGCAGGAGCAGCGTGTCCTCGTGCGGCTCTTCGAGCGTTTTGAGCAGCGTGTTCTGAATTTGTATGCTCATGTTCTGCGCGTTGAGGAATACAAACGCGCGCTTGCCGCCGTTGAACCCCTGCATGGCTGCGGAAGCCAGCAGCGTTCGAATATCGTCCACTTTGACCGCCGAATAGCCAATTTCCGAATAGTTCGGGCATCCCGCCAGCCGCTCCGGCGCGTCCTCTTCCAAACAGTAAATCGCGGCCGCACGGCGCGCAAGCTCGCGCCTGCCGCTGCCTTCCGGCCCGGTGATGAGCACCGCGTGGGGCGCGCGCCCGTTTGCAATTGCTTTAAGCAGTCGTTCCTGCATGAATTCTCCTATCGTTTCTCCGTTACCAGCGCCATGCCGCCGCGCGCGCCGAACAGCGCGCCGCCCAGCGTCCGCTCACAGAGCAGGCTTTCCACGTCCTGTTGTTCAATCACTTCGCCAGGCATGACCAGCGCGATTCCCGGCGGGTAAACGCCGATCGGTTCGGAAGCGACGCGCCCTGCGGCGTCCTCCAAGCGCACCTGTTCCAACGCGCCAAACGCCGCTTCGCGAAACGACATCGCTTTTTCATGCCGCCCGTAGCGGAGCGGTTCATGACGGTTCTTATCAACGTGCGGTTTGTTCTTCGGCAGGGTGCTCAGCGCGCTTAAAAGGCGCTCGTACCAGTTCGGGTCGTCGTTCGGCGTCGTAATCAACACCAGCCGCCGCGCGTCCGCCATTTCGATATAAACGCCGTTTTGCTCCAAATGCGCCTGCGCTTCGTATCCGCTCAGCCCGCGCCCGGTTACGTCAATCACAAGCCGCGTCCGGTCACGCTCCAGCACACCGCAGTTCACGGGTGTTTTGGGCACGATCAGCCCGTCGATCGCTTCAATCTTCGGCTCGAGAGCCGCAATTCTTGCAACCTGTGCCGTCCAGTCGCGGCGTTTCGCCATATAGACCGACCAATCAAGCGAAGCCATCAGCAGATACGAAGGGCTGGTTGTTTCGCTCATTGCCAGCGCGCGGCGCACCTGATGTTCGCCTATACGGCAATCGCCCAGATGCAGGCTCGCAGCCTGCGTGAGCGCGTCCATCGTCTTGTGCTGGGAGTGCGCAAACAAGTCCGCAGCTCCACCGAGCCCGTGCGGCAGCGCGTCCGAAAATGGAAAATGCGCCCCGTGCGCGCCGTCCACCAGCAGCAGCGCGCCGTGGCGGTGCGCGGCCTTGGCAAGGCCTGCCACGTCCGCGCAGAGGCCGTAGGCGTTGGGCGAGGTAATCAGCACCGCCGTCGCTTTCGTGCGCTCCAGCTCGCGCTCCAGGTCTTCCGGAGCAACCATGCCGAGCAGCTTCGTTTCTTCGTCGAAGCGCGGCAGGATCGTCTCCGTATCAATTCCTCTGAGCGCCGCGCCGGACACCGCTGAACGGTGACAGTCCCGCGAGAGCAGGAGCTTATCGTCCTGCGAGAGCGCAAAGATCATCGCCTGTACAGCGTTCGTCGAACCGTTGACTACATAAAAAGAAGCTTTTGCGCCGTAAGCCTTCGCCATTTCGCGTTCCGCCGTGAGAATTGCTCCATGCGGCGCGTGCAGGTTGTCCGTAACCGAAATCTCCGTAACGTCCCATTTTGCCAGTTCGTCGCGCCAGAACCCCGCCAAACCCCGCCCCTTATGTCCGGGCATGTGGAAGCGCGCGCAGTCCTCGCGCTCGTATGTGCCGAGCGCTTCCTGCAGCGTGTCGCCTTCCGTTTTCCGGCGATTTTCAGTGTTCATCTCGTCTTTGCCCAATTCTCTCATAGTATCCCGCGATTTACGTTTCGTTTTGCTGTTTCTCTTTTGCGTTCCGCGCGTTTTGCCATTGCTCGTTCAGTTGCTCAAGCAACGCCTCGCTGGGGCTGATCAGAAGCGTAAGCTCTTCCCCGCCGTCCCGGTATCGAATCGCCGTGGACTTCTTCCTCGGTAAAATCGAACGGTTTCTGAGCGCTCCGAGCCGTGATTTAGAGTTTTGCGCCGAAGCGAACCCTTCCACCTGAAGAATCTCGCCGAGCAGTACCCGTTCTTCAGCGCGTTCGGCTTGCCCGGTAAGACGGTCTATTGCAAAAACGCGGTCGGTCAGCGTATAGCGAAACGTTGTAAGCCGAAAGCGGTAAACGTACCAACCCGCGAAAAGCAGCAGTGCGTACAGCGCAATCTGCGGATATTCGCGCGGAATTTGCAGGCGTTCTTCCAGCGCGTTGGCGGCGGCAATCGACCCGATCGCCAGCAGAAGAAGCACCACATACAGCGCCCCTGTGGAGCGGATGACCCGCGGTTTTGGCGATGCGTTTTCCATGCAGATCAGGTTTTGCACGTCGTTTTCGTCCATAGAAACATTATAGTGACCGGTCTGTAAAACGTCAATCAAAGACGAGCAATTTCGAGATTGAGAGAGATTGAAAGCGATATTTTGCAATAGTAGTCCGTAATCGCGCGCGCTGTTCATTGCAACTGCCGCGGAACTCGTGTAGAATTCACAAAGTAACGTTCCTCCTTAGCTCAGTTGGTAGAGCATGCGGCTGTTAACCGCAGTGTCGCTGGTTCGAGTCCAGCAGGGGGAGCCAAAGTAAAACGGTTCGTCTTTTGACGGACCGTTTTGCTTTCTCTTCTTGTTAAGTTGAGCAGCAACACAGTTTCAATAAGCCGCATGCGGCTGTTCACTGTTGCGGAGCCGAGCGCCCGCAGTGCGGGATATAGCGAGGCAAAGCAAGCCAAGCGCGGAAGCGATAGGAACGGGCTTTAGCCCTGAC
>JBDKTD010000307.1:0-4523 GCA_039680365.1 Clostridiaceae bacterium
ACGTCGCGGGTGTATTCGTCGCCGTAGATATTCAGCACAGGCTGTGCATAACGCGCAGTCGCTTCAAAATTAGCGGTCGTCTCCACTACAAAGGCCTTATTGCGAATAACCGCCGCAACGGGCGGCGCATATGCCCCCGCTGTTTCGTTAACTAGAAAACAGAGTTCATTGGAAACGAGAACATGCATCACGCTGGTTACGGTCTGGGTTTGGCCATGAACGATCCGCAGCTGGATATGCCCCGAAATCAGCGCTTCGATATAGGCGTCCAGCAATCTCGACATGGCCTGCGTATCGCCGGAAACGCAAACAATCATTTGAATGTGCAGGTCGTTTGTCGCTATCATCTCGCGAAACAGCGCCGCAACGTCTTCGTCCGTCGAGATACGAAGCCGGTCATTGGAAAGAAAGATGCGCACACAAGAGCCCTGGGGCAGCTGAGAAAGCGCCGAACGCAAGGCGAGTGCAATATCCATAGTTCCAATTTTTACGTCATTATCCGCCGGGGTGGTTCGTGCTTCTTCCTGCTTCTTTTTAGCGGCGACGGTTCCGGCTGCGTCACCCGGGAGCGAACGGCCGAAGTTATTGCGCAGCGTTTCACCATCGCTCGCCAACCACATAATCAAATTTTGCTTATAGCGGTACACGGTGGAGCTGTCCGTTGGCAGCCCGGCTTCCTGGAACCGCGCTTTCAGCCAGTCCATATCCTGCATACGCTTGGCTTTGGACAATATATATTCCGCAATCGCGTCCATCTGCACGCTGGCTGCTTTCAAAGAGCGTTGACCGGAAACGCACCGGCTAATCAAAGACGGGTCGCACCCCAAAGCCTTCGCAAGTTCAGCATTTGTAATGCCGAGGTGTTTCATCGCTGCTTTTAGGTGCTCATTTGGTGCTGCCAACGCTATCATCCCTTTTGCTTGCTTGATTGATTTATTTGGAAGCGGTCTGCTGCAAACGTTGTATTTATCCGACTGCAATTGCAGGCTTTTTCGTCGTAGTGTCCTATCGCTTCCCCAAATCAACGGCAGGAACATGTTCCTTGTTCGATGTTGTTGCGATAATTCCATCTGCCAAGCCTGTATTTGGCACGATCTTTACCGCGGCGGACTGCATCCCGATACCGACTTTTAACTCACCGATCCCTTCGGTTGCAACGACATGGAAGAAGCAGATGCCCTCATACTGCTCGGAAATATTGACCACGTTATTTTTCTTCGTCACTATAAAGACAAGAGGCGCGTCCGGCTCGACTCTGCCGACTTCCACTCCGTTGAGAAACACCCGGCTCGACTGATCACTTCGAGAACAGGTGATGGAAACCTGTTTTGAAACTCCCAATGTCTCCTGAGTATCAATGTTCTCAATAAATCGTGCCTTTTCTTGCGGTTTATCCGTTGGATAAAACTTTGTTACCGCCGCCTCACCATCCTTGCTTTCCTGTTTGATTTGATTCCGATGCACAAAAGCGAGGATGACCGAAAACAATCCGGCGACGATCAGACCATAGAACAGAAAATATCCGCTTGCCACGGATAGCCAAATGCCCAGAATGATGATAGCAATCCCAATAAGCAGTTCTCGAAAAAATTTTGACATGATATCTTCCTCTCTTCTCTTTATTTTCGCTATCGCTCTTTCGATTCCAGTACCGCCCTGACATATTGGACGGGATGTTTCCGAATAGGCTCAACTCTGATGGACAAAGTTGAGCCCCATGTAAGTGAATGACGCATCTTGAATCTTAACAACCTCCGGTGACTCTGTTCCGTCCTCATTGATAAAAGCAATGGTGAGCTGATTGCCGTCGACGGTATAGGTCAGTTTATTTGCCAGCTCCGTACCGAACATCGGCGTGTAGAGAATTCCCGTTTTGTTATCCTCGAATACGATTCGCATTCCTGATTCGTCGTTTTTCCACTCGCCTTTTATGCCGTTGCTTGCACATGCGCATAGAAAGGCTATCAGCAATACGACAACCAATGAGAAAGCGATCTTGCCCTTTGATCTCATATATCATTCCCCCAAACGCATTTTTAAATATAAGCGCATATTCGATATTTCTATCACCATCCCCTTTGTGTTGAATTACTATTCCATTCGGGATCGTAGATTTGGTTTGACAAGTAAGTTCTGCTTTGGCATTGACATGTTCGCATTGACACCATTATTGTAACAAGCCAAAAAAGAAAAAAGGTGAGCTGACTGCTCTCCTTTTGGAAAAACTTCACTGTTTTTCTCGAATTACGGAAACATCCGTGTTTTCAAACAACACCTTCAGTTTCTCATATAACTCACCGCTTGATCGAATTACTCTTATCGTGGTGAGCGATTGCAACGCATCAATTGAGCCGATCCGCGCATCTGTAAGATCAAGCGTTTCCAAGGCGGTATATCGCTCAAGCCCATCCAGCGTGTCCCAATTCAGTCCGATCAACGAAAGCTCCTTTACAGATGCAAATCCGCCGCAAGCTGCTGGTGAGTCTACGAACGTATGACCCAGTTCCAGATAATCCAACCGCTGACAGGTATCAAGACAGGATACGTCGGTTACATTCGTTCCGTAAAGATTAAGACTTAAAAGAGTCTGCTTCCCTGCGAGTTCGGAAACATCCGTAATCTGCGTATGCATGAGATTTATGCTGATCGGGTGCTTCAGCGCCGAGATTCCGGCAGTATCCATCAAATCCTGATAGGAAATCTGCAGTTGCTCAACATTCGGCATCAGCGCGAGGTCTTCCAGCGTTGTAATACCACCACGTGTGTAACGATCGCTGTCGGCAAGCGCATTCTCAAACGATTCTCGCGTTGCGGATACCTCGGTGCCGAAAATGTAGAGTTCCTTTATGGTTTCAAGTTCTTTGGCTGTGATCGGCTCTTCGTTGGTTTTTCCGAGTTGAACACGAGCGGCCGCCTCAATCAGCGGCTCCTTAAAAGCAACCGTTCCCGCCACCGGCGCCGGTATCAGCAGGGTGGCAAAGCGTCCCAAGGCAAAGCCAAGGCAGAGAAACAGCAGAGCTGTCGCTGCACAGGTATGTAGTAGGATTCTCTTTTGCTTGTGCCTCTCGTCAGAAAGCAGAAGCGCTCTTTTTACCGCCTCCGCGCTTGTAAAACGATCTTTCGGGGAAAAAGCGGTGCAGCGATCGACGACGCGCTTCATTGGCTTTGGCAATGGTTTCTCTGCTTGTTCTTTTTCGCTCCCAGTCAACAAGTATCTCAAGAGAACGCCAAGGGAGTAAATGTCCGCCCGACAATCCGTCTGCGAAAAACCATATTGCTCCGGCGGAGCATAGACGCGTGTACCGAAGCACTTTGTATCGGTCTCCGCGTCCTCCCGGTATTGCCGCGCAATATCAAAATCGATCAGCGCAATCGTGCCATCTTCCCTGACGATGATATTCTGCGGCTTAATGTCACGATGAATGACCGGTTTTTCCTGCCCGTGGAGATAGCTCAGAATGTCGCAAAGTTGAATGCAAAACGCGACGACCTGTTTTTCGGAGAGTTTATCTTTTTCAGCATACTGATCGAGCGGAGTTCCCTCTATATATTCACGTACCGTCAACAAGACGCGCTCATTCTCAAAAGTCGCCGTATAGGCAGGAAGTCCCTCGAAATGAATCGCTGACAAGATTTCGCTTTCGTTGACCGTCTCGAAGATCGATTTTTCATAGCATTTTGCTACAAATAGTGTTCCGTTGTTTCTCCTGCTGACAAGAAATGTCTCCGTACCATGACTATGTGCGAGACATTCAAGTTGGTCATATTCTTCCAGAAACTCAGAGGGATAATCTGCAACGAGAAAAGACTCTCTTAGGTCTTCAATTGCTCTCTCTATTCTATTCATCTCTTGTCGCCCCCGATAATTGGAAGCGCAAGCCCTTCCAGTGTCTGCTGCGTTTCAATGATACTGAATCTTTTTTCTAAACAGTAGCAAATCGTCGCGTCTCGTTGAATGCGTGGGTATAGAGCGCAATGGCCTGAATGAAGCAGTAATTCTTGAGTTTGCTCCACATCCATTTCAAATCCAAACGCCAATTGGAGTACTGTATCTCGAGACGGGTTTCTTGCTCCACGAAAAATCTGGTGTCCAAACGCACGTTCCACTCCAGCCCGTTTGATAATTCGCTCGGGAACTTCACCTCTATCACGGCAAAGCCTAGATAAAAATTCTGCTAAGCTGTCTAGTCCCAACTCTGTTTCGTTATCTTCCAGATACTTTCTAGCGGAGGTTGCCTTGAACAAATTCTTCCACAGAACGCTGGTTGATGCCTTTACAACTCGCTTTCTCATGCCGGTCTCCATCGTTTGTACCAAATAACATCTGCAATACTTGTATTTTTATTATAGGAACGAAAGAATTGAAAAATCAAGTCATAATCAGATTTTCGAAGATAATAGGATATTATTAACTAAATATCGAATAGTACAACGGCAACGTCCGGAATGAATGCCTGAACATGAATTGGTTCATGTCGCTGGAGGACGCCAGAGACAAAGTAGAGCGCTGGCGAAGGGACTGC
>JBDKTD010000009.1:0-3869 GCA_039680365.1 Clostridiaceae bacterium
ACGCACGTATGCACGCCGAGCACGTTGAGCTCGTGGATGCAGATTTCCGCGCCGGGGCAGCCAATGCCCGTGGAGGTCGCCGCCTGAGCCATGCCCTCATACGATCCGGTTACTGTTTTGTACTCGCGGTAATGGGCAACCTCTTTTACATTGTTCCAGTTGTTGGCAATGCGCAGCGTGCGCCCCGGATCGCCGGGGAGAATTACATACGGCGGCACGTCGCCCTTTTTCAATTGCAGGTGGTAAACGCCGTCGTTGGCGGCGGTAGGTGCGGAAGCCTTGTTGATCTTTTCGTCCATACGGTTTTTGCGTCCTTTCTGCGGCTTTCTTTGCGTTGCGTTTCGAGCAGGTATCCAGGAGGAGAAGCCATGTATGAAAACAGCCATGACGCGCATGGGCCGTTCGGTTTCAAACTCATTATATCTATTTTTTAGCCTTTGAATACAGGGTTGCGGTGCGGAATGCGCTCTAACATTCCGCACCGCATGTTCAGGGGCTTGAGGAGGTAAGCTTAGCCGTTCTTGACGCGGTCGAAGTTCGGGAATTCGGTGTCGAAATCAACCTTCATCTCACCGGAGATGATCTTTTCGGTCATGGACTTGGCTTCGTCGAGGTTGGTCTTGTACGCCGCGGCAAAGACGGAATCGCTGGCCGCAAAGCGCTCGTAGCTCGCCCAATCCATGAAGTAACCGCCGTTGGCAAGGTCCATAACACCATGCTGGCCGCCGGGATACGTGCCCGCGATATAGGCTTCAATGGCCTGGATGGCGTTGGCGCCAAAGCCGATGCCGATGATGCCGTTGAACTCTTTGTAGGTGTCGTAGAAGTCCGTAATTTCGTTGCCGACTAGTACGTTGCCTTTTTCCTTGGCTGCATCAACCATGCCCGCGTTGGATCCGCCGGAGTCGCCCTGGATGATGTCCGCGCCCTTGTCGATCATCGCCATGGTGTATTCGTAGGTGGTGGCGGTGTCTTCATAGCTGTTGATGCAGGCGAATTCAACCGTTACATTCGGGTTGGCCGCCAGCGCGCCGCGCATGAAGGCGTTACCTTCGGCGTTCGGGCTGGGTTCTTCACCGCCGACCTGGAAGCCGATGACGTTGCTCTGGGTCGCTTTACCGGCCATCCAGCCGGCAACATAGAACGCGCCTTCGCCGTGGTACTCGGTATCCCAGATGTTTGCATAGGAGGCGTCGCCAACGTTGATGAACTGATAGATGGCGCAGAACATCGTCTTGGGATATTCCTTGGCGACGGTGACGGTGGCTTCGCTCATGTATGGGAAGGTGGTGATAATCAGGTTATAACCATCTTTTGCCATGGCGCGGACATCCTCTTCGAACGTTTCGGCGGAGGACTCGAGGTACTTGGCTTCGATGCCGTGCTTTTCGACCATGCTCTCGACGCCCGCTTTCAGGTTGTCCATCGGGCCGTTGTCGCCGAACTTCTGGTTCGCAACAACTGCAACTTTAATGCCAGCGCCGTCTTTGGCGCTTGCGGTGTCCGTTGCGGCCTGCTTGGCGCAGCCAACAACCAGCGAGGCTACCATCAGCAGGGCAAGCAACACACCAATGAGTCTCTTTTTCATGTTCGTTTCTCTCCTTCATTATTTTGTGTTCTATATAAACCGTATATGACGGCTCATATTCCTAAGATTTTACGATGTGTTCGGCCTCCGGCCGAAACACAGCCGTTCAGATCAGTCCCGGGCCGTTGCCCCCGCCCACCCAGGCGAAGACTTCCCAGACGTTCTTCTCATAATCCAGGTAGTACGCGCTCCTTGCGCCAAAGGGGTAGGTCTCCGGCTCTTTTGCGCACTCCACACCGCGGCTGGTCAGCTCCTTGTGAATTTCGTCCACGAGCTCCGGCGAGTGCACCTTGACCGCGAGCATAAAGTGATGCCCCAGCGCGCCCAGCACCGTGTCGTTTAAGAGCGGGCGCACGCCGTCGATTTGCCAGAGGGTCACCGCCGTGCCGTGAAAATCGAACTCCGCGTAGTTGGCGGTTTCCGGCGTCGGCTGCAGGCGCTTGACGCGGAAGCCGAACTTTTCGGTATAGAACTTCAGGCAGGCGCCGAAATCCTCCACATAGAGGCAGATATCGTTGAGAGTGTTCAGGTGATCCAGCGCGCTCATTCCAATCCCTCCGCAATCTTCAAGGAAGCTTCCGTTACCCGGGCAATCAGCTTGGAAACGTCCAGCGTCGTGAGTTGTCCGCGTTCCACAACGTGGCGGCCGGAGACGAACACGTCCGTCACGTCCCGACCCGTTGCGCAGTAGACGACCGCGGAAGCGATGTTTTCGAATTTCCCCAGCCGCAGCGGCGCCATATGCGGGTTCGTTGCGTCCAAGAGAACGATGTTGGCGCGCTGACCCGCTTCCAGCGTGCCCGCATCCCGAATACCAAACGCGCGGTAACCGTTGACGGTCGCCATGTTCAGCACGTCCCGCGCGGAGATCGCGCGGATGCCGGAAGCCGCCGTATGCAAGAGCGCCATGCCCTTCATCTCGCGGAACAGGTCGCTGGAGTTGTTCCACATGGCTCCGTCCGTGCCAAGACAGACGTTCACGCCGTGCTTGAGATACAGCGGAACCGGCGCGACGCCGTCGGCAATCTTGCATTCGCAGAGCGGGGTATTGGCAACGGAAACGCCGTTTTGCGCCAGCAGCTGCGCTTCCTCCTCGTCGGCATACACGCCGTGGGAGCCGATCATGCCGGGATGCAGCGTGCCCTCGGCTTGTAAAAACCGGATGGGAGTAGTGCCAAACTTTTGCTTGACCATCTCCACGCGCCAGTCGTTTTCCGCAAGGTGCCGCGTTTCGGGCATGCCGAGCGTTTTTGCCTTTTCGCAGACGCGACGGACAAGCGCGGGGTCAAAATCCTCTTCCGAGATGCTGCCCAGCACCGGCACAAGCCCTTCGATCCGGCAGAGATCGGCAAACGCCCTGAGCCAATCGTCGCCAACGAACGACCCCGGCTTGGAGAAGTCCGCGCGGATATCTTCGCAGAGCGCACCCTGTATGCCGGTTTGCGCCATGGCCGTCACGGAACGCGCGCCAAGGCTCCAATACATGTTTTCGCAGAGAAACGTCGTGCCGCTCAGCAGCGCCTCGGCATAGGTCAGCTGGCGCGAGAAAAAGCGGTCGTCGTCGCTGATGAGAGAGTAAAACCAGTTGATATCGGAGAAGCGCTGAATCTGCTCGAGCAGGGTAAGATCGTCGCCCAGTCCGCGCGCAAGGGTCATATCCCCGTGGCAATGCGCGTTGACGAGTCCGGGCAGGATGATCTTGCCAGCGGCGTCGATCCATTTTGCCGCTTCCGAGCGGGCAATCGATCCGGGCTTGACCAGCGCGATGCGCTCGCCCTCTACCGCCACGGAACCGATGAACGGTTCGTAGCCGTTGTGCGCCGAGAGGATGATGCCGCAGTTGAGCACAAGATCAAACGCCATACTCGATCGTCTCCTCCATCGTCCGTTCCGCCGTACTCAGTACGCCAGATTTAAGATCTCTTCAATCTCTTCCGCATTCACCGGCCGGATGCTGCCAATCTTGCCGCCGCCGATGGCCATCTTCGCCAGCTCGTTCAGCTTGCTGGCTTCCACGCCGAGCGCGGAGAGCGTCAGCGGCATGCCCAGTTCCTGATAGAACGCCCGGAGAGCGGAAACGCCCTCCCGCGCGGTCTCTAAATCGTCCCCCGCGTCGGAAACGCCCAGAACGTTCTTGGCAAACCGGGCAAAGCGCGCGGGGTCGGCGGGCAGAACGTACTCCATCCAGGACGGAATCAGCGCCGTCAGGGTTGCGGCGTGCACCGCGTTGTATACGCCGGAAATCGGCGCGCCCATCACATGACAGCTCCAGTCCTGATTG
>JBDKTD010000138.1:0-6533 GCA_039680365.1 Clostridiaceae bacterium
TGAGGCGGTATTCTCTGCATAGCGGGCGGTTTTTTCGGACAAAAACCGCTGGAACGCCAGCGCTGGTTTGCCCGCGCGCAGGGGTATAACTACTACATTTTGTGGACAAACGCGAAAGTGTTTACAATATAACAACAAACTCCCGCGCGTCGGGTGTTATAATACTTAATGGTATTTATCCGTCTCCGGAGAGTCACTTATTTTCGGCGGCGGCATTTCCGGCGACAGCCAGTAGATCAAACGCGATGGCAGCGAGCTGCGGCTGACGCTCCTGCGGCATGGAGGCAACGGTATGGACTCTCGATATTCCAATCAAAATTACCCCAGTTCCAACAGGGGATATTCCGGCAATTCAGGCTATCCGAAAAAAAAGAAGAAGAAAAAGAAGTACCGTCTCCGCATCCAGCCGCGGTTTTACTTTTTGCTCGCCATTTTTGTTGTAGTCATCGCGCTGTTGATCGTTGCGGTGAAAGCGCTGACCGCTTCCGACAGCGGAGAACCGCAGTCCGTGGAGAGTACGAAGAAGCCCGGCGGGTTCATTGCCGAGCTGTTTAAAACGCCGACGCCCTCGCCGACGCCTTCACCTACGCCCACCCCGACGCCTTCGCCAACGCCGCCTTACGACATTCCGCACGCGGTGGACAGTACGCTGCCGAGCGTTTACGGCCTTTCGACCGCCGTGGAAGTGGACGGCACGAAGGTGGATACCTTCCAGCGCGACGAGAAGATTGAGTTTTTACCGGACGTTCCGTACTCCAGTGCGGATGGCATTGTGACGTTCCGCGGTAACAATTTCCGCGACAGCGCGAACTACGGCATCGCCGGCGTGCTCAACCGCAAGCTTGAAGGCGTATGGTCCGTGGAGATCGGGGAAATGCAAAAAGGAATCGGTTATGATGAAGGGGCTATGTGGAGCGGCAGCGGCTGGGTCGGCCAGCCCTTGATCGTCAAGTGGCCGGACAACATCAAACAGCTCATGAACCTGTACGACTCGGCCAAGCAAAAGGAAGGCCTTGTCGAAGTCATCCTCGCAACCATGGACGGCAACGTCTACTTCCTTGATCTGGAGACGGGTGAACCCACGCGCGACAAGCTCGTCATCGGCATGCCGTTCAAGGGCGCGGGTTCGCTCGATCCGCGCGGGTATCCCATTCTGTATCTTGGTTCGGGGGATATGTATGAGGAAGATGCGAAGAAAACGAGAGCAATGGCGTATTCGCTGATTGACTTTACGCGCCTCTACGAGTTCGGCAAGCAGAACGACGAGTTCGCCCTGCGCGACTGGCACGCTTACGACAGTTCGCCGCTTGTGGATGCGGATACCGATACGCTGATTTACCCCGGTGAAAACGGCATTCTCTATACCATTAAGCTTAACACGAAGTTTGACGAAACGACGGGCGAACTCTCGTTGAACCCAAGCAACATCGTAAAGATGCGGTATGCCGCTACGCGTTCGACATATCCTGCGAGTTCCGATAATAAATACTGGCTCGGTTACGAAACCAGCATCGCCACTCTGGGTGAATTCGGGTATCTCGGTACGAACGATGGCTTTTTGCAGTGCATCAACCTCAACACGATGTCCGTCGTCTGGGTACAGGATGTCAAGGATGATACAAACGGTTCGCCTGTACTTGAACCGGATTTTGCGAACCGTACAGCTTATATCTACATTGGCTCGTCTTTGCACTTTACTGCCGATGCGGACAGAAAAGGGTCGGTATCACTGTATAAGATCAACGCAATCACCGGCGAAATCGTTTGGGCACACGCGGAGAATGTCAATACAAAACCGGGGGTTTCCGGCGGCATTCAGGCAACCGCTCTGCTCGGCAAGGGCAATATCTCCGACCTTGTGATCATTCCGTTCGCGCGTACACCCAACGAGGACGACGGCGTGGTGCTGGCGCTGGACAAGGCGACAGGCTCCGTGCGCTGGACGTTCGTAATGGAAAAATACACCTGGTCGTCGCCCGTTGCGGTATATGACGACAGCGGCAATGCCTATATCGTCGTCTGCGAAGGCAGCGATACGGGCGGGAAGATCTTCCTGTTGGACGGAAAGACCGGAACGGTGCTCAGCACGTTCGATTCGCAAAAGAACATTGAAGCGTCGCCCGCCGTATACGGCAACATGATCATTATCGGCACGCGCGGCATGAAGATTCTCGGCGTCAAGATCAGCTGATTCGGTAAGCGCGTGATAGTCCCCGGCGGAGAGAAAACACCTTTCCGCCGGGGTAAATCATCTCATGACGCACGAAATTTGAGTTTTACGCATAATTGTCGTACAATAACAGTATCTTCATCAAGCGCCGCCGAATCAACGGCGGCTCATTCCATCCTTGAATGGATGATAGAACAGTTAGGAGGGAGCACGGTGGCAAAACGGCGCAAGAAGAAACGGTTTCGCATGCAGCCGCGATTCTTTCTTGTTATGGTCGCGATTCTCGGCGCGATCATTCTGATTTTACTGCTGGTTCAGAAGGTAGGCAAGGACAGCGAGGAAGCGCTCTTGGCAACACCCGTACCGACGGCTCCACCCGCGCCGACCGCAACGCCAAAGCCCGCGTTGCCGGATGACGTCGCCGTGACCCGTTCGGACAGCGCAAACCCGAGCACATACGGCTTTTCCGGCACGATTTCGGTCAACGGCAGCGATGTATCGAGCTACTCGCGCGAAAACAAGATTTCATTCGGAAGAAACATCGAATACTCGACGATACCGGGCATACTCACATTTGGCGGCAACAGCTACCGGGACACGTTTGCATACGGAACCGCCTCCGTTTCGGAAAAGCGACTCCGCCAGCAATGGGCAAAGCCGATCGGCGCAATCGACACCTGGTCCGGCACGGGCTGGACGGGGCAGCCGCTGATTGTGCAGTGGCCCGCCGAAACCGTTAAGGTGATGAACGTTGCCCAGAGCTATAAGGACGCAAACGCGCCGCTGACCGAAGTGATCTATCCGGCAATGGACGGGTTTATCTATTTCTTCGATCTGGAAACCGGCGCGGCAACGCGTGATCCCATCAACACCGGCATCGTACAGAAAGGCACCGCTTGCATCGATCCGCGCGGATACCCGCTCTTGTTTGTCGGCCAGGGGAAAGCTGATAAGAATGAAGAAGGTAATTTCTCCGCATATGTGCGCGTTTATTCGCTGATCACAGGTGAGGAGATTCATCGATTTGGCGGGTTCGACTGGTTCAGCCGCAGAAAGTGGCAGGCATACGACGGCAGCCCGATAATTTCCAACGATACTATCGTCTACGGCGGCGAAAACGGCGTGCTGTATACGTCCAAGCTTAACGCAACGTTCGACGCCGCAGCGGGCACGGTGACCATCGACCCCGAACGGCTGGTCAAGATGCGCTATGAAGGCACCGGCTATTCCCGCGAGGATATGACCGGCAGCCGCTGGTTTGGAATTGAGAGTTCGGTTGCGGCGTTCCGAAACTACGCCTACATGACCGATAACGGCGGCAGGTTACAGTGCGTCGATCTCAACACCATGCAGATCAAGTTCGTTGCGGATTTAACCGACGAGACGGACGGCACGCCCGTGATTGAAGAGAGTTACGACGACAATACGATTTATCTCTACACCGGTTCGCAGGTTCGCACCAGCAACGGCGACCTCGGCGACGGTTACGGTTACAGTTACATGCGTAAGTTCAACGGCCTGACCGGCGCTATGGTCTGGGAGCAGAAGTGGCCTTGCTCCGTCGGAGACGCCAACGCCAGCGGCGGCATCGTTTCAACCCCGCATGTCGGCAAAGGGCGCATCTCCAACCTCGTGATCTATTCCATCAGCCTCGCCGCGCAGTCCACGGGTACGACAACCGACGCGGAGACAACCTCGACGCCTGAAACGACCGCGGAGAACGAGGAAGCCGCCGGCGCATCCGCGGACGAAGCAATGCCCCAGCCGGACGCCAACGGCGCGTATGCGCTGGGCGGGCGTCTTGTGGCGCTGGATAAATCGACAGGCGCGGTGATTTGGAGCAAGGAACAGGCCAACGACTACTGGGCGAGCCCCGTTGTGGTATACGACGAACAGGGGAAAGCGTATCTCATCCAGTGCGACCGTGGCGGGTACGTTACCCTCTACGATGCAAGCACCGGCGATAAGCTCAACTCCATCGATCTGGGCAGCCGCATCGACTCGACTCCCGCCGTGTTCAACAACATGCTGGTGGTCGGCACGCGCGGCAAGGGCGGCTCGGGCAAGAGCGCGATGATCGTCTGCGTGAAGATTAGCTAACGCTACTTTTCTTAAAAGAAAAGTAGCAAAAGAACTGAATTACTCTTCTTTTCTTAAAAGAAAAGAAGCAAAAGAACTGAATTACTCTTCTTTTCTTAAAAGAAAAGAAGCAAAAGAACCTCTTTGCTTAAGCATCGAGGTTCTTTGACTATATAACTTCTTTTTGTTTCTTTTTCTTGTAAGAAAAAGAAAACGTCTCCTATTCCCCAATCGCGTTGGGGTTGAGGAACGCAACCGCTTTGCCGAGAATGCGCATGGTAGACCCTGTGCGCAGCACCACCGGCGCATAGGCGGGATTCTCCGCCATGAGTACGATCTGCGTGTCGTTCTTATAGACACGCCGGAGCGTCAGCGCGTTGTCGAGGTAGACCACCGCGACCTCGTGGCTGCGGACGTCCTCGGTCATGCGCGCGTAGACGATATCCCCGTCGTTGATATCGAGCTTTTCCATACTGTTGCCGGAAAAACGCAGCGTAAAATCGCAGCGGATGTTCTGGGGCACCTCGTCGTAGCAGGCGACGTTTTGATCGTCCAGCAGGGGAACGCCCTTGACGATACGGTAGAGGCGCGGCTTGACGACCGAGCTGGGCAGGGTCGTAACCTGGCTTGCCTTTGGGGCGGTGGAAGGGTAGGAGCGCCGGGTTTCCTCGTCGATGATGAGGTAATCGACCGTCACTTCGAAAAACTGCGCGAGCTTAATGAGCGTGGAGCGTTTGATATTCTCCGTGCCCTTTTCATAAAAGTTGACTATGGTCATATAAGGGATGTTGGAGAGCCGCGCAAGCTGCGAGCGGTTAATCCCTTTTTCAGCCATCAGGACGTCGAGTTTTTCGGTCATCGTCACGAAAATCACCCCGCAGAACGCCGTATATTTTTTCGGTTCACGTTCGAAAACTGTACGCCATAGCCCCATCATAACCAACCAAAACGCAAAACGCAAGAAAAATCTACCACCCAGCGTATATTTCTTCGTTTTTGCCGTAATCAGGCACTTCGACGTGTAAAATCCGCAGCGCTGGCGCGTTGGCTGCGGTGGTAATTCAGGCAAGGAAAACACAAAATGAAAAATTATCTGCAAACGCGGATGGAGCCACCGCGCGAACTTGCTTTTTCGTGAAATAAATGGTATGGTAACAAAAAACGGAGGCTGAACGATATGGGTAAATATGTGATCAAGACAAGCAAACAGGGTCCTTATTTTGTACTGAAAGCAGCCAATGGCGAAGTCATCGGAACCTCGGAAACGTACTCCTCGGAAGCCGCCTGCAAAAACGGCATTGAGAGCATAAAAAAGAACGCCCCCGACGCCAAGCTGGAAGATCAGACCGTGGAAGGCTGGAAGAACGTTCCAAATCCCGTTTTCGAAGTCTATAAGGATAAAAAAGGCGAATTCCGGTTCCGCCTGCGCGCAAAGAACGGAGAGCCGATTCTCGCTTCCGAAGGATACACGGCAAAGGCCTCCTGCCTTGGCGGCGTGGAAAGCGTAAAGAAGAACGCCGCTTCGGACACGGAAAAGGAATAAGCGAAGAAACGCTGCGTTCAGTGTTTCAAAGCCTGTAAAGAACGCTAGAAAGAGCCGCCTGTGTACGGCGAAAACGGCGGATTCAGCCGCGTGCTGCGGCATACCCTATGAATCAAACGCGATGCGGCGGCATATGAAAAGTATGCCGTCGCATTTCTAACACATCCAATTCTGATTCCGCGGGAGGAACAATATGATAACGCTGCTGTCCCGATGGCTGATACGGGATTACGAAAAATTTACAGAGCCGCGCGTGCGGCTTTCTTACGGCGTGCTCTGCGGCGCGGTGGGGATTGCCTTCAACATCCTCCTGTTCATCGGCAAGATCATCGCCGGGACGCTTTCCGGCAGCATCGGCGTGACGGCGGACGCGTTTAACAACCTTTCCGACGCGGGCAGTTCGGTCATTTCGCTGGTCGGCTTCCGCCTCTCTAACAGCAAGCCCGATAAGGAGCATCCATTTGGCCACGGCAGGTTCGAGTATATCGCGGGGCTTGCCGTTTCCATGGCGATTCTTTTAATGGGCTTTGAGCTTGCGAAAACCTCGGTGGAGAAGATTCTCAACCCCGAGCCGGTGACGTTTTCCATCCTCACGGTCTGCGTGCTCGCCGTGTCGATCCTCGTAAAGCTTTATATGTTCTTTTACAACCGCGGGGTCGGCAAAAAGATCGATTCCGCTACCATGCGCGCAACCGCTCTGGACAGCTTTTCGGACGTTGCGGCAACCACGGTCGTTTTGAT
>JBDKTD010000048.1:0-2269 GCA_039680365.1 Clostridiaceae bacterium
ATGGACGTCATCTACCAAATGCAGGACGGAATGGTGAGCCGCGTCGAAAAAAACGGCTGACCGAACCCTCGCGATGTTTCCGCGGCCAAAACCGCCTTACGGCGATTTCGGTCTGTCAAATCTGATAAACTCTGGAGTTGTCAGAAGCGGCAGTTCTTGACGGTTTTACTCCGTCTGCGTTGAACGATTGAAGGATCCGTTCTTGTAATATCATATGCTTATTGTTCAGCCAAAAACAAAGGCCGCCGTTTGGCGGTCTTTGTTTTACTTCCTGCAGGCTCAAGCCTGTGAATTTGCCCGAAAGCGAGCTTATCAGTCGTCTGAACAACGATGTTCGGTTCAGTCCCGACGACTTTTAGGGGACGTTTCAACCATGCAAGCGCAAGCACTGCGTGGATCCTTCATCCCGGCGCAACTCGATCACGCTCTGGAATAGGAGCCTTGCAAACGAGCTGTATTCCCGTCCTGCCTTTTCAATTACGAAAGCCTGCTTGCGTTGATATCAACAATCGTCACCCTCGCGCCAAGACCGACCGCCATCTTTGCGGCATGGGTTCCAACAACGCCGCCGATGATGACCAACTCCGCGGGCAGCACGCCGGGAACGCCGCTGAGCAGAACGCCCTTGCCGCCGTTTTGCTTGCGCAGCATTTTCGCGCCAACCTGAGCGGACATTCTTCCGGCAACCTCGCTCATTGGCGCGAGCAGCGTCAGCGCTCCGTTCGGCAGCTGGACCGTTTCATATGCAATGGCCGTAATCCTCTTTTCGAGCAGCGTCTTCGTCAGGGATGGGTTCGGTTTAAGGTGCAGGTAAGTAAACAGCGTCTATCCTGCTTTCAAAAGCGCGTATTCTCGCTCCATCGGTTCCTTCACCTTCATGATCACTTCGGATTCTCCGAATACCTCCTCAGCCACAGCAAGAATACGTGCGCCTTGCGACTCATATTCCGCATCCTCAATGCCGCCGCCAACGCCTGCGGAGCGCTCCATAAAGTACCCGATGCCCTTTTGCAACCTGCGCCTGCACGCCGGTCTGCGTCAATGCAACGCGAAACTCATTGTTCTTAATTTCCTTTGAAACTCCAATGATCAAATAGGCTGACTCCCATCAAATTCTGATCGGAATGCTCATGCTTTGACGACTTTGAACGCTTCGTTCGCAACCTCAAGAGTGAAGCTCAGTTCCTTATCGCGCATAGCGTAATTCACGAAGTGGTTGTGATGGTTGGTAAAATAGACCCCTCGTTTCACGCACTCTGCGACCCACCGTTGATGAAGCCGAAGCGACGGGTCATCCGTTATGCGCATGTACCACATAGACGGCGCGCCGGACACCTTGAGCTCGAATCCATGCGAAGACGCGAGTTTTACCAGTTCCGTCGTCAGGCGTTTCCCATACTCCAGCAGCATCACTGGCCCGCCCAGCTTCTTCATCTTTCGGAGCGTGGCAATGCCCGCGGCAAACGGGATGGCAGACATCCAGTAGCTGCCGGTGAAGAACACGTTGTTAATGGCGTCCCTTAGCTTTTCAGTTCCGCAGAGCGCGGAGACATTCCAACCGTTGGCGAGCGCCTTGCAGAAGCACATCAAATCCGCTTTGAACCCGAAATAATGATCGGAGCCTTCCATGTCGAGGCGGAATCCGCAGCGCACGTCGTCAATCACCAGTACGATCCCGTTGTCCGTACAGAGTTTTCTGATTTTCTGCCAATATTCCCGCGCGGGGAGCTGGTTTTCCACAAAGTTTCCGTGCCAATACGGCGTGGAGATAAAGCATGCGATTTGGTCGGGATATTGTTTGACAAGGCTTTCCACCTGATCATAATCGTTCCAGTCCACGTATAGGTTGTTCGATAACTCTTCCGCGAGAACGCCGCCGCAGCCGGGTCCCTGCGTCCAGGGTGCGACGCCGTGGTAGTTGCCCCGCACGAGGATGGTCTTCTTGCGGTTCGTCGCCGCGCGCGCAGTCATAATGGCAAGCGAGGTGACGTCTCCGCCATTTTTTGCAAAGAATGCCCAGTCCGCCATAGCGACCGTATCGACCAGTTCTTCCGCAAAATCAATCATAACGCTTGACGGGGCAACAACACAGTTGCTCAGTTTTGCCTGTTCCATTGCGGCGCGATCTACATCCGGATCGTTATAGCCGAGAATATTCGGCCCGTAAGCGCACATATAATCGATAAACCGGTTTCCATCCACATCCCAGAAATACGCGCCCTCCGCATGATCGGAGTAGAACGGGAAGGCCTCCGTGGGGATGAAGCAA
>JBDKTD010000073.1:0-15477 GCA_039680365.1 Clostridiaceae bacterium
GCTCTGCGTCATGAACCAGTTTACGCGGTTCGGCGGCGCGCCGTTTTCCGAAGAGTTCCCGCTGATTACAGTAGTGATGGCCGTTTACCAGCCGAACCCGGTTTGGCTGAGAGAACAGCTTGCTTCCATTGAACAGCAGGATTATCCGAATCTGGAACTGCTGATTCGGGACGACTGCTCCGGGGAAGAATCCGTCCGGCAGACAAAAGAGGTGATCGCAGGAGAAGTTCACCGAATCCCCTGCACATTCTCAATCAGCGAGCGCAACATGGGCTCCAACAAGGCGTTTGAGCAGCTCACGCGGGACGCAAGCGGGCAGTTCATCGCTTATTGCGATCAGGACGATATCTGGCTGCCGCAGAAGCTGACGCGGCTGTACCGGCAAATTGTTGAGCAGCAGGCGGATCTGGTGTATTCCGATCTATTTGTCATCGACGGCGACGGCAAACTGCTTTCCGACAGCATGACGAAGGTTCGAAAACACCATGTATTTCGGGACGTGCAAAACGCCGCTGGAACCCTGTTGTATCATAACTTTATCGTCGGCTGCACAATGCTGCTTTATGCAGAGACGGCTAAAAAAAGCGTTCCGTTTCTCGAGAGCATGGTGCACGATCATTACCTCGCGCTCTATTGCGCTGTAAACGGCAGGCTTTCGTTCTGCGACGAACCGCTGATTCAGTACCGCATGCACGGCGGCAACCAAACGGGCGTGCTTTTTGGAGTCGCCGATAAAGCGACGTATTATACCAATCGCGTCGCGCTGTTCGACGAACGGATCCAAGCCATCGCAAAACGGTTTGCGTTTCCCGCGCTGGAAGAAGCGCTCTCTTGGAACAGCGCGCGTCTGGCGTTCTTTCAAAAGGAACCCCACGCACGAATCCGCTACTTTCGTCTTCGTAAAGCGGATATCCGGACGACTTTGTTTGAGCTGCTCTGCTGGAACCTGCCGGAGCGCTTGTTTCGAACGGTATTGTCGCTCATTCAGCGAAACAAGATATAGGAACTCTGCAGAGGGGAACAGGCTACGTCATGATCAGTATTCTGATGGCAACCTATAACGGCGAAGCGTTCGTCTCCGCGCAGATCGACTCTCTGCTGCGGCAGACGGAGCAGGACTTCGTTTTGTACATACAGGACGACTGCTCCAGCGACGGAACGTTTTTAATCCTGCAGCAGTACCAAAGCCGCTATCCCGCGCAGATTCGGGTGAAACGAAACGAACGTAACAGCGGCAGCGCAAAGCATAACTTCCTTTCGCTTCTGAAGGCGCATGACGACGAATACCTGATGTTCTGCGACCAGGACGACGTTTGGCTGCCGGACAAGGTTGAGCGCACGCTATGCGCCATGCGTCAGGCCGAGCAAACCCACGGCAAAGAAACTCCGCTTCTGGTGCATACCGACCTACGCGTGGTCGATGAAGATTTAAAGGCAACGCATCCGTCGTTTCGGGAAATGTCCAAGCTCGACTACCGACGCACGGCGCTTCGTCAGCTGCTGGTGGTAAACACGGTAACCGGCTGCACGACAATGATCAACCGCGCGCTGCGAAACTTCACGGCGAACGCTGCGGCGCAATGCACCATGCACGACTGGTGGCTTGCGCTCACCGCTTCGGCATTCGGCCATATCGTGGCGCTGGCCAACGAGCAGACAGTGCTCTACCGCCAGCACGGGGCAAACGAAGTCGGCGCAAAAGACGTTTCCTCCGCGCGATATTTACTCCGCAGGCTGTTTCGCCCGCGCGACGTGCAAAGCAGCCTGAAAGCAACGTATCTTCAAGCGGAAGCATTCGCCAACGCGTATGAAAACCGTCTCTCGAAAGAACAGCTCGCGCTGCTGCGTGCTTACAGCCGGATCCCGGAGCACGGCAAGCCCGGCAGGATTTGGCAGCTCTTCCGGCTGAGGACCTGGAAACAAGGAATCGTTCGCGTGCTGGGACAGATTCTGTATGTTTAGATAAAACGGTACTTGGAAGGGAAAACGGTATGAAGGGCATTATTCTGGCGGGCGGAGCGGGAACGAGACTGTACCCGCTGACCATGATCACCAGCAAGCAGTTGCTGCCGGTGTATGACAAACCCATGATCTACTACCCGCTCTCGACGCTGATGCTCGCGGGCATCAAGGACATCCTGATCATCTCCACGCCGACCGACCTGCCGAATTTCGAGCGTCTGCTCGGCAGCGGCGAACAGTTTGGCGTACGATTAAGCTATAAAGTGCAGCCGTCTCCGGACGGACTTGCGCAAGCGTTTTTATTGGGCGAGGAGTTCATTGGCAGCGACTGCTGCGCCATGGTGCTGGGCGACAACATTTTTTACGGCAGCGGGTTCCGCCGTCTCCTCCAGCAGGCGACAGCCGACGCCGAGAACGGCTTGGCGACAATCTTCGGCTACTATGTCAACGATCCGGAGCGCTTTGGCGTGCTGGAGATGGACGAAAGCGGCAAGGTCCTCTCCGTAGAAGAAAAGCCCGCGCACCCGAAGTCGAACTACGCCATCACCGGCTTGTATTTCTACGACCGACGTGTAGTGGACTATGCCAAAACCGTCAAGCCCTCCTGGCGAAACGAGCTGGAAATCACTTCGCTCAACGATATCTACCTGCAGGATGGATCCCTGCACGCGCAGATTCTGGGGCGTGGCTTTGCCTGGCTGGATACGGGCACGATGGACAGCCTGCTCGACGCGGCAAACTTCGTGCAAATGGTGGAGAAACGTCAGGGCGTCAAGATTTCCGCGCCGGAGGAGATTGCGTTTATCAACGGCTGGATCGATCAAAAAGCGCTCTTGGAGTCCGCGGCGCGCTACGGAAAGTCGCCCTACGGCGAGCATCTCAAGCGCGTTGCCGAGGGAAAGATCAGGTACTGAGGCGATTATGGAACAATTAGCGACTGCAACGACTGAAGAAAATCTGGAAAAGGAGGCATGCTACGTGAGAAACGGAATGATCGTCGGCTGCAACGGGCAGCTCGGAACCGAGCTTGTGACGCAATTGACAAGTGGACATTCTGAACTTGGCGCGATCCCGCAAGTCTACCGCAACATCGTCCTGACCTGTCTGGACATCCCACAAATCGACATCACGAACCTGGAAAAAACCATCGCGATCGTGGAACAAACGCGCCCCGACCTGATTTTTAACTGCGCGGCGTATACCAACGTGGACGCCTGCGAAACGCACGAGGACGACGCTTACCGCGTCAACGCGCTGGGGGCGAGAAACCTCGCCATCGCCGCCGAACGCGTGGGCGCAAAAATCATGCACATTTCAACGGACTACGTGTTTTCCGGCGACGGAACGCGCCCTTATCGGGAGTACGACCCGACCTGTCCCGTGAGCGTTTACGGCAAGACCAAGCTCGCGGGCGAGCAGTTTGTGCGGACGTTTTCGAGCAGGCATTTCATCGTCCGCACGTCCTGGCTGTACGGCCGTCACGGCAAGAATTTCGTCAAGGCAATCCTCAATAAGGCCCGCGCCGAAGGCAAGGTCACCGTTGTCAGCGACCAGCGGGGCAATCCCACCAACGCGGTGGATCTTTCTTACCATTTGCTCAAGATTGCCGCCACGGAAGAGTACGGCGTTTACCACTGCACCGGAAACGGCGAATGCAGCTGGTTTGAATTTGCCGCGGAAATCCTCCGCCTTGCAAACTTTGGCGCGGAAGCGTTCCCCTGCACGTCCGACGAATATCCGAGCCCGACCAAGCGCCCGGCGTACTCCTCGCTGGATCACATGATGCTCCGTACGACGGTCGGGGACGAGATGCGCCCCTGGCAGGAAGCGATCGAGAGCTTTCTTCGCACTTATAACAGTAAAAATTGACCGCTTTCTTCGCACTTACAATGGATAGCCCCGCTGTCACTGTAAATAATTGACCGCTTTCTTCGCGCTTACAACGGATAACCCCGCTATCACTGTAAATAATTGATCGCTTTCTTCGCACTTACAACGGCTGGATAACTCGCTTTCACTGCAAAAACAGTATTCTGCCGAAACATTACGAAAAGAAGCTAAAGGAAACCCATGAAACACTACGCAAGTAAAATGAGCCCGCTGAAAAGGCTGTTTCAGTCCATTCGCCTTGTAGGCTTTAAAATCACCCTCTCGAAGGTGTTCCTCTTTGCCCTGAACTACCTGCCAAAGTCGCCGTTTGAACGGATGATTTTGCTCAAGTACCGCCGTCAGGTAGACCCGATGGAGCTGGCGGAGCCGCCGCTGCACGCGGCCGTCAGCCAAGCGGAAATCGACTTTGAAGGCATGCGCACGGATATACGCGCAATTGCGTTCTTCGACCCTGCAGCGGAAAAGTTCCTCAGCGAAGATGCGGCGGCGGAAAAACTCCGCCGCGCCGCGACTGCCGCCATAAAGCACGGAATCTACGGATTCTGCTTCTTCTGGCGCACCCCCGCGGATACCGATCTTTTGCACATACTGCAAAAGCACACGGAGATTCCCCTCAGATACTGCCTTTGCCGCGTTTACGACCGGTCGGACGAACCCGCCTCGGCGGACGACGCGTTCTTTTCCCTCGTTCATAGCTGCGTGTCCGATTCCAGGTCTATTCAGGCTGACGGCAAGCCGCTGTTGCTCTCTCTTGACGCGCGGCCTTCGGTAAACGGCGAACCGGCCTTTTCCGCGTGGCGTAAGCGCGCGCGGGCGAGCGGCGTCGGCGAGCTCCAGATTTGGGCTTGCCGCACAAACAGCAATCCGAATCGCGCGGCTTTGTCCGCGCAGGACGCGGACGCCGAAGTGGAGTTTCCCCCGCTCGATATTCCGCATAAACTTCACGTACTGGAAGAAACCTCCGAGAAAAGACGGCATTGGCGGCTTTACAGTTATGCAAAAACTTGCGTATACCGTAAGGCCACGACCTATACGCAAATGACGGAAGAGGGTGAGATTCCGTTCGAAACGCGCCCTCTTTACCGCACTTGCGCCATGGGCTGGAATCAACTGCCGTTTCATACCGTGAATCGTGCGGCGTTTGCCAAGTTCTCCGCGCGCTTCTTTTATGACTGGATGGTCAACGACGCGGCTTATACGCGCTGGCGTTTCCCGGAAACGTCTCGCTTTCTCTTTATAGGCGGATGGAGCGGAGATACGGCGGAAGCGCGGCTTTCTCCGGGTGAAAAAGACGGTTATGCGAATCTCAATGCTCTCTCAAAAGCGCTGTTCGGGCTCCCGTACCGGGACGATTTTCGCGTCATCACCGAGCAAACCGCCGCCGAACTGCGTTTTGACGACAGCGCGGACCTGCCGCGCATCTGCGCGCAGGTACATCTGTTCTTTCTGGAGACGATGGACGAGCTCATTGAGGAGCTCAACCGGATTCCGTTCCGGTTCGACTGTTATGTTTCGACCGACACCGCGGAAAAAAAGGCGCGGATCGAACGCGCGTTTGCGGAGCGAAGCCGCGCCGCGCACGTTTCCGTTGCGTGTTTCCCCAACCGGGGACGCGACATTGCGCCGTTTTTACAGCAGATGGCGCCGGTCATCGACAGCTACGACTACATTCTGCATGTGCACGGCAAAAAGTCGACCATCAAGGAACTTGGCTATGCCTGGCGCGAATACCTGCTGCGAAACCTGCTCGGGCACACGGACTATGTCCGCGGCGTAATCGCCGCGTTCGAGCGCGACGAGCGCCTTGGCATCGTCTTTCCGGAGACGTTTCCGCTGCTGAATCTGGAGCCGGTGCGCGAAAACGAGCGAATTGCGTGTGAAAAACTGCTGAAGCGCTGCGGGTTCACCTCATTCCGCTTCAGCGCGCCCGCCTACCCCGCCGGCGACATGTTCTGGGCGCGGGCAAAGGCGATTCGGCGCATGTTCAAAATCGGCATTGTTCCGGAGGAGTTCCCCCGTGAAACGGGAAGACCGACGCAGATGCTGGCGCACCATATCGAGCGGCTCTGGGTCGATTTGGCGGCAAACGAAGGATATGGGTACCTGAAAACCTGGAACTGCTGCGGGCGGATTCAGCCTGTTGCCGACAAAAAAAGAATCGCCTTTTTCGTTCATTTCGACAAGGATTGCGTGCTGAGCGATTCGGACGCCGCTTATGTGAGCGAGCTTACTCACTATGTTGAGCAGGTCATATTCATTACCAACTCCGACCTGCCCGGCAAGGAACTGGATAAGGTCCGCTGCGAAAAAGTAACCGTCGTTCAGCGCGGCAACGTTGGCTACGACTTCGGCGCTTGGAAGGACGTGGTCTCGGACTACGGCTTTGACCGGCTCGGCGCGTTCGATCAGGTAATCTTTGCCAACAACAGCAACTTTGCGCCGCTGTGGAGCCTTTCGAGCGTTTTTGCCGAGATGGAACGCAGAGATCCGGTGGATTTCTGGGGTATGATCGAGCACCAAAGCGGGTTTGCCATCTCCGAAATGAAGAAAACCTATATTGACGCGCACATTCAGTCCTACTTCTTCGTTGCGGAGCGAAGTCTCGTTTCCAATCAGGCATTCGCTGATTTCTGGGACCGGGTCGGCTATCACTCCGCCATTATAGATGTCATTGAGCACGAAGAAACGGAGATGACGAAGTTCTTTTCGGACAGAGGTTTTTCCTACGACGCATTTATCCGGGAGTCCCCGCTGATCATGGAGCAGACAAAGAACAACGCGCCCTATATGCACCCGCGCTCGCTGGTGCTGCTGAACAGCCCGTTTGTCAAGAAGAAGTCCTCTTTTTTCACGATGCCGGACGAGCGAATCATGCTGGAAGAAACCATGCGGCAAATCAAAGCCGCCGGCATGCCGGAGCGGTAACCGGGCTTAAGCCGAAGAAGGAACGCCAATCATCCGCCTTGGAAAGGATACGAAAACAGCATGGGAAAATTCCAATTTGAAAAGACGCGCATTCTGGGCGTGTTTACCATTACCCCAACCGTGTTTGGCGACGAGCGCGGTTACTTTATGGAGACCTATCACGCAGAAGAGTTCCGCGCCGCCGGAATTGAAGCCGTGTTCGTGCAGGACAACCAGTCAAAATCCCGCAGGGGCGTTCTGCGCGGGCTGCACTTTCAGGTGCTGCACCCGCAGGCAAAGCTCGTGCGCGTCATCTCGGGAGAGGTGTTCGACGTTGCGGTGGATATTCGAAAAAACAGCCCGACGTTCGGCCAATGGGTGGGCGTTGTGCTCTCGGCGGAGAATAAGAAGCAGTTCTTCCTTCCCCGCGGCATGGCGCACGGCTTTTTTGTGCTCAGCGAAACGGCGGCGTTTACCTATAAGTGCGACGAGTTCTACCATTCCGAGGACGAAAGCGGCATCCGCTGGGACGATCCCGACGTCGGCGTCGAATGGCCGCTGAACGGAATTACCCCGCTGCTCAGCGAAAAAGACGCCAATCTCACGGGAATCAACGATTACTTTCGAACCAAATAAGCCATCAAAAAAGCGAGCCATTCCATAAGCTGGAATCACCGATTACTTTCGAATCAAATAGGCCGATAAAAAAAGCGAACCGTTCGATAAACGGTTCGCTTCGTCGTACGGATCGTAATTGACCGGTTACTCCGCCGGAGCGATCTCTTCGGGCGGATTGCCGCGGGTTTTCAGCATAGTGAGCATTTTTGTGAAGTAACCCATCATCCGGGCAAACGCCTCGGTCTTGTGGAAGAACAGCGCGTTGAGGCCGTTTGGCACCACAAGGCAGAAAACGCACCGGAGCGCGAGCCCACCGAACGAAACGGGAATCCAGCTCGTAGCAAGATACGTCAGCCCCGCTTCGGCGGCGGCCAGCAGCAAAAACACATACGTCCGCCCAAACCCGACCCGAACCGGAAGCTGGAACCTGTGCCGGTAGGCGATAAAATACGAACCCGCCTCCAGCACCAGTTCGGAAAGGAATGTGCCCATTAGTACGCCCGTAATGCCAAAGAGCTTTACGCCGATGAGCGAAAGGATGATGTTGACGGCAGCGCCCGAGACCGACCACATCTTCTCCTGCTTGAATTCGCCAACCGTCTCGCGGAACATGCGAATCGCGTTGTCCTTGATAATGATGTAGCAATAGAGCGAATAGAACGCCAGAAACGACAGCGGCAGCAGGTATTGCGGCCCGTAAACGCAGGCAATGGTCGGCTGCGCCAGCGTAAACAGGGACGTGAGAACAAAGCTCGCCAAAAAGAACGCAATCAGATCGACAATGCGGAACATCCGATAGCTGTCCTCTCTGGACTCCGTGTTGGCATAGCTCCCCGCGCTGGCGCGGATGGGCTGCAGAATGGCGTTGAACCCCAGCAGCACCTGCCCGCCGATCATCGTATAGTTGCCGTAAAGCGCGACCGCCTTCAGGCCGATCAGCGACGACACGAGCAGCGTATCCATCAGGTAGAACACGGTCTGCGACAGGCGGATGACGGAGGAGTTCTTGAGTTCCGAGCGAAACATGCCATCCTTGAAATACTGCCGGTCGAACGGTCCGCCCAGCAGGGAGGCATACTTTCGCCTGCAGCGATACGCAATCAGGAGCGCGGAAATCAGGTTGTAGAGCAAGCCCACGGAGAGGTAGATTAAATAGTTCTTCGTATAGAGAATCACAAAGACCTTGAGAATCTGCGTGGAAATACGAATGCACGTTTCAACGATCACCGCGTCGGAAACGCGCTGATGCGCTTCCAGCAGCAGCCGGTAATAGGAAAGGTACAGCACGCCCACCGTGGTGACGAGCTGCATGATGTAGATTACGTAGACGAAGTTCCAGTCCGAAATCTGGTCGCGAATCAAAAGCGGCAAAAGCGGAATCATGGCGAGGCCGAGCAGCAGCACAACGCCCGCAACCAGCCGGTACAGGCGCGCGTACATGGCGAGGAGCTTGCGGATTTCAGTCTCGTTGTTGCCCGCAATCGCGCGATACAGCCGGTAGAGAAGAATGGAGCCCGCGCCCAAATCCAGCGTGCTCAGCACCGCAAAGATATTGGAAAACAGGCCTTCGTAGCCGAGGTATTCAATGCTGAGATTGTCGAGAAACAGCCGCCGGATGCCGATGCCGAACAAAAAGATGATGACAAAACTGCCAAA
Organism: Clostridiaceae bacterium; assembly: GCA_039680365.1. Lineage (GTDB taxonomy): Bacteria > Bacillota > Clostridia > Christensenellales > CAG-138 > UBA7703. Next base: position 9,031 of record JBDKTD010000073.1, read on the forward strand.
CGAAATCAGGGTGTTTCTCAGCGCGTTCGTCGTTCGTTTCATAGACACCGCATTTCATGCGCGGCAGCCGCCCCGTTCAAAGCCGGGACGCAGCCGCGAAGTAAATCAAAATTTCCGTTGCAAAGCATACGCTATTTTATACACGAATGCTCCCCCGCGTCAACGCTCATGGCTATTTCCGCGCCCTGTTAAATACTGTTCGAAACCTTAGATTGACGCGACTTGCTGCACGTGATACGCTACTTTTATTGCAATTTGCCTTGTTCCGGGTTAAGAAAAACGCGTTTTTTCAGCGGCGTTCCATCAATAGCCGACGCGCTGATAAAGGGAGATTTTCAGCACAGTCGCGTTCTTTGGGGGGATTCTATGGCGTTTTCAACGAATCTGTTTCTGTTTCTGTTCCTGCCGGTCGTATTGATCTGCTACTATCTTCTCAAAGAGAATTACCGCAATCTGTTTCTGCTGCTGGCCTCCCTTGTGTTCTTTGTCTGGGGTAGTCACAAGGCGGCAATTATTCTTGTCGTCTCGATTGCAATCAACTATGCGGGCGGGCTGACCATTGCGTATGCGGCAAAAAAAGGGGATTGGCAAAAGAAGACCGCGCTGGGCGTATTCGTGCTGCTCAACCTCGGTCTGCTGTTTTACTATAAGTACGCCGGGTTTACCGTTGCAACATGGAACCGCCTGTTCGGCACGGGCTTCGACTTTCAGCAGGCGATTGCGCCGCTTGGCATCTCGTTCTTTACGTTTCAGGGGCTCTCCTATGTCATAGACCTGTACCGAAACCCCTCGCTTTTGCAAAAGAACCCGCTCAAGATCGCCCTGTACCTTGCGCTGTTTCCCAAGCTGCTCGCTGGCCCGATCGTTCGGTATGGCGACATCAAGGATCAGCTCGACAGTCGTACCTACGACGCCGTGCTCTTCTGGCAGGGCGCAAAGCGGTTTGTATACGGCCTGGCGAAAAAGATGATCCTTGCCAACCAGCTTGCGCTTATTGCGGATAAAATCTTCGGCGAACCCGCAGCGCACCTCTCGGCAGGCGCCGCCTGGGCGGGCGCGCTGTTCTATACGCTGCAGATTTATTACGACTTTTCCGGCTACAGCGATATGGCAATCGGGCTCGGGCGGATGTTCGGGTTCGACTTTTTGGAAAACTTCAACTATCCGTATATCTCCGCCTCGGTAAAGGAATTCTGGCGCCGGTGGCATATTTCGCTTTCAACCTGGTTTCGGGATTATCTGTATATCCCGCTCGGCGGAAACCGCAGGGGGAATACGTATGTCAACCTGATGATCGTGTTTCTCGCAACGGGGCTGTGGCACGGCGCGGCCTGGCATTTCATCGTTTGGGGTCTGTGGTACGGGGTGTTTTTAATCTTCGAACGCGTCGTTTCCGGCAAGTTCCCCAGGTTAAAGCTCCCCTACCCGGTCAAGTGGCTGTATGCCATGTTCGTCGTCGTGGTCGGCTGGGTGCTGTTCCGCTCGCCGGATGTTCATTTTGCGCTCGGTTACCTCGGCACGATGTTCGGCTTCGGAACGAGCGCTTTCAGCGCGTACCCGCTCGATCTATACGTCAACCCGCTTGCCGTCTGCGTGTTTGCCGCGGGCGTGCTGTTCTCCATGCCGGTGCGTTCCTTCCTCAGGGCTAAGCTCAAACCGGAGCGCCGTCCGCTGCTGACAGGCTTTCTGGAGGGATGTCTGGTTCTCGCGCTGCTTGCCGTCAGCATCTTGCTGGTGGAAGGCTCCGCGTTCAATTCGTTTATCTACTTTCAATTTTGAGAGGAGGGAATCGCGTGAAGAAAAAAATCGTTTCCGTCGTCTTTTCAGCGCTGTTTCTCCTCGCCCTCCTCCTGCCGCTCTGTACGACAAGCCTCAAGCAGAACGATGTTTCAGAAAAAGAAAACAGGACGCTCGCGGCATTCCCTCATATCTTCGGTGAAGGCGGAAAGATCCACTATGATGAGGTGTTTGCGTTTGAACCCTGGTTCAACGATCACATCGGTTTTCGCTCCGTATTCTCCGAAACGGTCTCGCGCGTGATGCTGAACGTCTTTCACACCTCGCCCTCCAAAGCGGTTCACATCGGGCGCGACGGCTGGTATTTTTACACGCTGGAAGACAACCTCTTAATCCCGTTCGGGGAGTACCCGCTCGACGAGCCGATGCTGCAGAGCATTGCCGAAAGTCAGGAAAGCATCCGCCTCGAACTGGAGAAAATGGGAATCCCATACATTCTGGTTCTCACACCCAGCAAAACGAGCGTCTACCCGGAATACATCAGTTCGCGCCATTTGGCGGTGCGGGAAACGCCAATCGACACGCTCACGGCGTACCTGAGGGCGCACACGGGCGTTACGGTTGTTAACACGAAGCCCGCGCTTTTGGAAGAGAAAGCAAACGGCGGGCAGGTCTACTATAAAAACTGCACGCACTGGAACACCTTAGGTTCGTATGCCGCTTTCCAGAGTATCTCGGACACAGTCGAGCAAGTCACCGGAAAGGATATCCCCGCCTTTGAAGTGACCTTCCGTATCGAACCGCACAACGGCGATTTGCGGGGAATGATGAACGCGGCCGGATTCACGGAGCCGGAATTGGCTTTGGAGTGCGATGTTGCCAACCCGAAAGCAACCCTTTCGAAAGATTCCGCGCTGGCAAGCGAGTTGGACCGGATCCAAAACCAGCCCGGCAGCGGCTGGCAGGGTCCTTCCGAAGTTCACCTCAACGACAGCGCGCAGGGCACCATACTGCTGTTTGGCGATTCGTTTTTCGGCCCAAACTACAGGATGAGCAAATACTTTGCGGAATACTACCACGAAACGGTTCTGGTTCGCTCTATCACCGCGTACCGCGAAACGATTGAGTTGGTCGCGCCGGACTTGGTGATTATGGAAATTACCGAACGCGGCATTCCGAAGCTCGCCGGGCGAGAGATCCGATAATCACCGGATGGTGGCAGCCAGACTAAACCGGGAAAGCAAAGGAGCAAAGCGAGATATGGCGCCGAATGTGCAACTGTATAAGCCGCTATTGAGCGATCTTTGGTATAGAAAGCAGCTCCTGAGCGACCCCGCAACAATGTCCTACAACCGCGGCTACGACCTTGGCTTTCCCGGCTACCACAACGAAACCGGCTGCATCGACTTTCCCGAAAGCGAATGGCAGGCGTGGTTCAACTGGTTCTGCCAAAGCGAACCCCAGCGGTATTACGCGTATATCGTCCGCTGTTCGGACGGCGCTTTTCTCGGCAAAGTCAACCTGCATCAAAACGCGTCCGGCGGCTGGTACGATATGGGCATTGTGCTCGAAGCCGCTCACCGGGGCAAGGGGTATTCCACGGAAGCGCTGCGGCTCCTGCTAAACGTAGCGTTCGACCGCCTCGGCGCAACGGAAGTCCGCAACGACTTTGAACCCGACCGCCCCGCCGCGCTGAAAACGCACCTCGCCGCCGGGTTTACGGTGATCGGAGAGGAGAACGGGGTTGTGCAGGTACAAGTAATAGCAGAGAATTTTCAGCGGGCAAGCCGCGCGTAAGATAACACAAAACAGCCCTCACGGGCTGTTTTGTTGTTTACACAGTTCAATTCCTCCGCGCGTTCAGCGGCGCGGGGATGCGGCCGCCGCGGCGGATGAAGTCCGCGCTGGACTCGGTATGCACCGGCATCACCGGCGCGCTGCCGAGAAGGCCGCCCATCTCGATCATGTCGCCAACCACTTTCCCCGGCGCGGGGATAATGCGCACGGCGGTGGTTTTGTTGTTGATCATGCCGATGGCCGCTTCGTCCGCTATGATGGCGGAGATCGTCTCTGCGGGCGTATCCCCCGGAACCGCGATCATATCGAGGCCAACGGAGCAGACGCAGGTCATCGCTTCCAGCTTGTCTATGGTCAGCGTACCCGCTTGCGCCGCCGCGATCATGCCCTCGTCCTCGGAAACCGGGAGGAACGCGCCGGAAAGCCCGCCCACCTGCGAGGACGCCATGACCCCGCCCTTTTTGACCGCGTCGTTGAGCAGCGCCAGCGCCGCCGTGGTGCCGTGGGTGCCGCAGCGCTCCAGCCCCATCTCTTCGAGAATGCGCGCAACGGAGTCCCCTTGCGCGGGCGTGGGAGCGAGGCTCAAGTCCACGATGCCAAACGGCACGCCGAGCCGCAGGGACGCTTCCCGCGCGATGAGCTGACCCATGCGCGTGACCTTGAAAGCGGTCTTCTTGACGGTTTCGGCCACCACGTCGATGGATGCGCCGCGCACCTCTTTAAGCGCGCAGCAGACCACGCCGGGGCCCGATACGCCAACGTTGATGACGCACTCCGGCTCGCCTACGCCGTGGAACGCGCCCGCCATGAAGGGGTTGTCCTCGACGGCGTTGCAGAACACCACGAGCTTTGCGCAGCCGAGGCCGCCTTGATCGGCAGTGCGTTCGGCGGTGGCTTTGACGATTTCGCCCATCCAGCGTACGGCGTCCATGTTGATGCCCGCGCGCGTGGAAGCGACGTTGACGGAGGAGCAGACGTATTTCGTTACAGCCAACGCTTCCGGAATGGACGCGATCAGCTTTTTGTCTCCGTTGGTAAAGCCCTTCTGCACGAGCGCGGAAAATCCGCCGATAAAGTTGACGCCGCATTCGGCTGCCGCGCGATCCATTGCGATGGCAAATGGCACGTAGTCCGCCGCGTCGCTGGCTTCCGCCACGAGCGCCATGGGGGTCACGGAGATGCGCTTGTTGACGATGGGAATGCCCATCTCGCGCTCGATCTCGCAGCCGACCGAAACCAGACGTTCCGCACAATGCGTAATCTTGTCGTAAATCTTTTGCGCGGCAACCTTCGCGTCGCCGTGGGCGCAGTCGCGCAGCGAAATCCCCATCGTGATGGTGCGGATGTCGAGGTGCTCGCTGTCGATCATGTGCTGGGTTTCAAATATCTCCCGCTGATTGAGCATATTATTCCACCTCAAATGCGGTGCATGGCGTTGAAGATGTCTTCCCGCTGGATGCGGATGTTCACGCCGAGCTTTTCGCCTTCCCCGTCGAGTGCGGAAGCAATCTCCGCAAAGGGCGCGGAAGCTGCCGCAAGATCGACGAGCATAATCATGGTGAACATCCCGCCGAGGATGGTCTGGGTGATATCCAAAACGTTGACGTTGACGCCGGCGAGGGCGACGCAGATTCCCGCGATGATGCCCACGCGGTCGTGGCCGATGACGGTGACGATGGCATGCATGGTAAAAGGAGCTCCAATCCATTATATATAGTTTCGTTCCCGTGAGTTTAACACAATGGGGAGTGGAAAGCAACAAAGTAAGAGTTGTGTATATTCATTCTGCATCCCCGCTTTTTTCGGCTATCATACGCACAATTATCTCTTTTTTCGAGCGATAATCACATGGAGATACTGAATTGCTTTCGAGAACTGGCACTGAAAAATCCAGATTACACATTTGCCCATATTTGAAATCACAAAACGAAGTAATATCAATGCCAGGATGACCAATCTGGGGATTAGGATTAAAGCAAACTACAAAACCAAGCGGATAAGCGAATATTTCTGAAACAGTATCTGGTATATATTCATCGTTACCCGGAATTTTCTTAATCAACACCGTCAGAGGCCAATACTTAATTTGATGATTATAGGCAATATAGAGATATATTCGAAATGATTCTTTGTCAATCCCACTTGCATTCTTTTCAAGTACAAAATCTGCTAGCTTTCTAAATCTATCATCTTCGTAGTATGGATAATTGATTGAGCAAGTCATCGAGAGGATTTGCTTAACTATTCTTAATGGGTATACTCCTTTTATAAAGAAATCTAGCATCGATGGTACATGAATTTCGTTTTCTCTTATAACCTTGTGGACACTATGGACTAGAGAGGCATATGATTCCCCATACCATTTACCTGTACTTGAATTGCATTTTGCACACAGCACACTGCACCCCATCCCGCGCTGCTGATTTCCGTAAGGCAAGCCTTTGACATCCCAAGGATTTCGATGATGGTTTGAGAGGGATGCTATAATTTCATTGCCAGTTACCGATTTCGCTGGAGCTGAGTTGAAACAGCTTCTCGGAGGTATATGCTCGAATGTCATCTCCGCTTCACAACCGCAAAGCGCACACTTTCCTATCATAACCTCTCCTTATACTTCTTAATATCCTAAGTTTGTTTGTTGCCTTACCCCTTACGCGCTCTTTCGCCTTGCAAACGGCAAGAGCTTGTTCGTTTCCGAAACGTAATCGGCAAAGCCTTCCTTATACCCCGCGAGGCGGTTTTCCGCCATGGGGATGCTGATAAACTGGAACATCAGCGTGTTGACGAGCGCGCCCGCCGCAAAGTACCAGTACTGCGGCAGCGCGGAGAACATCACGAGAAACACGCCCCACCACATGAGGATTTCGCCAAGGTAGTTCGGGTGGCGCGAATGCTTCCATACGCCGGAGCGGA
>JBDKTD010000309.1:0-15915 GCA_039680365.1 Clostridiaceae bacterium
CGCAAAGAAAGCGCGCGTTGCGGCTCTATTACACGACTGCGCTAAGTGCCTCGACCCGGTGACGCAGGAGGTGCTCTCCGGCGACGATTCCGGCGTGTATCCCGTTTACCACGCGTTCGCGGGCGCGGTTCTGGCGAGGACGGAATACGGCATTACGGACGAAACGATTCTCCGTGCCCTCCGCCTGCACACCACGGGGGAGGACGGCATGAGCGATTTCGACGCGCTGATCTATGCCGCGGACCTTATTGAGCCTACGCGGACGTTTCTCAGCGTGGAGGAATACCGCAGGCGCGTCAACGACGGCGTGGACGCGTTTATGCGCTACTCGCTGCAGCGTGTTTCGCGCTTAATTGCACAGAGAGGCTGGGCGGTGCATCCCGCGAGCGCGCGGGCGCTCATGTACTACGAAAAGAAAGCGGCTTTCAAGTAGCCGGCGGACAAAGAACGTGTTACCATGCGCCCGAACAGGCGCATTCAGCAAAACGAAAGACAGAAATTATCGGAGGGAATTCATTGGGCGAGAAAACGAACGCCGACGCCATTCGGCAGCGGGCAGAGGGAATCTGCGAGATACTGTATAACAAAAAGGCACAGGACATCGTTGCCATTCATGTGGCGGACAAAACCATCATTGCGGACTGGTTTGTCATCTGCAGCGGGCGCGCGGTATCCCAGGTTAAGGCGCTTGCGGACGAACTGGACGAAAAAGCGCCCGCGCTGGGGCTGGATCTGCGCAGAAGCGAAGGGTACACGGAAGGGAAATGGGTCGTTCTGGACTACGCGGATATCCTCGTGCACATCTTTTACCCCGAGGAGCGAAAGTACTATAATATGGAGCGCCTCTGGGACGAAGGCGGCGGCGCGATTCGCTATTCCGAGCAACAGGATATCGAAGCGAAGGCCGCTGCGGACAAACGCAAACACGCAAAGGAGGAGAATTCGATGGAAGAAGTGGAACTCCGGGGAATTGTCAAACGGTTTGCGCAGTCCGGCTGGGACTTAATCGCCCAACCGGCTAAAGAGTATCTCGACGGGGCGGACTGCCGGGAAGAGCTGGTGGAAGCCGTCCGGCAGGCGGACGAGGAATGCGGCTCCTGCGGCTGCGAATACGACGCGCTGTATAAACGCTTTCTTGTGCTGGTGAGCGAGCAGTAATCAAACGGAACCAAACGGTGTGCGGATGCACGGCGCTGCGTATTTTCGCGCGCCGTGCTTTTTTTATGCGACTTTTGAACTATTTGCAAACGATCTGCAACGAATTCGGGAATTGCCCAGTGTTATAGATAGAGAAGGGGTTTGGCCGTTTGCAAAGGAAAAGTGATTGTGGCATACTGAGACTGCCGAAGCAAAATGACGGTTGATCAGAAAAGTGATTGTGGCATACTGAGACTGCCATAGCAAAATGACGGTTGATCAGAAAAGTGATTGTGGCATACTGAGACTGCCAAAACCGATATCGGATCTCTTGGAACGAATCAACTGCGATTGCCTGTATGCAGCAACCGGTCATTCCCGATAAATAACCCCCTGTGGGAAACCCTCTTTCGTTGCCCACGGAAAGGAGCGCTTATGAAACTTTCGAGAGGACGCCTGTTGAGGATGCTTGCCGCGCTTGCGGCGGTAATGCTTGTGTTTAGCGCGTCCGCTTCGCTTGCGGCCGGGGAAACGGCGGTTACGATTACAGGCGTGAGCGTTGCCGGTAAAACCTACGATGGCACACCCGCCGTATCAAGCGGCACGCCGGTTGCCAAAAACGGCGATACGACGGTGAGCATCTCCTCCGGCGATTATGTCTACGCCTACTCCAGCACCGACGGAGGCGGATATTCCTCCGCAACCCCGCCGACGGACGCGGGCGAATACAAGCTTGTCGTCTCCGTTTCCAACGGCACCTACGCGGGGCAGAGCGCGGATATTCCGTTTACCATCGCCAAAGCCACCCTTACGATCCTCCCGGCGGTGAGCGTCAGCCGTATAGCGGGGCTTGCCAACCCCACGTTTGGCTATACGTCCTCCGGCGCGGTTGCAGGGCAGACTCCGGCGTTTACCGGGAGCCTCGCGGGCGACGCGAGCGCCGCCTCGACCGAGGGCGTTTATAACGTGACCCTCGGCACCCTCGCGCCAGCGGACAGCGGTGCGTTTCTGGCAAAGAACTATACGCTTTCGCTCGTTTCCGGCGCGGCATACCGCGTCTATAACTACATTACCGACGCCGTGGCAACCGTTTCGAGCGATAACCTCGGCGAAAACGGCATCTATACCGGCAGCGTGACCTTAACGGCGCCCTCCGGGTACGAAGTCGCGTTAGCGCCCGGCGGAGCGTGGGGCGCGACCGCCACAAAGACGGACTGCGTGACCGGCTCGAACGCGGTGTATTACTACCTGCGTGCGGTCGGTGGAACCAGCGACGGCGCAATCTCCGAGCGCAAAGCCGTCGCGGTGCGTTACGACGCTGCGGCTCCTGATGTTACGCTGTATTCGCCCGCGAGCGGGTCAACCAACGCGGCCATCGGGAACAATCAAAAGATTATCCTTTCGGCAACCGAGCCCGTTTCGGCGGTCTCCGGCAAAACCGTGACCGTCAACGACGGCTCGACCGACTATACCGCCTCCGTGACCGCTGCGTCGCTGGTCGGCGATTCCTCCAGCGGGCTTTGGTATTACGTGTTCGACTTAACCGACTTTTCACCCGCGCTCGCGCTCGTCAACGCGACGAATTACTCCGTTGCCGTTGCGCAGGGTGCGTTTACCGACCGCGCGGGCAACGCAAACGCTTCTTCGAGCGCTTCGTTTACAACCGTCGCGGCGGACGCGCTGACCGACCCCGTTGCCGTTGTGTTTACGCCCGCCAACACGCAGCTCAGCGTTCGCGCAGGCGACACGCCCGTTGCCAGCGGCCAGGCGTTGGAACGCAGCACGACTCTTATCTTCAACGCGCCCTCGGACGCGGGCTTTACCCAGCAGAAGACCGCTTTGGTTGGCGGTTCGTCTGCGGACGTCTCGCTGGACAGCTACGCGCTCACGGGCGATTTGGAAGTATATTACACCCGCACGCCCGGCGCGTTCGGCGGGACGGCATCAATCACCGGCACTGCAAAAGCGGGCGAAACGCTGAGCGGCTCGGTGCAGAGCCCCACGCAGACCAACGATTATTACTGGACTTTCAGCTGGTACCGCAATGAAACCGGCGGCGGCAGCACACTGCTGGCTTCCGGCGGAATCTCCACCACCTATACGCTCACCGCGGCGGACATCGGTAAGACCATCCGTCTGGAAGTGACGGACGCGTTCTGCTCCGGCACGCTCCCCGCCGTTTCCGCGACAGTAGACAAGGCGGACTACGCCGGCAGCGCCGCGCCCGCGCCTACGGTAGCGTCGCTGACGGAAACCAGCGTAACGCTCAACACCATGAGCGGGTATCAGTACTCGCGCGGCGGCACGGACTGGCAGGACAGCGCTTCATATACAGGGCTGACTAGCGGCTCGAACTATTCGTTCTATCTGCGCGTCAAGGCGACGGACTCTGTTTCCGCTTCCGCAGCCGGAACAGCGGCAGCCGTTTCCACCATCTCCGGATTATCGGGCACGGTGCAGTTTACAAGCCCCGTGCAGTCCGGCGTCAAGCTCACGGCTTCGCTTGCGAGTTCCAATAACACCGGCACCTTGACGTATAACTGGTACCGCGGCGCGACCCATCGCGGCAGCGGGGCGGAGTTTACGCCAGCGGCGGAGGACGTCGATCAGACGCTGACGGTTCAGGTGACCAGCAGCGTCCAGACCGGGACGCTCACCGGCACGACGGGCAAGGTTCTCCGCGCGGTCTGCTCCAAGCCGACGCCAGCCGCGCCGACGCGCGCTTCCGCAACGGCCACGAGCATCACCCTGAACGCGACCGACGGCTACGAATACTCGCGCGATCAGGTCAACTGGCAAAGCACCCCGACGTTCCATGACCTCACCGCCGGGACGAACTATAACTTCTACCAGCGCGTCAAGCAGACCGCAACGGAGCTGGCTTCGACGTCGAGCCCCGCGGCTTCGCTCGCTACGCAGCCAGTGCTTACGGGCGTGATTATGACCTCCGGCGAAGCGAGATACGGCATTACGATCCTCGCCAACCTTGCTAATAACAACAATACCGCAGGCGAGCTCGTCTATACCTGGAAGCGCGGCAACGTGCAGGTTGGAACCGGTACGAGTTACGTGGTGAGCGCTATCGATATTGGAAATCAGCTGACGCTGGAAGTGACGAGCACGGTGCTCGGCGGCACGATTGCGCGCTCGTTCGGCACGGTAGCCAAGGCGTACTACAGCGGCGAAACACCCGCGGCGCCGGCGCGCGCCAGCCGCACGACAACAAAGATCGTGCTCAAAGCCGTCAGCGGGTGCGAATACTCCCGCAACGGCACCACCTGGCAGGACAGCACCACCTTCTCCGGCTTGAAGGAGGGCACGTCCTATTCCTTCTATCAGCGCTTTAAGGCGACCACGACGATGGAAGCATCGCCCGCGAGCGCCGCGCTGAAAACATCCACATCCTCCGATTCTCCGGATGAAACGTCCAGCGGCGGCACCAAGACGCCGGCTCCGACGCCGGGCAGCAGCGACGCGGGAACCGCGCTTTACAGCTACACGCTCACGAGCGACGACACGCGGATTCTCTACTCCGTGATGAAGAACCTCGCCAACGGCAATAAGACCAAGGACGTGATCATCAAGCAGAGCAACGTGGAGTTTACGTTTCCCAAGGGCACGATGACGGACACCTACACCAAGCTGTGGTACGACTTCGGAGCGACCATCAACAACTCCATCGCAGAACAGACCGCAAAGGAGCTGGCGGGTGACGCGTATGTTGCAACGATTCACTATAATTACGACGGCGAACTGCCCGGCACGGCGAATATCCGTATCTGGCTCGGCGCTGCGAACGCTGGAAAGACGCTGTATTACTACAGGCTGGAGGACGACAAGTCGCTTTCGTTCATACAGACCGCCGTTGCGGACAGCACCGGCTGGGTCACGGTGACGCAGAAGAGCTGCTCGGACTATGTGTTTTTGAGTAAGGACCTGCTCAACGCCGTTACGACGCCCGCGCCGACAAGCAGCGCAAGCGCCGCCCTTTCGGCAACGCCTACGCCGCTCGTTACGGCGGATGTTCCGCCCGTGGGAGGGCTTTCCGCGGAGGGCTGGTTCATCGCGGCCATCGTTCTGATCGCCATCATCCTGATCGTCGGCGGCATCTGGCTCTACACGAAGAATCGAGACGAGTATTAAGCAAACAAAAAAACGAACAAGGCAAAGGACGGAGCTGCGAGGCCCCGTCCTTTCTTAATCTGCTTCTGAAGGGATGAAACAACAGGTCTTGTTGGTATGTTCAATCCAGGGCGTTTGTTTTATAATGGAACCAACAGGCGCCAATCTATATTCAACGAATAAGGAGCGGGAAAGGTGAAAACAAAAGATTTGACCGACGAAGTGCGCAGAGCTTCCAACTTTGACCGTGTGCTGGAGCGCTGCAAATCGGAGTTCGTGGAAGAAGACTTCACGCGCTTTCTTGAAACACTCATGGCAACGCACGGCATCTCCAAAAAGAACCTGATTATTCGCGCGAATCTTGAGCGCGGATATGCTTACCAGATCATCCGCGGGGAACGCGCGCCTTCGCGCGATAAACTGCTGCAAATCGCGATTGGCCTTTCCGCAACGCTGGAAGAAACGCAGACGCTGCTCAAGCTTGGCGGGAGGAGCGAACTCTACTCGCGCGTCAAGCGGGACGCGGCGATTCTGTTTTGCCTGGAGAAGGGATATTCCATCATCGACACGCAGATTTTTCTCTCCGACCGGAACCTGCCGCTGCTCAAAGAGTAAGAGCGGGCAGGCGAACGCGGCATGTTTGATTTGGAGGGTGAAATATGGATATGAAGCAGATCAGCCCGGAAACGCGCAGGCGTCTGGAGGACTTCCAGCGGGACGAAATCACCGGCAGCGTGCTTTACGCAAAGATTGCCCGGCGGCAGAGGGACGAAAACAACAAGCGCGCTTTTGAGGAGATTTCCAAAGCAGAGCGGAGCCACTACGAAATCTGGAAAGGCTACACGAAGCGGGAGATTGCGCCGAACGGTTTCCGCGTAGGCTTTTTTCTGCTGATGAGCGGCGTTCTGGGGATTACGTTTACGCTGAAACTCTTTGAAAAGTTCGAGGGTGCAGGCGTACGCGCGTTGGAAGCGGTCGAGCAGGAGTTCCCGGAAGTGCGCGCCATCATTGCCGAGGAAGAGGAGCACGAAGCGCGCTTGATGGATATGGTGGACGAAGAACGCCTGCACTATGTTGGCGCAGTCGTTCTTGGCCTCAACGACGCGCTTGTGGAGCTGACGGGCACCATAGCGGGGCTGACGTTTGCGTTGGCGAGCAACCGTCTTGTGGCGCTCTCCGGCATCATCACCGGTATCTCCGCGACGCTCTCCATGGCGGCTTCCAACTACCTTTCCCAGCGCGCGGAAGGCAACCCCAAAGCGCTCAAGTCCAGCGCTTATACGGGGGTCGCTTACCTGCTGACGGTCGCTCTGATCGTGCTGCCATACCTGCTGCTGCCTAACGATTGGTATGTCGCGGCGTTTGCCATCATGATCTGCGCGGTAATCCTCGTCATCCTTACCTTTAACTACTATATCTCTGTTGCGCAGGGCACGTCGTTTTGGAAGCGATTCGGCGAAATGATGCTCATCAGCATGGGCGTTGCTGCGCTGTCGTTCGGCATCGGCCTCGCGGCAAAAGCGCTGCTTGGCATCAACGTCGGCTGATTTGGTTCGAGTCAAAAAGCCCGCGAATTGCTCGCGGGCTTTTTCATAGGTATGAAGTACGTTTTTTACAGGCTGTCGCCGAAGTCGGCGCGGAATTTGGCAACGAGCCGATCCTGCCAGTCGCCAATGGGCTCCAGTCGGCCGAAGAAGAAGCGGAGCGTGGCGGGCTCTTCCACAAAGTTCAGGCCGCCCACGAGTTTGCGGTTGTCGAACAGCCAACTGATGCGGTCTACCGCGTAGAGCACCTGACTCATCGTAAACACGCGGCGGGGGAGGGCGAGGCGCAGCAGTTCCATGCTCGCAATCGGCTCCGTGCCGTCCGGTTCGCGCTGCTCGGAGAGCGTGCCGCGCTCCATGCCGCGAACGCCGCCTGCAATATAGACCGCCGAAGCGAGCGCCGCCGCGGGGTAGGCATGCGCGTCCACATGGTCGAGGAACTTCCGAGCGTTGATATGGCAGCCGAGGCCGCCCGCCGGGGTGACCACCGGTACGCCGCGCTTTTTGAGTTCGCGCGCCATGAACGCGATGAACTGCGGCACCTGGGAGATGACGTCCTCGTCCATCGTCTCTTCCAAACCGACGGTCATGGCTTCCATCTCGCGCACGCTCATGCCGCCGTAGGTCAAAAAGCCTTCGAACATCGGGATGTAGTCCTTCATGCGCTCGTAGTAGGTCTGGTTGAACATGGCTATGCCGCCGCCGCGCGCAAAACCGAGCTTGCGGGCGGAGAAGTAGATGATATCCGCCTGCGCGCACATTTCGCCTGTGATGGCGCGGATGCTCATGTCCTTGCAGGCCGCTTCGCGCGTTTTAATAAAGTAGAGGTTGTCCTGCAGGAGGCTCGCGTCCAGCACGATCGGGATACCGAACGAATGCGCCAGTGCGGCGGTCGCTTTCAAGTTTTCCAGCGAAAACGGCTGGCCGCCGATGAGGTTTGTTCCCGCTTCCAGACGGATAAACGGAATATGCTCCGCGCCGTTGCGGGCGATGCAATCCTTGAGCTTGACAAGATCGATGTTGCCCTTGAACGGAAAATCGCTCTCGGGGTTCAATCCCTCGTCAATGACGAGCTCCTCCACGCTGCCGCCTTTACGCGTGATATGCGCCTTGCTGGTGGTAAAGTGAAAATTCATTGGTACGACGTCGCCGGGTTTAACGAACGCTTCGGCAAGGATGCTCTCGCAGGCGCGCCCCTGGTGGGCGGGCAAAAAGAACTTGGTGCCGAAGAGCTCGCGAATCTTGCTTTCGAGGCGGTAGAAGGTTGCGCTGCCGGCGTAGCTGTCGTCGGCAATCATCATGCTCGCGGTCTGCTGGTCGCTCATAGCGTTGACGCCGCTGTCTGTGAGCATATCCAAAAAGACGTCCTGATTGCGCAGCAGGAACGTGTTGTTGCCCGCGGCGGCCATCGCCTTTGCGCGCTCTTCGATGGGCAGCAGGGTCAGCTTTTGAACCACGCGCACCTTGTGCATCTCGAGAGGGATCTGTTCACCTGAAAACATGGATACTTTGGTCATTGTTGTTCTCCTCCAAGCGCTTTGCTTTTTTCATAATAAAACACCCTCCGGCCGTCTGGCTGAAGGGTGTTCTGTTCGGTAAAAAAAGAACCTCCCGCCTTGTTCGGCAAGAGGACGAATTTCTTCGCGGTACCACCTCGGTTTGCCGCGCCCTTGCGGGATGCGGCCTCAACGGGTACGGAAAGCACTGTTTTGCAAAATCGATACCCTGCCTTTGGTAACGGGGGGAACCCCGTCCGTCCCTACTCGGCCATTGGCGTTTCAGGCGGCGGCTGGTTGCGCGTATTCACGGGGCGTTCCCTTCTGCCTTGCACCATCCGGCAGCTCTCTGATGGGACGTTCTTGGGCTTTCGCCCGTCTTCCCGCTACTTCTTCGCAGTCATAGCCTTTGCTGTGTCCTAAATTAAGCACAAGTATACTGGCGTAATGATTGCTTGTCAAGTGAAATAATATATTTTATAGCTGGAATACGGCGGATTTGGAACGCGTTTTTGTAAGGAATATGGCGAAAAGTTCACGAAATGTTCTTTGCACTCGCAAAGCTTGGGTTGTATAATGATTTACGTTACATTGGGTGGCACTCCCATTCTTATGTGGTGTGCCTGAAATTTGTTCAATCGTTGCTTCAGAATGGAGGAAGTCGATAGATGGTAT
Organism: Clostridiaceae bacterium; assembly: GCA_039680365.1. Taxonomy (GTDB): domain Bacteria; phylum Bacillota; class Clostridia; order Christensenellales; family CAG-138; genus UBA7703. The sequence goes on from JBDKTD010000309.1 coordinate 8,975, forward strand.
GCAAGGAATGCGGCACGTTTAACGCCGAGAACCAGACGCTTTGCAAGTTCTGCGGCGCAAAGCTCAGGGATGACGACGCGGGCGCCGCAACGGAGGAAACAGGCGCTCCCAGGGACGAGGGCAAACCCGCGCGCGATTTTGTAAAGGCGCCCAGCTGGCCGACGCGCGCTTATTCCGGTGCGCCCGATCAGAAGAGCGCAGGCACTTCACCCACACCCGCGGCTTCCGCGCCATCGGGTTCGTTCCGGCCTTCAATTCCGCCGCGCGCGACCGCACCCGCGACAGGCCCAACGGCTTTCTGCCCCTATTGCGGCAAGCCCACCCTGCCGGATGCGCCGTTCTGCCCCTATTGCGGCAAATCGACCGCTGTGGAAGCGGCTCCCGCTGCCGCGCCTGCGCGTCCGAGCGCAAAACCCGCCGCGACGCCGGTTCGTCAGCCTGCCAAACAGGATGATTTTGACGACGACGATTATGAAGACGAGGAAGAGGAAGACTACGCCCCGAAGAAACCCGCCAAGCGCGGGTCGAATAAGGTTGCCCGCAAGGACGACTTTGACGACGAGGACGAGGATTCCGGCGAATATGACGACGAGTACGACGAGGACGACGAGGAGTACGACGCGCTGCCGAAGAAACGCGGCAAGGGTACGACGATTCTCTTCTGGGGTCTGATCGTTCTGCTGCTGGCGCTGATCACGGTGTTCGGTTTGTATATCGCCAAAAAGAACTTTGACGGCGATATCGGCAAGATGTTCGCCTCCATCGGCAGCGTATTCAATAAGAACAGCACCTCCGATGTGGACGCGACGGGTACGGACACGACCGATACCACCGCGAGCGATATGTATACCGCCTCGATCAGCGAGTATACCGACCCCACCACGAGCGAGCTGTACTTCAACTTCGATATCCATGCGCCTACGGGCAGCACGATCCGCATTATTACGGACGCGACCCTCGATAACAACACCGCGACGGTGCCGAGCAATGATCGTGTGATTCTGAAAATTTCGCGGGACGTGTTCATGCCGAATACCCCTGTGGAATCCGAGGTGATCACCATTACGCCGAATATCCAGGTGATTTCGCCGGACGGTCAGACCACGCAGCTTACCGTGCCGGAAATCACCGTTACGGTGCCGGTGCTCAGCATGACCGTTTCCGAACCCGCGACGGACACCGTGAACGCCACGTTTGACAACAGCCCGATTCCGATTATCGGTCAGGTCAACAACTACGACGGCGAGACCGCCGTGTTCATCAACGACCAGCAGGTCTACGTGGACAGCACGGGCATGTTCACTTCGAGCTATACGCCGGTTTCCGCGGCAACTATCGCGCAGCCGACGACCGCGCCCGAGACGGCAGCCACGACGCCGGATCCCTCGACTTCTCCGGATACGACCGACGAAGCGACCCCCGATCCCGCCGCGACCTCAGAACCCGAAGCGACCGAAGCCCCCCCGGCGGACGATTCTTCCTTGCCCGCGACAACGGGCGGCGGCGAAACCATCACCATTGAAGCGCGCAAGAACAACTGTGTGACCGCCCGCAAGGTGATTACCGTTGAACCGTATGTGGTGCAGAACCTCTCGTTCATGGTCACCAACGAGCTTAAGACGCTCTCTTCCGACACCGGCAGCGTAACCGTTACCGGTACGGCGACCCCCGGCACGCAGATTACGGCCACCTGCCCCTCGACGGACGTTTCGTTCGGCACGGCGACGGTCAGTGAAACCGGCACGTTCTCGCTGGCGGTTTCCATTGCCAAGGTCGGCGCGTTTGATATCACGCTCACCGGCAAGCTGCTGGGCTATAATGACGGCACCGCGATTGCAACGGTGGAGCGTCCGCCGTCGGTCTCTTCTTCCGCCTTTAAGAAGGGGGCGAGTGATCTCGCCAAGAACTATGAAAAGATCACGACCGGCGCCACCACCAGCGGGGACTTCGTCTGCACCGGCAAGATCACAGATATCATCGCCACCGAGCCTTACGCGATCTTCCGCATCCAGCTCAGCGACGGCACCGAGGTCGTCTGCGCCAACCGCAGCGCGAAATCTACGATTAACTCGTCCGACCTCAAGGAGAAAAAGCAGCTCGCCGGAACGCTCAAAGGCCTCTACACCGACGGCAAGACGCCTTATCTCTGGACCTGGTTTATCTGGAATAAGTAACCGGCGTGAAGATTTGGGCGAAGATTATCAAACACCATAAAATCATCAACGAGGCCGTGCAGGAATTCGATTCCGCACGGCCTTCGGACGTGGAGGGCTGGCGCCCGATTATTGTCGCGCTCTGTAAGCCGCTCGATCTGGAGTGCCCGGTGATTCTGGAAAAGCACATCACCGAGCTGCAGCGGTTTTCGCGGACGGTGTTTTCCCGCTCGGACTTTATCGACAGCGTTTCGTTCGACCACTTTGAACTGGAGATTTTTCCGGAAAAAAAGAAGGAGTCGCGCGTGGAATACGTCTTTGGCGACGACTGACGCTGAATATCAACACCGGCTGAAAGGATAAGCAATGGAGATCAGGGAAGTATTCGAACTGGTGCCGCAGGCGGCGGAGCAGCTGCCGCGCGGCGCGTTTTTAACCGCGGGCGGTACCTGCTGGAACCCAATGACGATTGGCTGGGCGCAGTTCGGCGTTATCTGGGGCAAGCCGATCGTAACCGTTCTGGTGCGGAAAAGCCGGTTTACCTTCGGCTTGATGGAGCAGACGGACGTCTTTACCGTCAGCGTGCCCAAGTCTGGCGAGCTGGTAAAGGCGCTTGCCTTCTGCGGCTCAAAGTCCGGACGCAGCGTCAGCAAGGAACTCGAATCCGGCTTAACACGCCTGCCTGCGCGCGCGGGCGGCGCGGACGGCGTTTGGGAATGCGGCTCGTTTTTTGAATGCCGCATCGTCAACAAGCGCATGCTTGACTTGGGCGAACTCGACCCGGAACTGCGAAGCCGGTACTACGGCGCCAATCAGGCGCTGCCGGACGGCGACCCGCACATGCTCTACTTTGGAGAAGTGCTCGGAGCGTACAAAAAGGCATAATAGAAAAGCATAGAAAAAAGGCGTTCCGGGTAACCGGAGCGCCTTTTTTTGCTTTCTTATTCTTTTTCGACCGAGAGCACGCCGTCGGTGAGGCGATAGACGCGGTCGGCGGAACCCGCTATGGCGAGGTCGTGCGTGACCACGACCACGCAGTACCCCTCCTCGTGTGCGAGCCGGAGCAGAATCTCCATTACGCGTCCGCCGTTTTCGGTGTCGAGGTTGCCCGTCGGCTCGTCCGCAAGGAGCACCTTTGCGCCGGTGGAAAGCGCCCGCGCGATGGCGACGCGCTGCTGTTCGCCGCCGGAAAGGTTGGCGGGAAAACGCTTGTGAAGCCGCTTGCCAATGCCGACCGCGCTGAGCAGAGCTTCCGCGCGCTCCTTTGCCGCGGCTTTGGCGACTCCGTTCATCTCCATAGGGTAGCAGGCGTTCTCGACGGCGGTCAGCAGGGGAAACAGCTGAAACGCCTGAAAGATCATGGAGACGCGCTCCCGGCGGTAGAGGTCGAGGTCCAACTGCGCCAAATCCTCCCCGTCGATGGAGATTTTTCCCTGCATGGGGCGATCCAGCCCGGCCATGATCGAGAGCAGCGTGGTTTTTCCGCTGCCGGAAGGGCCGATCACCGCGCTGAGAAAACCACCCGCAAATGCGCAGGAAACTCCGCTCAGCACGTCCCGCTCGCCGTTTTTGTAACGATAACCGATGTTTTCCAGTTTCAGTTCCGGCATAAAACTCTCCTTACCGCCGCCCGGTGAAATTTCCGGACGATCATTCTTTTACTTGCAACAGTTCCAGCGGCATCCGGTTGGAGACCATCACGGAAGCCAGAATGGAACCGATCAGAGAACCAATCAGGTACAGCCCCGCGCAGAGAAGCGGGGTAGCGCTGAACGCGGCGGAAAGGCTCTGCCGCAGAACGGCCAGTGCGAGTAATCCCGCCAGAGCGCCGATCAGGCTGATGAACAGCTGCTCCAGATTGAGCAGCGTGCGCACCTTGCGTTTTTTCATGCCGAGCACACGCATCAGCGCCGCTTCCCGCGCGTTCTGCAGCAGCAGGAGCAGCGAAAGCCCGCCCGCAATCAGCGCCGAAAGGGCGATGGTAACGGGGAAGAGCACGCGCATGAGGTCGAGGTTCTTTTCGAGCGGCGCTATCGCCATGCGGAGTTCCTCGTCCCATACGACGGCGTTGAGATCGAGAAGTCCTGCTCCTGGATGCTCGACAATCGCTTTGACCGTTTCGCGAAACGCCGGCAGGTCGCTGTTTTTCGCCGGATCGATCACGAAATGCGCTTTGGTATAATACGCATCCACCTCTTGCGAGGTCACCAACGTTTTAAGAAGCGACAGCGGCATCAAGACCGGCTCGCTCGTATCTGCCGAAAAGATGTAGCCAGAGTAAGAACCCGCCACGATAACTTTCGTGATATCCGGCAGGTTGACCAGATACACCTCGTCCCCAAGCTGAACCGACATCTCCGTCAAGAGTCGCTCCGGCAAAACGACGGGCACCGTCTCCGCATTCAGGCGTTCCTTCGTCCATTCTCCGGCAAACAGCGTTTCATCCCAACCGTCGGCGTATGTGACCTGCGTCTGTACGCCGCTCCCGGCAAAGAAGGCGTCGGTATGGTCAAATGCGTACAGGGAGGCGGGGATTTCCGCACGGTCCTTATCATAGAGCCGTTTGACTTCGGGAGAAGTGTTCTTTGGCGCGATCGCCGGCCAAACAGTCGCCTCTTCGAGTTCGAACGACTGGATGAACCCGCTTTGGAGGATTGCGTCGATGGTTTTTTGCGTGATAAAGCCGCCGCCATTCCCAATTATTGAACCGGTAGAGCCGCCTTTCAGGACGTCCATTTCAACGATGGTCGTGCGGTACAACCGGTCGATTTCCGACCGGTTTTGCAGGATCGCTCCGTCCATCCAACCCATCGCGAGCACGAACAGCAGCGCTGTGCCGAACGTCAGCAGCGATTTGAGCGGGGAACGAACGATATGGCGGAAGAGATACCCGCCCGCCGCGCCCGCGGGGCTTCCGTCCTTTGGCAGGGGTGAAAAGTGAAGCGGCTTCTTTTTCATCGGTCTGCTTCGCTTCGCAGTAACTGCGGTTTCCTCCGATCGAACCATCGCGGCGGAGGAGCGCTTTGCCTTTGCCGTCGTTCCGCCTGCGGATCGCTGCAGCAGTTCCAGTACGGGTTTTCGTACGGTCAGGCGTGTTCCCACCCAGACGAACCCCAGAAGGAGCGCGAAAATACCCGCGCAAAGACCGATTACCCACAAGGGCGAAAGGTTTGCCGCGGGCTCCGCACCCTCCGGCAACGGCACGTCTTTTAAGGACTCCATCGCCTGATCCAACGCATAACGCCAGGAGAGGCCGCCGCCGAGCGCAATGCCGGCCCCGCCAAGGAGCAGCATGGGAGAAAGCATCTGCCTCGCGGCGGAGGACGAAGGCGCGCCGAGCGCGCGGAGAATGGCGAACTCTCTTCTGCGCTGTCGGGAGTATAAAAACGCGGCGAGCGCAAGCGATAAAACGAGTACGCAGCCCCAAACCGCAGCACCGAACTGCGCGGTCTGCGCGAGCGAATCGACGGAAGCCCAGAAGTTTTTAACATTGCTGTCCACAAACGAAACCGTAAACCCTGCCTGTTCGAGCGGGTCGCGGGTTTCCTCCAGAAACGCCGCCTGATCGCGGGAAGACTTCAATACGAAGCTGTAGCTGTTGTAATAAATCTCGTCGTTTAAGCTGAATCCCTCCGGCATGCAAGAGTTCGGGATGAAGATATTAAGAGAATAAAAAGTACAGGCTGAGGAATCAAAAGGAACCGCATTGTAGACGCCGACGATTTCAAATTCCGTGTCAAACGTGGGCGCGTCGCGCCAGGCAGTGGTTTTATCGGTGATATAACCGTATTCGGTCAGCGGGAAATCACGAAGCGTCAGGCGGATGGTATCGCCTACGGATAGCCCCCGGATGGATGCGAACTGCTGTTGGACGAGGCAGACATTCCGCTGTTCCAGATCGTCCTGCCGTGTCAGCCATCGGCCATCGGTCAGGTAATAATATCGGGATACCTCCTGCGTCGACGGCATCGCGCTCATATCCGCCGTGGCGGTCACTTCAAGGGAATGGAGATTTTGCTTCAGCACATCAATGTTCTCTTTTACACGCGCAACTGCCGGATCGTCGAAGTTGACGCTTGTGCCGGGCGGCACAGACAGATACCAGAGATTCGCATCGTCAAGCGGTTTCAAGAACAAAGACTTCGAGGCTTTTGTCCAGTCGAGAGAGTAGGAAGCAGAAATGTCGAAAAATGCCCGAACCAGATAGCGTCCGCCCTGTTCCATTGCATCGAACACCGCGGGATCGACGCCATAATCGGAAAGGGTCAGCGAAATCGTCAAATCGTCTCCGGCTTTGACATATTCCGGAAACCCGGCTTCGACCTGATCGATTAAAAACTCGAAACGGTAAATACCTTCCATCTCGCTGTAGTTTCTATACTTAAGTGTTCCGTAAAACCAGACGTCGCTCACGTGTACGCCGTAAAAGAATCCCATGGCAGCCGTCTCAGGCGTATCGCTGGTATAACCGCCCACGTCCGCGTTATACAGGTCTTTCAGCACGCCGGAACAATAGCGGCGGCTGTCGGTGTATGCGATGTAGGGATTGCCCTCTAAAAGCGCCGCGCCTTCCGTAACATAGTACTGCTCCGGGTCGGTCGGCTTGAGCATGCCGATGGAGCGGTAGTAAGAGCCGAGGCGTTCCGTTTCGCGCCGGACGACGACATACTCCACCGTGCGGGAAACAAACGAAAAGGAAATCAGCGATATCAGCAAAAACAGCAGTATCGTTTTTACGGGCTGGCGAACGGCGGAAAGAAAAAAGATGTTTTTTCGCATAAGCCTCCT
>JBDKTD010000075.1:0-16069 GCA_039680365.1 Clostridiaceae bacterium
CCCTCGAGCTCCCGATAGTATACCCCAAAAGATCACAAGGCGAGCCGTTTGGCTCGCCCTGATTTTTCGCTAACTTCCTTATGGGGGTAATTGTTGTTTTGTTCTTGTTTGTTCTTTCGCTTAGTCCGCCACGTAGGGCAGCAGCGCAACGGTGCGCGCGCGCTTGATGGCGATGGCAAGATCGCGCTGGTGCTTGGCGCACACGCCCGACATACGCCGGGGCATGATTTTGCCGCGCTCGGTCACGAACTTTTCAAGGGTACGGATATCCTTGTAGTCGATGCCCGTGGCTTTATCAGCGCAGAACTTGCAAACCTTGCGACGGCCGCGTTTTGGGCGGGGACGCATTTTACGGTCTTCCATGTTGCAAGCCTCCAATTTCGAAAATTTCTTTTGCGGGCTTCACCCGCGCAGATCAGAAGGGGATGTCGTCGGACTGGATGTCGGTAAATCCTGCCATGTCCTGCGCGCTGTCGCCGCCGCGAACGGGAGCGGAGCCGTCCTCCTGCTGTTTGGGCGAGAGGAACTCGACTTCGTCGGCCTGCACATCCAGAGACATGCGGGTCGTGCCGTCCTTGGCTTCGTAGGTGCGCGCCTGCAGTTCGCCGACCACGGCAACCTTGCGGCCCTTGCTGAGATATCTCGAGCACGTTTCGCCAAGCTGACGCCAGGCGTTGATGCGGAAGAAATCGGTCGGGCGTTCGCCGTTTGCCGCGGCAAAGCGGCGGTTGACCGCGATGGTGAAGGAGCAGACGGTGACGCCGTTGGGCGTGGACCGCGTTTCCGGATCATGCGTCAGGTTACCGATGAGAGTGATTTTATTCATGCTTCATCCATCCTTTCGGCAGTGGTACGCGTTACGCTTCCTTGCGGGTAACAAGGTAGCGAAGGATCGCCTCGTCGTTTTTGAAGTTGCGCTCGAGTTCCTTGGGCAGCTCGGGCGGGCACGAAAACGACATCAAAACGTAGTAGCCCTCGGTTTTGTACGCGATGGGATACGCCAGGCGCTTTTTGCCCCATTCGTCTACGGCAACGACTTCTCCGCCGTTGTTTGCGACAATCCCTTTGAACTTTTCGACGGATGCTTTGATGGCTTCATCGTCCAGAGTGGGCACGATGATGTAAAGAGCTTCGTATTGATTCATTCATTTCACCTCCTTATGGTCTAGTGGCCCGACCCCGAAGGCCGAGCAAGAAGGACGTTAGCGGAAGCGAGTATATCACATCAACCCGCATGATGCAAGGATTTTTATAGGCACAAACGCCGGATGAAAGGGGATATCGTCAAGATTCTCCTGTTCCGCGGCGCCGCTTATTTCCCCGCCAGACGCTTGATGGCCTCCGCCATGACCCGCGTGTTGAAGCGGATGGACTCGACCGGGCAGCTCTCGTCCGGCATGTGGCACTGGGCGGGTTCGTCCTCCGGCTCGATGCCGAACGCCACCGCGTTGACAAACGAGCGCGCGTAAGTTCCGCCGCCAATGGAGAGCGGCTTGGACTTTTTGCCCGTCGCATCGTCGTAAACGGAGAGAAGGGTCTTCACCAGCTCGCAGTCCGCGTCGAGGAAATGTCCGGCGGAGACTTTCTGGTAGGTGCGCGCAAAGCCGATCTGGGCGAACTTTTCGTCCAGCGTTGAGAGCAGGTGTTCGGCGGTAACGCTGAACGGATGGCGGCAGTCGAGCGTAATGGAGACTTCGTTTTCGTTCCACTCGAGCACGTCCGGCGAAAGCGTGAGCCTGCCCGAAGCGTCGGTTACATCGAGGCCGAAGCCTTCGCCGTGCTTATCAAAGCCCAAAATCGCCGCGAGCGAGGAAGCCACCGCGAGGTCGTCCGCCTCCAGCGGCTGCTCCTTGAGCGCGTCGAGCAGCGCCTGCAGCGCGTTTTTCGCTAGGTCGGGGCGGGAAGCATGGCCGCCGAACCCGTAGGCGCGGAGCTCGTTTTCCACGCCGGAAAGCTGCATGCCGTTTTTGGCCTGCACCGGTTCGGGTAAAAAGGTCAGCTTGGCCGACGCTTCGCCGGGGATGACGTTTGCCGCCGTGCCGCAGGAAATCTTGACCTGGCTTGCGGTCAGCTTCTTTGTATAGGTGGTGTGGCAAATGCCCATTTCGGAGTTGATCACCGGGTAGCCGCCGTCCGGCGTAAACGCCAGCGTGGGGTCGGGCTCGGTCTTTTTATAGCGGTCAATGCAGGACCAGCCGCGCTCTTCGTCGCAGCCGATCAGGATGCGAATCCGGCGTTTGAGCGGGATGCCCGCTTCCTTAATGGCATACAGCGCGTAGAGCGCGGAAACGGCGGGGCCTTTGTCGTCCAGCACGCCGCGACCTACGAGGCGGCCGTCCCGGCGGGTCAGCGCGAACGGTTCGCAGGTCCAGGCGGGGCCAGCGGGCACGACGTCGATATGCGCCATGATCATGAGCATCTCTTCGCCTTCGCCGTAGTCGATCACGCCGCAGTAACCGTCCAGCGAGCGGGCGTTCGGAAAGCCGAGCTTTCTGGCAAGCGCCAGCGTGTATTCCAGCGCGTCGCTGACGCTGCGGCCAAGAGGCGCGTCGGGTTCCGGCGTTCCGCGGGACACGCTGGGGATGGAAATCAAGCCCGCTAGATCGTCCAACTGGGCTTCAAACGTTTTGTCGATCACATCGTAGTACATTTCGCTCCTCCGTAAAAAACCAATCTTGTTATCCTACTAATCATACCGACCGGGGCGGTAAAATGCAAGAAAAGCGAGTGCGCAGACTCATTTGAAAACGCGGCTGTTTGTCAAACACGCACAAATGCGCAGGCTTTTTTTACTCGCGCGCGTATGGCGTTGACAAGCGCGATTGTGATTGTTACGCTGTTGGGTATGGAACAAACAAACCAAACAATTGAACTTCCGCTGACCTGCGGCATGACTCTCCGCGTTTACAGCGACAAAGCGCAGTCGGAGCGGTGCGCGGATAAGAGCGTCGTCGCCGTCTACGACGACCGGCACACCGGCAACCCGTCGTTTCAAATTCAGAACTCCTGCAGCATCACCCGGCGCAGGGAGCGGCTGGAAGTGCTCAAAGCGCTGATTGCGTTCAACCGCGAGCATCCATCCGACCCGCCGTGGCAGCGGTCGCTCCATTCGCTGGAGCGCGAATGGGCGGAGCATAACCTTGCCTTTCGGGTGGGGTTCTTGCGCAGCCGCGCGCGGAGCGTCGATCTGGATAACCACGCGGAGGGCAAGGGTGCGTTCGGGTACTTTCTCCAGAGCGCGTGGGGCGTGATGAAAGGGTATCTTCGCAAATAAGATTCGCATATAAAAAAGAGAGGCGTGCCTCTCTTTTTTATCTCTTCTTATATTTTTTACAGCCCCAGAGATTCGTGGACTTCCCGCATGCCGAAAATCGATTCCTGAATGACTTCCTCCAGCGGCATGCCGAGCATTTCGCAGCCGCCCAAGATGACGTCCCGGTTCACGCCCGCGGCAAAGCTCTTGTCCTTGAATTTCTTCTTTACGCTGCTGACTTCCATATCCATTACGCTGCGGCTCGGGCGCATGTACGCCGCGGCGGTAATCAGTCCCGTGAGTTCGTCTATGGTGTAAAGCACGATCTCCATTTTCCGTTCGGGCTTTACTTCTGAGCAGAGCCCCCAGCCGTGCGCTTCCACCGCGCGGATAAAGTCCGCGTCGAACCCCGCTTCACTCAAAAGCCGCGGCGCGACCTTGAGGTGCTCCTCCGGCCACTTTTCGTAATCCACGTCGTGCAGCAGCCCGACCATGCCCCAGTAAGAAACGTCTTCGCCGAACTTTTCCGCGAAATGCCGCATCACGCCTTCCACGGCGTACGCATGGCGAATCAGCGCTTCGCTCTCGTTATACTGCCGCAAAACGGCCAGCGCATCCTCTCTGGTCTTCATATTTCGATTTCCGCTCGCTTTCTGTCGGATCCTGTGATAAAATCATCATTTCCGGCTGATATTCTTTGAAAATACAAAATATTTTTCAAAAATATCGTCATTTCTCAACATCATACAACAAAACGATGAAAATCAGCAATATAATTCAGAATATTTTCTTGACACGTGACTAAGCGGATGATATAGTACACAATTGACTTATGATCGCTAGGATGTATTAGTATGCCTCAAAATATGCTCTTGCATGCAGAATTTGCACCAAAAGACAGAAATTGAAGCCATTCATCCGAGCGAGAACGATAAGCCGCAGCCGCTATCAGAAAGCACGAGAAAATCAGTGAAATGGCGCGGGGCGACAACCCGCGTCGGCAAGGGGAGTACGCGATGATGCATGACGTTCAAATGGGCAGACAGACGCGAAAGAGCTTTTCTAGGATTCGAGAAGTTCTCGACATGCCGGATCTCATCGAGATTCAAAAGAATTCGTACTATCGTTTTTTGAGGGAGGACCTGAGAGAGGTTTTCGACGAGATTTCCCCGATTACCGACTATTCCGGCAAACTCGTGCTGGAGTTTGTGGATTACCGCATCGATTTGGACAGCCCCAAATACTCTATGGAAGAGAGCAAAGAGCGCGACGTAAACTACGCCGCGCCGCTTCGCGTTACCGTCCGCCTAATCAATAAGGAAACCGGCGAAGTCAAGCAGCAGGAAGTCTTTATGGGCGATTTCCCGCTCATGACGCCGCAGGGCACGTTTATCATCAACGGCGCGGAGCGCGTCATCGTTTCCCAGCTGGTCCGTTCGCCGGGCGTGTATTTTTCCGACAGTTTCGACAAGGTCGGCAAACAGCTCTTCGCGGCGCAGGTCATTCCGAACCGCGGCGCATGGCTGGAATACGAAACCGACTCGAACGGCATTCTGTATGTCAAGATCGACCGTCAGCGCAAGGTGCACGTCACCGCGCTGATCCGCGCGCTTGGCTACGGCGCCAACAGCGAAATTATCGAGCTCCTCGGCGAGGACGAGCGCCTTTCGGCGACGCTCGCCAAGGATCCCACGCACTCCGAGGCGGAAGGCCTTATCGAAATCTACAAGCGCCAGCGCCCCGGCGAGCCGCCGACGGAAGAAAGCGCAAGAACCCTGCTCAACTCGCTGTTTTTCGACAAGCGCTATGACCTGGCGCGCGTCGGACGTTATAAATTCAATAAGAAGCTCGCAATCCGCGCGCGCATCCGCAACCATCCGGCGGCGGACAACATCATCCATCCCGGCACTGGCGAAATCCTCTGCGAAGCGGGGCAAGTGATCGACCGCGAACTCGCGGGCACTATTCAGAACGCGGGCATCAACGAAGTCTGGCTGCAGATTGGTGAAAGCCGCGTCAAGGTAGTAGGCAACAACTTCGTGCGCGCCAACGAATGGCTCAAGTTTCCGCCCATCGAAGCGGGCATCAACGAGGACGTCCACCTGCCGACGCTCAAAGCCCTGCTCAAGGAAGGCGAAGGCCTTTCCGAGGACGAGCTGAAAGCCCTGCTCAAGTCGCATTATTACGACCTGATCCCGCGGCATATCATCCCGGACGACATGATCTCCTCGATTTCGTACCTGGTCGGCATGCCTTACGACATCGGCCGCACGGACGATATCGACCACTTGGGCAACCGCCGCATCCGCAGCGTTGGCGAACTGCTGCAAAACCAGATCCGCGTTGGCCTTACCCGCCTTGAGCGCGTTGTGCGCGAGCGCATGGGCCTGCAGGATATGGACGTCGCCATGCCCTCTAACCTCATCAACATCCGCCCCGTGACGGCGGCGATTAAAGAATTTTTCGGTTCCTCCCAGCTGAGCCAGTTCATGGATCAGACCAACCCGCTGGCGGAACTGACCCATAAGCGCCGTCTTTCGGCGCTCGGCCCTGGCGGCTTGAACCGCGAGCGCGCAACGTTCGACGTTCGCGACGTGCACTTTAGCCATTACGGTCGCATGTGCCCCATTGAGACGCCGGAAGGTCCGAACATCGGACTGATCAACTCGCTTTCGACCTATGCGCGCATCAACGAGTACGGCTTTATCGAAGCGCCGTACCGCCGCGTGGACGGCAAAAAGCATGTGATTACCGACGAGATCGAGTATTTGACCGCGGACGAAGAGGATAACTTCATCGTGGCGCAGGCCAACGAACCGATCAACGAGGAGCTCCACTGGTTCAAGAAAGAGCGCGTTATCGCGCGTCTGCTCGACCAGATTATCGAAGTAAAAGCCACCGAAGTGGACTATATGGACGTCTCTCCCAAGCAGCTCGTTTCGGTTGCGACGGCCATGATCCCCTTCCTCGAAAACGACGACGCAAACCGCGCGCTGATGGGCTCGAACATGCAGCGTCAGGCCGTGCCGCTTCTCGTGCCGGAATCGCCCATCGTGGCAACGGGCATGGAGTACAAAGCCGCCACCGACTCCGGCATCGTGATTATCGCGCAGGAGGACGGCGTGGTTTCCCATGTCTCCGCCAAGGCGATCAGCATTTCGGATAAGATCGGCGTTGAGCACGTTTACCGCCTGACCAAGTTCCAGCGCAGTAACCAGGGCACCTGCCTGAACCAGCGCCCGATCGTCAGAAAAGGCGACATCGTCAAGAAGGGCGACGTCATTGCCGACGGCGCATCCACCGACGGCGGCGAAATCGCGCTCGGCAGAAACATCCTCATCGGGTTTATGACCTGGGAGGGCTACAACTACGAGGACGCGGTTCTGATTTCCGAAAAGCTCGTCAAGGACGACGTGTTCACCTCGATCCATATTGAGGAGCACGAAGTCGAAGCGCGGGATACCAAGCTCGGGCCGGAAGAGATTACCAGAGACATTCCGAACATCGGCGAGGACGCGCTCTCCCAGCTGGACGAGGACGGCATCATCCGTCCCGGCGCGGAAGTGCGCAGCGGCGATATCCTGGTTGGCAAGGTTACCCCGAAGGGCGAAACCGAACTCACCGCGGAAGAACGGCTGCTTCGCGCCATCTTCGGCGAAAAAGCGCGCGACGTGCGCGATACCAGCCTCCGTGTTCCGCACGGCGAAGGCGGCATCGTCGTGGACGTCAAGGTGTTCACCCGCGAGCATAAGGACGAGCTCAGCCCCGGCGTCAACCAGATGGTGCGCGTTTATATTGCCCAGAAGCGCAAAATCTCCGTTGGCGACAAGATGGCGGGCCGCCATGGCAACAAGGGCGTTATCTCCCGCATTCTGCCGGAAGAGGACATGCCGTTCCTGCCGGACGGCACCCCGCTGCAGATCGTGCTGAACCCCCTCGGCGTGCCTTCCCGTATGAATATCGGCCAGGTGCTCGAGCTCCACTTGGGCGCTGCCTGCAAAAACCTCGGCATCAAGATTGCGACGCCGGTTTTCGACGGCGCGACCGAGAGCGACATCAAGGAACTGCTGGTCAAGGCCGGACTCAAAGAGGACGGCAAGACCGTTTTGTACGACGGGCGCAGCGGCGAGCCGTTTGAACGGCGCATCTCCGTTGGCTACATGTATTACCTCAAGCTCGCGCACTTGGTGGATGACAAGATCCACGCGCGTTCGACCGGACCGTACTCGCTGGTGACGCAGCAGCCTCTGGGCGGCAAAGCTCAGTTTGGCGGCCAGCGCTTCGGCGAAATGGAAGTCTGGGCGTTGGAAGCGTACGGCGCGGCCTACACCCTGCAGGAAATTCTCACCGTCAAGTCGGACGACGTGGTCGGCCGCGTGAAGACGTACGAAGCAATCGTCAAGGGCGACAACGTGCCGCCCGCGGGCGTACCGGAATCGTTCAAGGTGCTCATCAAGGAGCTCCAGTCGTTGGCGTTGGATATTAAGGTATTGTCCGACACGCGCGAGGAGATCCAAATTGGCGAGGACGACGACGACGATATCGCCCCGCTCGACATCAACCTTGGCGGCCTCGAAGACGCGCCGGCCGGACTTGCTCCGCTGGGCGAGGAAGAGGACGAAGAGCTGGACGACTTTGACGATTTTGACGATTTTGACGAAGCGGAGGACGAAGCGGTCACACCCGAGGAGGAAACGGAGCCCAGCGGCGAGGATCTCGTCGGTTTGGACGAAGACCTCGGCGAACTGTCCGACGCGCTGGATCTCGATATCGACAAAAATCTGGACTGAGCGGCTTGTAAGGGAGAGATAGACTGTGTTTGAATTAACGAATTTTGACGCGTTGCAAATAGGGCTCGCATCGCCCGAGAAGATACTCGAATGGTCGCACGGCGAAGTCAAAAAACCGGAAACGATCAACTACCGTACCCTGAAACCCGAAAAAGACGGCCTCTTCTGCGAACGGATTTTCGGGCCGACCAAGGACTGGGAGTGCCACTGCGGACGCTATAAGCGCGGCCGCTACAAGGGCATCGTCTGCGAAAAGTGCGGCGTGGAAGTTACGCGCGCCAAGGTTCGCCGCGAGCGCATGGGGCATATCGAGCTGGCCGTGCCGGTGAGCCATATCTGGTACTTCAAGGGGATTCCCTGCCGCATGAAGATGCTGCTGGACATGAGCCCGCGTTCGCTCGAACAGGTGCTCTACTTTGGCGCATACGTGGTGGTCGACCCCGGCAAGACCAGCCTCCAGTACAAACAGATCTTAACCGATAAGGAATACCGCGAAGCGCAGGAGCAGTTTGGCTCCAAGGCGTTCCGCGCGGGCATGGGCGCGGAGTCCATCCGCGAACTGCTGACCCAGCTCGATCTTCCGAAGCTCGAAAAAGAGCTGCGGGAAGAGATTTCCAACGCCTCCGGCCAGAAGCGCGCCAACGCCATCAAGCGTCTGGAAGTTATAGAAGCGTTCATTCAGAGCGGCAACAAGCCCGAATGGATCATCCTCACGGTCATTCCGGTCATTCCGCCGGAAATCCGCCCGATGGTGCAGCTCGACGGCGGCCGCTTTGCAACGAGCGACCTCAACGACCTCTACCGCCGCGTGATCAACCGCAACAACCGCTTAAAGCGTCTGCTGGAGCTCCGCGCGCCGGATATCATCGTTCGCAATGAAAAGCGCATGCTGCAGGAAGCCGTTGATTCGCTCATCGACAACGGCCGCCGCACCCGTCCCGTGACCGGCCCTGGCAACCGCCCGCTCAAGTCGCTTTCGGACATGCTGCGCGGCAAGCAGGGGCGTTTCCGCCAGAACCTTCTGGGCAAGCGCGTGGACTATTCCGGTCGCAGCGTTATCGTGGTCGGCCCGGATCTGCAGATGTACCAGTGCGGCCTCCCCAAGGAGATGGCGCTGGAACTCTTTAAACCGTTCGTCATGAAAAAGCTCGTAAAGGGCGGTTTCGCGCAGAACGTCAAAGGCGCAAAGCGCATGGTCGAACGCGTGGACCAGGCGGTCTGGGGCGTGCTCGAAGAGGTTATCAAGGATCATCCGGTGCTTTTAAACCGCGCGCCTACGCTGCATCGCCTCGGCATTCAGGCGTTCGAGCCGATCCTCGTGGAAGGCCGCGCGCTTAAGCTGCATCCGCTCGTCTGCACCGCGTACAACGCGGACTTCGACGGCGACCAGATGGCCGTGCACGTTCCGCTCTCGGTCGAGGCGCAGGCGGAAGCCCGCTTCCTCATGCTGGCGAGCAACAACATTTTAAAACCGCAGGATGGCCGCCCCGTCGTCTCCCCGACGCAGGACATGGTCATCGGCTGCTATTACCTGACCATGATCAAGCCCGGCGCAAAGGGCGAGGGCAAGGCCTTCCATTCCGAAGAGGAAGCCGTCATGGCCTACCAGACCGGCGATATTTCGCTGCAGGCGCGGGTGAAGATCCGCCTCGAACGCGAATGGCAGGGTGAAAAGCGCAGAAAGATCGTGGATACTAGGGTCGGCCGCGTGTTCTTGTACATCGCCATTCCGCAGGACCTCGGCTTTGTGGATCGCTCGACGGAAGAGAACCTCTTTGTTCTTGAAATCGACAAGCTGGTCGCCAAGAAGGACCTCGGTAATATCGTTGACAGCTGCTATCGTAAGCATGGGCCCACGACGACTTCGCAGGTGCTTGACCGCATCAAGAAGCTTGGCTTTACCTATTCCACCAAGGGCGGCATCACCGTCGGCTTCCAGGACATCCAGGTGCCCGGCGAAAAGAAGCAGATGATTGCGGACGCGGAAGTGCGCGTGGTCGAAATCGACAACCTCTTCCGCATGGGTATGCTCAGTAACGGCGAGCGCAGAGAACGCGTCATCAAGGTTTGGGAAGAGACGACCGAACGTGTTTCCCGCGCGCTGATGGAATCCCTCGACGAGTTCAACCCGATTTACATGATGGCCAACTCCGGCGCGCGCGGCAGCACCGCGCAGATTCGCCAGCTGGCCGGTATGCGCGGCCTGATGGCCGACCCGAGCGGCCAGATCATCGAAGTGCCGATTCGCGCAAACTTCCGCGAAGGCCTTTCGGTTCTGGAGTTCTTCATCTCCTCTCACGGCGCGCGTAAAGGCCTTGCCGATACCGCGCTGCGTACGGCGGACTCCGGCTACCTGACCCGCCGCCTGGTCGATGTTTCGCAGGACGTCATCGTCCGCGAGGAAGACTGCTACGCCAAGCGCGGCGAAGCTTCCAAGGGCATGGTGCTCTCCGAAATCCGCGAAGGTAACAAGCTCATTGAGCCGCTCAAAGCGCGTGTGGTCGGCCGCTATACCGTGGAACCGGTCATACACCCCGTTACGAAGGAAGTCATCGTCGAATCGGACGAGATGATCAGCTACGAGCAGGCCGAACTCATTGAAAAGGCCGGCATCAAAACCGTCCACTGCCGCACGGTCTTTACCTGCCGCGCGGATCACGGCGTCTGCGCCAAGTGCTACGGCTCAAACCTTGCAACCGGCACGCCCGTCAATATTGGCGAAGCGGTCGGCATCATTGCCGCGCAGGCCATTGGCGAGCCCGGCACGCAGCTGACGATGCGTACGTTCCATACCGGCGGCGTTGCGAGCGCGGACGATATTACCCAGGGTCTCCCGCGCGTCGAAGAACTTTTCGAAGCGCGCAAGCCCAAGGGCCTCTCTGTTATTTCGGAGATCAACGGAGTCGTGCATATTGACGATTCCAAGAAGCGCCGCGAAGCGGTCGTGACAAACGAGGACGGCGAATCGGAGAGCTATCTCATTCCGTTCGGCAGCAAGCTCAAGGTTGGCGACGGAGATGTGGTGGAAGCGGGCGACGAACTCACGGAAGGCTCCGTCAACCCGCACGATATCCTCAAGATCAAGGGCGTCAAGGGCGTTCAGGCTTACCTGCTCAAGGAAGTCCAGAGCGTTTACCGCCTCCAGGGCGTTGAGATTTCGGATAAGCATATCGAAGTCATCATCCGCCAGATGCTCCGCAAGGTGCAGGTGGAAGAGAACGGCGAAACCACAATGCTTCCCGGCGAGCTCATCGACATCTTCCGCTTTGAAGAGGAGAACGAGCGCGTAATCCAAGCCGACGGCAAGCCCGCCATTGCAAAGCGCAAGCTGCTGGGCATCACCAAGGCTTCGCTGGCGACGGACTCGTTCCTCTCCGCCGCGTCTTTCCAGGAGACTACGCGCGTGCTGACCGAAGCCGCCATCAAGGGCAAGATCGATCCGCTCGTCGGCCTCAAGGAAAACGTCATCATCGGCAAGCTGATTCCCGCCGGCATCGGCTTGCGCCGCTACCGCAACGTTACGGTAACGGTCAAAGACTGAGCGGAATACCCTTTGCCATCTGAAAGGAGCCGAAATGGAAAAACTGCCGGTCAACCCCAAGTGCAAGCTCTCCCAAACGCGCTATTGCCAGACGCTGAACATGCGTTCCTGCAGCGTTTGCACCGTTCGCGACGTGGACGATATGGACGAGATCATGAAGGATATCGACCTGTACGAAACACTCCTGCCGGAAGGCGGCATTGCGCAGCTCTTTGAGTCCCGCGAATGCCAGTTCTGCAAAACGCCGCAAAAAGGCAAGCGAAGCGCGTATGCCATCCTCGATATGGCACATCCCGAACCGCGGCGCGTGCAGAAATGGCTCTTCGGCAAGCGCACCGCGCGCATCGGCACCATGGTTCCGGTGCAGATCTCGGTCTGCAAAAAGTGCCGCTCGCGGTTTCTCGCGCTCGAGTATCTGCCGATTCTGATTCCGGTCATCATCGGCCTGATCGCGCTGTTTGCCGTCTCGGCCGACCCGCTCAAGACCACGCTGGCGAATATCCACCTGTTTCTGCCGTTTGGCGTATGGATCGGCTGCGTGCTCGTTGGCGCGCTGGCGGGCAAGCTCATCACCGACGCGCTGGCAAAGGGCTGGAACAAGGATATGGTGGTGGACGTCATGCAGCATCCCGTCATCACCGCCATGACTGAAAAAGGGTGGGTTCCCATCACGGCCAAGTCGAGAACCAAGGTGCTCTTCAGCAAGACCCGTCTGAATAAGGGCCTCGGCACGGCGGATCACTGGGGCGAGGACGAAGAAACCGTTTGACAAAAGCTGGTTTTTGCTGATACAATATCGCTTTGGCGGTTCTTGTTGCCGCGCGTAAGCGCAAAACCTCTGCCGTCAAGGGTTTTACACGCTTTTAAAAAGCGCTTTGCGGCTTTTTGAAGCAAACGGGATACAATACTCCCGATTCTAATAGCAAATATTGGAATCAAACTATGAATCGCTTTTGCAAAAGTGCGAAAGCAAGTGGATACAATACTCCCGATTCTAATACCAAAATATTGGAATCAAACTATGAATCGCTTTTGCAAAAGTGCGAAAGCAAGCAGATACAATACTCCCGATTCTAATACCAAAATATTAGAATCAAACTATGAATCGCTTTTGCAAAAGTGCGAAAGCAAGTGGATACAATGCTCCCTACAGGGGTTGCAGGGAGCGGTAATAGATATAGATGAAAAATATCGAAGGAGAATATTCATGCCGACAATCAACCAGTTGGTTCGAAAAGGCAGAGAACAGGTGGAATACAAGTCCACTGCGCCTATTTTGAAACAGTGCCCGCAGCGCCGCGGCGTTTGCACGGCCGTCCGTACCATGACGCCGAAAAAACCGAACTCCGCTCTGCGTAAAATCGCCCGTATCCGTCTGACCGACGGTCTCGAGGGCACCGCCTACATCCCCGGCATCGGCCACAACCTGCAGGAGCACTCCGTTGTGCTCATCCGCGGCGGCCGCGTCAAGGACTTGCCTGGCGTACGTTACCATATCGTTCGCGGCGCGCTGGATACCTCCGGCGTTGCCAACCGCAAACAGAGCCGTTCGCTCTATGGCGCGAAGCGCCCGAAGAAGTAAGGAGGGTCATAACATGCCGAGAAGAGGATTTATCCCGAAGCGCGAAGTGTTGGCTGACCCGATTTACAACAGCGTTGTGGTCACCAAACTCATCAATCAGGTCATGCTGGACGGCAAGCGCGGCGTATCCCAGAAAGCGGTTTACGATGCGTTTAACATCATCCGCGAAAAGACCGGCCGTGAACCCGGCGAAGTGTTCGAGCAGGCCATGAGCAACATCATGCCCGTTCTCGAAGTCAAAGCGCGCAGAGTCGGCGGCGCCACCTATCAGGTGCCGATCGAGATCCGCACCGAACGCCGTCAGACGCTGGGCCTTCGCTGGCTCGTGAACTTTGCGCGCAAGCGCAGTGAACGCACCATGAGCGCGCGCCTCGCGGGCGAAATCATGGACGGAGCCAACTCCACGGGCAACGCCTTCAAAAAGAAGGAAGATACCCACAAGATGGCCGAAGCGAACAAGGCGTTCGCGCACTATCGCTGGTAAACCCGCGCGAAAAACGGCTTGAGCGCTGGCGGGAACAACCTGTTATGCGCCGCCGCTTTGCACGGTTATGAACGTGTTGTCCCGGGGGAAACGCACTGGAAACGGGCTTTCTTTTCGGGAGCAAAATGAGGAATCAACAGCCACGGGCCTGCGGTTCGGAGCAGTCAATCCGAACCGCAGACCCGCGCGGACTGTAAGGGAACAACATTCGACAAGCAGAGGGAAACGATTTTGCCGAGAGATACCGCACTGGAGAAAACAAGAAATATTGGCATCATGGCGCATATCGACGCCGGAAAAACCACCACGTCCGAGCGAATCCTGTTCTACACGGGCAAGATTCATAAGATCGGCGAGGTGCATGAAGGCGCGGCCGTCATGGATTACATGGTGCAGGAGCAGGAGCGCGGAATTACCATTACGTCCGCCGCAACCACCGCTTACTGGCGCGCGCACCGCATTAACATCATCGACACGCCGGGCCACGTGGACTTCACCGTGGAGGTGGAGCGTTCGCTCCGCGTTCTCGACGGCGCGGTCGCGGTTTTCTGCGCCAAGTGCGGCGTTGAACCTCAGATCGAAACCGTCTGGCGCCAGGCCGTTAAATACGGCGTGCCCTGCATTGCGTACGTCAACAAAATGGACATTACCGGCGCGGATTTCAACCGCGTCTGCGATATGATGCGCGACCGCCTCGGCGCCAACGCGCTGCCCATCCAGCTGCCCATCGGCAGCGAGGATACGTTCCGTGGCATCATCGACCTCGTCAACATGAAGGCGGAGGTTTATTACAGCGACGACGGAACGGATATCCGGCAGGAGGAAATCCCCGCGGATATGCTCAAGGCAGCCAAGGATCAGCGCGCAAAGCTTTTGGATACGGTCATCGAAGAGGATGAATCGCTTATGGCGCGGTATTTCAACGGCGAGTGGTTTACCGCCGAAGAACTCATCCCCTGCATCCGCAAGGCGACGCTCGCCGGGCGCGTTGTGCCTGTTACCTGCGGTTCATCGTACCGCAACAAGGGCGTACAGCCGCTGCTCGACGCTATTGTAGACTACCTGCCGAGTCCTTTGGACGTTCCCCCGATCAAGGGCACGTCGAAGGACGGCGAGAAGGAAATTCCGGTAGAACCGCGCGACGACGCGCCGTTTGCCGCGCTCGCGTTTAAGATTCTGACCGACCCGTTCGTCGGCAAGCTCGCGTTCATCCGCGTTTACAGCGGTGTTCTCAAGTCCGGCTCCTACGTGTATAACGCCAGCAAAGGCAAGCGCGAACGCGTCGGCCGCATCCTGATGATGCACGCGGACTCCCGCACGGAGATTGAGGAAGCGCACGCGGGCGATATCATTGCGCTCGTCGGTTTGAAGGACACGACCACCGGCGATACGCTCTGCGTGGAAAGCCATCAGCTCCTCCTGGAGCGCATGGAGTTCCCGGATCCCGTCATTCAGGTCGCCATCGAACCCAAGACCAAAGCCGGTCAGGAAAAGATGGGTCTTGCGTTGGTCAAGCTCGCGGAGGAAGACCCCACGTTCCGGACGTATACCGATCAGGAAACGGGTCAAACCATCATCGCCGGCATGGGCGAACTGCATTTGGAGATCATCGTGGACCGTATGATCCGCGAGTTCCATGTGGAAGCCCGCGTGGGCAACCCGCAGGTTTCCTATAAGGAGTCGATCAAAGCGCCCGTCAAGGCGGAAGCGCGCTATGTGCGCCAGACCGGCGGCCACGGCCAGTACGGTCATGTGGTCATTGAGCTTGCGCCGCGCGCACCCGGAGAGGGGTACCTGTTCATCGACAAGATCGTTGGCGGCGTGATCCCGCGCGAATACATCCCCGCCGTGGACAAGGGCATTCGCGAAGCGCTCAAGAGCGGCCATCTCGGCGGCTACGAAGTGGTGGACGTGCAGGCGACGTTGCTTGACGGGTCCTATCACGAGGTGGACTCCTCCGAACTGGCGTTCACCATCGCAGGTTCCCTCGCCGTCAAGGAAGCGCTGGAAAAGGCGAATTGCGTGCTGCTCGAACCCATGATGAAGGTGGAAGTGCTCGTTCCGGAAGACTACCTTGGCGACGTAATGGGCAACCTCACCGCACGCCGCGGCAAGGTGCAGGGCATGGAGTCCCGCCAGAACGTCCAGGTAATCGACGCGGTCTGCCCGCTTTCCGAAATGTTTGGCTATGCCACCGACCTTCGCAGCCGGACGCAGGGGCGCGGAACGTTCACCATGCAGTTTTCACATTATGACGAAGTGCCGAAATCGATCGCCGAGTCGGTGGTCGGGAAAAATAATTACCGTTTATAACGAACGATTGATCAGAAAAGAGGAGAGCTATTATGGCAAAGGCAAAATTCGAGAGAACGAAACCGCACGTCAACATCGGGACGATCGGGCACGTAGACCACGGCAA
>JBDKTD010000042.1:0-2145 GCA_039680365.1 Clostridiaceae bacterium
CGGCGCGGCATGGACGAAGCCACCGCGCACCGCTATATCGAAAAACTCGCCATGGACGCGCGCCAGACCCGCAGGCTCGTGGCGCAGACGCTGATACGCTCGCTGGAAACGAGCGATTGAGGGTGGCATTTGGGGCTCCGCCCCAAACCCCGCTCAGGGGCACGCCCCTGAGAACCCCACGTTGTTTCTCACACGGAGCAAGGCTACCTTGCTCTTTTTTTGTGTGCTATACTGGTGGCAGTACAGTCAGTACGTGACAAATCCCAACACATTTTCCACGTAATTGAATAACAGCGGAGGGTATTATGGAGCAGTATGACGTTGTCATCATTGGGGCGGCGACGGCGGGCAGCTTTTTTGCGCGCAGAATCGCCGAAGCGGGGCACAGCGTGCTCGTGCTCGACAAGCTCGATAAACACACGCTCGGCCAGCGGCTGGATATCTTCCATGTCGGCAAGCCGGACTTTGCGCGGTTTAACATCCCCCTGCCGGAGGAAAACGACGACTTCGCGTTTGAGTTCTCCGGCGGGCTGACCTACTCCGCTTTCGGGCGCTACCCCAAAAAGAGCTTCGGCACCACCGTCGGCATGCACATGCCGCGCTATATTGCGCGCCTGAACCGCTGGGCAAAAGAAGCGGGCGCGGCGTTCAAACTCGGCGCGTCGTTTGTCGATTTTCTCTACGAAGACGGCCGCATCACGGGAGTCATCTACGAAGAGGACGGCGAACGGCACGAAGTCGGCGCAAAGCTCGTCTGCGACTGTTCGGGCATCCCGTCGGTTGCGCGCACGAAGCTTCCGAATGGCTACGGCGTGGAGAACTTCTCAATTTCGGATACGGAAAAGTTTTACGTCACCCTGCGTTACGTTACCTATCACGACCCGAACGACTATGTCCGCGGCACGCGCGGCTGGACGTATTACAAAACATGGGAAGCGCCGGAGGGCGATCCGGAATGCGCCATTCTCGGCGTGGGCGCGAATTTTTCCTACGACGAGGGTGAAAAGGTCTACGCCGCGTTCGAAAAAGCGGTTCCTCTGCCGCGCTATACGCTCAACCGCATTGAGCGCGGCACAACCCCCTACCGCCGCCCGCCATACAGCTTTGTTGCGGACGGGTTCCTCGTTTCCGGCGACGCGGCGTGCCTGACCAAACCCTCCGCGGGCGAAGGCGTGACCGCCAGCATGGTGCAGCTCGAAATTGCGGCAAAGGTTGTAAACCGCCTCTTGAACGAAGGCGGGTATCTCACCCGCGCGCGGCTCTGGCCAATCAACAAGGAATATATCGAGGCGCAGGGCAAGGCGTTCGCGGGGCAGCTTGCAACGCTCATCGGCGCGGTTGCTTCCAGCGCGGTGGAGAACGACTTCTTTTTTGAGAAAGACGTCATCTTCAGCGAAAAGACGTTCCAGAGCCTCGGCAGCGGAGAGCCGCTGCGCTTTTCAACAAAGGAACTGCTCGTTATGGCGCGCAAGATGCTCGGCGGTGTGCTGGCAGGCAAGCTCAGCATCGCAACCATCCGCACACTGCTTGGCGGCATGAAAAACGGTTCCCGCGCGGAAGCGCTGTACGCGGACTACCCCGCCGACGAAGCGGGTTACAACGCCTGGGCTGCCCGTGCGGAGGCATTCTGGAAGAGTTGCGGCAGTATGGCGGAGAACGCGGTGCACTGAGATTTTTGCGTCTACTCCCAAAATGATACAAATTAGGCACCGATTCAACGATGGAATGGCAAGCTCTTTAGGGTATAACGCATGGTAATCGATTTCAATAAAGTGCCTCCCAAGAAACTCTTTCTTGTAGGTATTCTTACATTCATGCCTATCTTGGCTGCGCTCCTGTTGTACTCGCTCAATTTCACCGGCAATCCGCAGGGTATCCCGCACGAGTTTGCCGTGGATAACGAAGAGCGCGTTTATTTGAGCCTCGACAACGGGATATATGTTGCAGAGAACAACCGTCTTACGTTATTAATGCCACCGACACGGTACGGTTATGCTCTTTCCGTTTCGGACGACGACATGCTGACCATTGCGGATGCTTCTGTGATTCGCATTGTCGATCTGGCAAAAAGTGATTTAGCTTCAGGCCGCATGGAAGTTATACAAAGAACCCACTCGATAGATAGTGCTCTCTACAACCTCTGGC
>JBDKTD010000001.1:0-7833 GCA_039680365.1 Clostridiaceae bacterium
GGCTATAACGATTTTGTTTACACTGTAAACTTTCATAAAACTAAAGCGTTTCTGGCAGAAGAAGCAATGTAACAACATTGTTTCTTTTGCTGTTTCGTGGTATATTGTCAAAGATGTTAAGAGGTTACGGAGGGGTAACAACCATGGAACGAAACGTGTACGATGTGCTCGAGGAACGCGGGTTTTTAAAGCAATGCTCGCACCCGGAGGAGCTGCGAGAGCTGCTTTCCAAAGATAAAGTCACCTTCTATATCGGCTTTGACCCGACGGCGGACAGCCTGCACATCGGCCACTATGTCGCGCTTATGACCATGGCGCATATGCAGCGCGCGGGGCATAAACCAATCGTCCTGCTCGGCAACGGTACGGCGTTTATCGGCGACCCGTCCGGCAAAACGGACATGCTCACCATGATGTCCAAGGAAACGCTCGCTTACAACGCTTCCTGCTTCAAAACGCAGATGGCGCGGCTGCTCGACTTTTCGGAAGGCAAGGCGCAGATTGTCTACAATGGCGACTGGCTCTACCCGCTGAACTTCCTCGATTTTATGCGCGATATCGGCGTGTTTTTTTCCGTCAACCGCTTGCTGTCGGC
Source organism: Clostridiaceae bacterium (assembly GCA_039680365.1). Lineage (GTDB taxonomy): Bacteria > Bacillota > Clostridia > Christensenellales > CAG-138 > UBA7703. The sequence goes on from JBDKTD010000001.1 coordinate 596, forward strand.
GGAGTGCTACAAGCAGCGCATGGAGAAGGGTCTTACGTTCTTTGAAATGAGCTACATGCTCATGCAGAGCTACGATTTCCTCGAACTGAACCGCCGCTACGGCTGCGTGCTGCAGATGGGCGGGGACGACCAGTGGAGCAACATCCTCAACGGCGCGGACCTCATCCGCCGCAAGGAGCAGAAGCCCGCTTACGCGCTCACGACGTCTCTTTTAACCACGAGCGACGGCAAGAATATGGGCAAAACCGAAAAAGGTGCCATCTGGCTCGACCCCAATAAATGCAGCGTGTTCGACTTTTACCAATACTGGCGAAACGTTGGCGATCAGGACGTTGAAACGTGCCTCTCGTTGCTGACGTTTATCCCTATGGACGAAGTCAAACGCCTTGGCTCGCTGCCCGGCGAACAGATCAACGAGGCGAAGCGCACCCTGGCTTACACGATTACCGCGCAGGTGCACGGCGAGGAAGAAGCCAAGAAAGCGCAGACTGCCGCGGAATCGCTGTTTGCGGGCGGAAACGACCAAAGCAACATTCCCACCTATGAGATTTCCACAGACGAGATCGCGACAAGCGGCCTCCGCGTGACCGACCTTCTGGTGCTTGCCAAACTCGCCGTGAGCAAGAGCGACGCGCGCCGGCTCATCGAAGGCGGCGGTGTGTTCGCGGGCGAACGCAAGGTGGAGTCCGTCAACGAATCGATTGACCCGGAAGAAATTTCCGGCGAGGGTGTGATTCTTCGAAAGGGCAAAAAGGGCTATTGCAGAATACGCAGGGCTTAACGCCTTATACAACTGTTGGGTCAGCCGGGGAAAGCGAGATTGTGATCAGCAAATCCCGCTTTCTTGGCTATTGTTTCCCCGTTTCGTCGGAAGCGGAAGCGACCGAGCGGATTACGGAAATCAAGAAACGGCACTGGGACGCTAGGCATGTCTGTTACGCGTTTCGGCTTCTGGGCGGGAGCGCGCGCTCCACGGACGACGGCGAACCTTCCGGCACGGCGGGAGCGCCAATTCTGAACGTACTAACGCAGAACGGGCTGGAAAACACCCTTTGCGCGGTGGTTCGGTATTTCGGCGGCGTGCTGCTTGGAACGGGCGGGCTGGTGCGCGCATACGGAAAAGCCGCGTCAGACGCGGTCGCCGGCGCAAGCACACTGTGCTACCAGATCTGCCAGAGAATACGAATTGCCGTTTCCTACCCGAGTTACGCCGTACTTGAGCCGCTGATAAAGGCGCTGAAATATCCCTGCCAGGCAGAGTTCGGCGAAAATGTAACGCTGCTTTGCACCATTCCCGCTGAAGAAAGCGAGCGGTTCTGCCGCACGATTACGGATAAAACGGACGGCTCCGCGCAGATTGCGCTTATGGAACGAGCGCTGTGCGCGGTTTGAGGAAGGTTGGTATGAATCATCTGGCGTCTGCCTCGAAACGAACAAAATGGTACAAAGCGGTCAGAGCGGCCGCGGCGGCGCTCGCCGTATTGCTCTGCCTGGTTCTTTGGATGCCCTCCGCACGCGCGGATGAAATCAACGTAACCATTACGGCGACGCCCACCGAACTGGCGGATACCGGCGCGGTGACATTTACGTTTGAAATTGCCAACTACAACGCGGACTATCCGCTGCTCGATTTAACGATTACGTATCAGGGCACGATTTACGACGTGACGCAGGGGCAGGAAGTTCCGCCGAGCGGTACGCTCAAAAATATCGTCCTTCCGCTGACCATCAGTGCAAGCCAGCTTGGAAAACCCATTACGTTTACGCTCTCCTGGACGCGAAACGGAGAACCCATGACGCAGGACGTTACCTATACCGTCCAGCGCGCGGAAAACCCGGTTATCGAGATTACGCGTACGGCGGACAAGCAAAACGCCAAACCCGGCGAAACCGTCAAGCTGACATATGTCGTAAAAAACAGCACGAAGTTCGACATGACGGATATCACGCTGATCGACGAAGCCATCAGCGACAACGCGATTCTCCAGCTCAACACGCTCCGCGCAAGCGGCACGTATTCCATCGATTATTCCTACATCATGGGCGAAGAGAGCGTGGTCAGCGCACCGTTTGCAACCTATACGGTCAACGGCAAAACCAAGACGTTCACTTCCGCCGATTCGCTGCCGCTGACCATGGTGCTCATCCAGCTCAATATGAACGTCGAGATGGGTACGCCTACCATCAACGGCGTAAACTTTACGTTCGATATCGAGAACACCGGCAGCCAGACCATCAGCGATATTCAGGTAGCGGACGAACGGGCCAACCTTGTCAACGAGGAGCTTTTTTCACTGGAACCGGGAGAGAGCCACACGCTTTCATACCTTGTCGTGCCGCTGATGTCGGAACCGCTCAGAAACGTTTCCTTCAAGCTTTCCGGCACAGACCCCTTCGGGGAAGCCTATACGCTGCAAACGCAGAATCCTTACGAAGTTTATCCGTTCATCGACGAATCGCAGATCAACGTTACCTTGGCCGCTGAAACCGTAACGCAGTGGACGGCGGAAACCGGCAAAGTGACCGCGCGTATTACAATTGTAAACCACAGCACGGTGGAACTCACCAACGTAACGGTGCTGGAAACGAGCATAGGGGTCGTTAAAACGTATGAAACGCTGGCGGCGGGGGAAACGACGTTCGATCAGGAGATTGATCTCGGCTCGCCGAAGAACCTTTCGTTCACCGTGAAGGGCTACGATCCGACGGGCACCAACCGCGTGCTCGCCAGCTGCCTGATGCCCGTTGCGTACGGAACCAGCACCGAGGAAGTCGCCGCCGTTACGCCGGTTCCCGATAATGGGAACATGGGGCTGTTCAACACGCTGAGCAGCGCGATTACAAAGATCTTAATCGTGCTCGGCTTATTGATGGTGCTTTCGTTCGTCGTGCTGGTTGTTCTGACCGCTATGGAGCGATCGCGCACCTCCATGCGGCTGGATGACGACGACGATGAAGACGACTTTGAGGATTACTATGCGCCGCGCGAGGAACGCAGGCAAAAAGCGCATGTCTATACGGACTCGCCCGACCAGGAAGAGCTCAGCTACACCAAACGCATGCTTTCGGCAAGGGACGAAGGCCAGGCGGGGGTCGTAAACAACGGCGCGGAGCCTATGCGCCTGCCGCCGCCACCGCCGCAGAGCCAACCTCAGACGCCCGCGCCGGAAGAGCCGCGTCCGCAGAGTAAGCCCGCGCCGGTTATCTACGCGGAAGCGCCGAAACCGAAGGCAGACGAAGCGGCAGAGCGGTTGATTACAACCGCGCGCACGCGTTATGCCGAAGAACATGCCGAAGCAGCCTACCGGCCAGCGGGCTTTCCGACGAAACCGCCGCAGCCGAACGCCGCGCCCGCGCCGCAGCCAAAACCGCAGGCAAACGCGCCCAGAATCTTTGAATACAAAAAGCAGCCGGTTCGCCAGCCGATACAGAAGCGCGTCGTAACCCGCGTTGAAAAGCAGCCAAATAATTACGCGGGAGACGACGAGGAATAAGAAGCACAAGCAGATATTCGAGGTGGATGTCTATGTTTCAGGGAATGACGGAAGACGCATACCAGTTCTTCTGGGATATCGCGTTTCATAATGAGCACGCGTTTTTCGAAGAGAACCGCGAGCGGTATAAAAAAACGGTCTATCTGCCGATGAAGGAACTTGCCGTTCAGCTGACGCCGACCGCGCTGGAAATCGACCCGGAGTTCAACGTCCGCGCCTCGTCGGTAGTTTCCCGCATCCGGCGGGATACGCGGTATTCCCACGACAAAACCATGTATCGCGACCATGTCTGGCTGGGGTTCCGAAAGCCCGGCACGATGGTCAGCGAGGCGTTTGTGCTCTACGCCGAATTCGAGCGGGAAAGCTACGGCTATGGCATGGGCATGTGGGGCGCGAATGCGGAGATGATGCGCTCCCTGCGGGAACGGATGCTTGCAAAGCCGCAAAAGTTTTTGAGTCTTGTCGGCAGCGAAGCGTTCACAGACGTATTTTCCGTCGTCGGGGAGCCGTTCAAACGCCCTCGTTTTTCGCAGGCGCCGGAAGAGCTGCAGCCATATCTGAACCGCAAGAATCTGGCGTTCTGCTTTTCGTCTCCGGATCTGAAGAAGACGCTTTCGCCCGCGATTGCGGACGAGATTATATCGGGCTTTGAGCTGCTCAAGCCCGTCTACCGGTTTTTACTTGGGTTGGATTAAAATATCAAAACAGGAGGGTGATTTTTATGGAACAGACCAGAATGTTGCTGGAACAGAAAGCTACGCCGAGCAAAACGAATATCGGCTCGTTCGTCGTCGTATTCGTACTGCTGTTCGTGTTGGGCGTTGCGCTCGTATTGAGCTCAACTTCCATCGGACTTTCGGCGGCGCAGACGGCAGTTCAAAACAACGGCGGCAGCATGGACGCCGTGCAGTATCAGTTTATCATCTCCAGCACGACGCAGAACTACCAAATCGTCGGTGGCGCGCTCGCCCTGCTCGCGGGGCTTGGCGCGCTGCTGGGCATGAACCAGTCGCTGAAACGCAAAATAGAAACGGAGAAATAACGCTTACGGCACAAAAAAATTCCGCCCTTGCGAATAGTTTGCAAAGGCGGGATTTTGTTTTATCAAGCGTCAGTTCGCCTGATAGATAACGACAGAATCGTTCTGATAGAACACGGAGAAGTTTTCGGCAAAATAGTCGTAATCGATGTTGTAGTTGGAGCGTTCGGCGTCGCTGATGAGCACGTAGTCGACGTTGAACCTTTTTGCCAGTTTGCTAAAGTACTCCTCCGGCTGTTCGTACATCAGCGGGAGCGCCGCCTCATGGTCGGCATAGTTGATACCGTGGTAGTAGAGGTAAGCGCCGGAGCCGCAGACGATATTGCGCCCCGTAAGCGCCGCTATGCAGTTATTGTGGTTGTTATACGTCAAGAACGTCGCGTCGGGAGCCGCATTTTCCTTTACGAAATCGGCGGCGAGCACTTCGTTTGCGCTGATGAGCTGGTACTCGGAAACATACTCGCGCCCAAGCGTCAACGTACCGGAAAGGAACAGCGTTGCGCACACGATGACGGAAAGTACGTTGATGCTGAGGCGGTTTCTCGCCGCCCCGCGGGACAGGCGATCTTTTGCGTCGATCAGCCAGCCGCCAACCAACCCGCAGGAGAGTAAAAAGGTGATAAAGAGCAGCTTGTTGTTGTCGTAAGTGTTTGGCTGGAACTGGATGAACTCCGCGATAATCCAGATGAGCAGCCCGCCGCCGACCATCGCGCGGTCTTCTTTTTTCGCGGCGAGATACGCAACGGGGAAGAGCAGCGCAATCAGGCCAAAGTTTTTAATGTAGAACCAGATGAAGTTATCCGAATCGTTAGCCCAGTTGAAATGAAGCTTGAGAAAACTGCCGCTCCCACGAAACGTAAAGAGAATCAGCTGCGGCAGCGCGAGCGCCAGAACGATCAGCAGATACTTACCGTACCCTGCGTACTGCTTTTTGCCTTCGCCGAGCGCAAACGAATGGATTAGCAGAAAGCCGCTCACAATACCCAGCGCGAGGAACGAATGCGTGTGGATCAGCGGCAAGCCGCCCGCGAGCACGGCAAGCGGCAGAAACGCAGAGCCGTCTTTTTTAATTGCGCCGCGATAGAGCAGAAACAGGCAGGCAAACAAAATCGACCAGCCGAACAGGAGGGCGCGCTGGGGAATCATCATGTCCGCAATCGGGTTTACCCAGCGAAGGCCGTTGGAAACAAAGTTGGTCGGCGTTTCGTAAAACGCGGTGAACAGGCGGCTGAGATTGTCCGGATTGTCCTTGAGCAGGTCGAAAAAGTACCAAAACCCGAATCCGCCGCCAACAAAGAACAGCAGCGTGGAAAAAACCGCTTTGCGTTTTTCTCCCAACCATTCTTCCAGAAAGCAGTATGCGCCGAAGATCGCCAGTAAAAACGCGTACGCCGCGGTCAGCATCGTTGCAAAACGCAGGCTCGTACCGAAGAGGTAGAACGTGGCTCCCACGCTTTCGCTTAAAAACGGGTAGCTCACGGCCTTGTCCGCGCAGATGGAGTACATTGGCGGGAAGGTTCCCTGTGTGGCGATGCTGGAGATAAAGCCAAGGTGCATGGCGAGATCGCCATAGGTGGACTGGCCGACATACAGCGCACCGCCGCGTTCTACAATCGTGTGAGTCGAAAGGAGAATCAAGCAAACGAGCAAAAGCCCGCCGCAGGCAATCAGCGCGGGCAGTTCACTTTTCCAGGAAGCGGCAGTCAGAGACTTTTTACGGGAAAGCAGCCAAAAAACGATTCCGAGCATGCAGGCCACGACGAGCGCCAGCATTTGAGAGAGCAGCACAAACCCGAAAAGAAACGAAAACAGCGCGGGCAGCCAGACGAGCAGCAGCATGCCGAAGGTCAAACCGAGCCAAATGCGGATCAGAGGCCGGTCGCGGTAAAACAGAAAACGGGAGATCCCCAAACCGGAGAACGCGAAAAGCAGGAGATAGAGAATCGAAAATAGTTCCGCCATATGCTGTCAAGACTCCTTTTATATTGCCGCGCGGGCAAAGACGGCGGGCAGGGGAACAGACCCGAAGCCGCGCCGCCAAATGACGTCAGTTGAATTTTTTAAAGAAGTTCGCAAACGGCTCAACCGAGTCGTTGAGGTTCGTGATGGCTTCGTTGAGCTTAGCAATGTCCACTTTCGAGAACGATTCCACGGCGGTCTTGAGCTGGGCAATCGTAGCGTTCAGCGTTTCTATATCCAGTTCCTCGAGAACGGAGACCGCGTTGCCGACCGAGGTAAAGGTTTCTCCCGCGTCCGTGGTGAACTGGTTAACGGTGGTAACGAGCGCGTCCACGTCGATCTTCTGCACAACGGCAAGCGAAGCGTTAACTTCCTTTGCGGTAATCAGCGCGGTTGGAACGAGAATTGCCGTTGTGGCAACAATGCAGAACGCGATCACAGAAAGCAAAATCATGCAGGCGCGGAGCAGCCGAATGCGCTTATGATCGGTCTTTTTTTGCTCCTCGGAGTTGAGAAACAGCTCGCGCACATAGTCGATTGTTTCGAACTTTACTTCTGTTTCTCCGGTCTGCGGCTGCGATGGTTCGAGAGCGAACTCGCCGCGCGATTCTTCCATTTGCTTTCAAAATCCTTTCCTTATTGTTTTGTCAGTATACCACAGATCGGTTATAATAAAAAGAAACAGCCCGTTCGGCAGGAGGAACAACCAGATGAAACAGGTCGGTAAAAACGAATCCGGCGCAGCC
>JBDKTD010000027.1:0-4332 GCA_039680365.1 Clostridiaceae bacterium
TCGCCGAGGAACATGGAAACGATCGCCGGAGGGGCTTCGTTCGCCCCTAGGCGGTGGTCATTCCCCGCGCTCGCAACCGAAATGCGAAGCAGGTCCTGATAATCGTCCACCGCCTGGATCACCGCGCAGAGGAAGAGAAGGAACTGCGCGTTTTCGAAAGGCGTTTCCCCTGGCTCCAACAGGTTTACGCCGGTGTCTGTCGACATGGACCAGTTATTGTGTTTGCCGCTGCCGTTGACGCCGGCAAACGGCTTTTCGTGCAGCAGGCAGACCAGCCCGTGCTTTTTGGCGATGCGCTGCATGATCTCCATGGTCAGCTGGTTGTGATCCGCGGCGATGTTGGTCGTCGTAAAGATCGGGGCCAGCTCATGCTGCGCGGGCGCAACTTCGTTATGCTCGGTCTTGGCCAGTACGCCAAGTTCCCAGAGCTCCTGATTGAGCTCATCCATAAAGGCCTGTACGCGCGGCTTGATGGAACCGAAATAATGATCTTCCAGTTCCTGCCCCTTGGGGGAGCGTGTGCCGTAGAGCGTGCGGCCGGCAAATACCAAATCCGGGCGGCGGTCGAACATTGCCTTATCGACGAGGAAATACTCCTGCTCGGTGCCGACGGTGGTGACGATTTTCGTTACGCTCTCGTTGCCGAAGAGCTTGATAATGCGCATCGCCTGACGGTCGATGGCCTGCATGGAGCGAAGGAGCGGGGTTTTCTTATCCAGCGCTTCGCCGCCGTAGGAGCAGAACGCGGTCGGAATGCAGAGAACCTTTTCCTTTATAAATGCATAGCTGGTGGGATCCCAGGCGGTGTAGCCGCGCGCTTCAAACGTGGCGCGAAGGCCGCCGGAGGGGAAGCTGGAAGCGTCCGGTTCGCCGCGGACGAGTTCCTTACCCGAGAACTCCATAATCACGCTGCCGCCGGAGATGGGCGAAATAAAGCTGTCGTGTTTTTCCGCCGTGATGCCGGTGAGCGGCTGGAACCAGTGCGTATAGTGCGTCGCACCCTTTTCGATGGCCCAGTCCTTCATGGCGTTGGCGACCACGTTCGCCACGGAAAGATCCAGCCGGCGTCCCGCTTTGATAGCGGTCTGCATCGCCTCGTAAGTATCCTTGGGCAAACGCGCCTTCATGACCGTGTCGTTAAAAACCTTGCAGCCAAACGATTCCGTTACCGTACCCATTTTTACTCTCTCCTCCTGCCTCTTATAAAAAAAGAGGCAACGACACCACGGTTCCATCCGCGGCGCCTTTGCCGTTTTGAAATAATATGCGGGTATTATACAGCGGGGTAAAACCCTTGTCAATCCTTTATTTTTGCAGGAATTCTTGCATTAAATCTCAATTTCCTGCACGAATTTCTTTTTTGCTCAACCATAAATATTTTGATTTTGGTTTTTTGCAGTTTTTAACTATATATCATTCATTTTGTACTTGACAGGTTATCCTATATTATGTATACTGCCGTGGAACAACGGCGTTCATTACGCGGGCAAATCGTCCGCCGTATGGGCGCTTTTTGCGTTCAAACGGGCGGTTGGCCCGCTGTATATCACCCAAAAGAGCGCCTGTTCCGCCGCAGCGGAGAAAAAACGGCAAAAAACTCCATTTTTTCCGGTTTTGCGGGCAAACGGGCAGGTATCAACGCGTAAGGAGAAACGACTATGGCGCTGCGGGAAGGTGAAGTCCGCATTCCATCCGGCTGTGCGATCGCGGGGGTCTTTTCGAAGGAGGGAAACCTCATTCCGGGAAGCCTCGTAACGCGCGCCATGACCAGCATGCACGAGCGCTCCAACGGCCTTGGGGGCGGATTCGCCGGGTACGGCATCTATCCGCAGAACAAGGAGTTTTACGCGCTGCACGTATTTTATACCGATTCGGATGCGCGCGCCGCCTGCGAGCGGTATTTGGATCATGTGTTCGAGGTGGTCAACCTCATGAAAATCCCCACGCGCAAGACAAAAAAGATCACGGACGAGCCGCTCATCTGGCGGTATTTCGTGTCGCCCCACCCGAACCGCCTGCGGGACAGCCAGCTCGACGAAAAGGAATACGTCGCGCGCGCGGTGATCCACATCAACTCCACGTTCGAAGGCAGCTTTGTGTTTTCGAGCGGAAAGAACATGGGCGTGTTCAAGGGCGTCGGCTACCCGGAAGACATTGGCGACTTCTACCGCCTTGACGAATACGAAGGCTACTGCTGGACCGCGCACGGGCGGTACCCGACTAACACCCCCGGCTGGTGGGGCGGCGCGCACCCGTTTGCTCTGTTGGATTACACGATCGTTCACAACGGCGAGATTTCGAGTTACGACGCGAACCGCCGCTTTATTGAAATGTTCGGCTACCGCTGCACCCTGCAGACGGATACCGAGGTGATGACCTATATTGCGGACTACTTGCTGCGCAAGGTCAAGCTGACCCTCAGCGAGTTCGCCAGCGTAATTGCCGCTCCCTTCTGGAGCACCATCGCGCAGAAGGACGAAGCCGAGCAGAAACGCCTTTCCTACTTGCGCAACGTCTTTGGCAGCCTGCTGGTCACGGGGCCGTTCTCTATCCTGCTGGGGTTTGAAGGCGGCATGCTCGCGCTCACCGACCGGCTCAAACTCCGCTCCATGGTGGTTGGCGAACGCGGGGACATGGTGTATGTCGCCAGCGAGGAATGCGCCATCCGCGATATGGAGCCGACGCTCGACCGCCTCTATGCACCGCGCGGCGGCGAACCGGTCATCGTAACCCTGAACGGAGGTGTTGAGCAGTGTCTGTAAGCGAACTGTACCCGGAATTTGAGCTGATTCGTAACGAGCAGCGCTGCACCAACTGCCGCATCTGTGAGCGCCAGTGCGCCAATGGCGTCCACCGTCTCGATACGCGTACCGGACGCATGGTTGCGGACGAAGCAAAGTGCGTGGACTGCCAGCGCTGCGTGGCCTATTGCCCGACGCACGCGCTCAAAATCGTAAAAAACCAGAACGCCTGCCGCGAGAACCATAACTGGAGCTGCGACGCCATCAAGGAAATCACCCTTCAGGCGGGCAGCGGCGGCGTACTGCTCTCCTCCATGGGCAATCCGCGCGAGTACCCCGTTTATTGGGACAGGCTGCTGGTCAACGCCTCTCAAGTGACCAACCCTTCCATCGACCCGCTCCGCGAACCAATGGAAACGCGGGTGTTCCTTGGCAAAAAGCCGACGTCCATTGCGCGCACAAAGGATGGCGAGCTGGTGACCGACCTGCCCCCGCAGATCGAGCTCAAGCTGCCAATCCTGTTTTCCGCCATGAGCTACGGCTCGGTCAGCCGCAACGTGCACGAGGCGCTCGCGCGCGCTGCAACAGAGCTTGGCACCTGCTACAACACCGGCGAGGGCGGCCTGCACGAGTCGCTCTACCCCTACGTGAAAAACACCATCGTTCAGGTGGCCTCCGGCCGCTTTGGCGTGCATAAGGGGTATCTAAACGCGGGCGCGGCCATCGAAATCAAGATGGGTCAGGGCGCAAAGCCCGGCATCGGCGGACATCTGCCCGGCACCAAGATCGTTGGCGACGTATCGAAAACGCGCATGATTCCGGAAGGATCGGACGCGATTTCCCCCGCGCCGCATCACGATATCTATTCCATTGAGGACCTGCAGCAGCTCGTCTATTCTTTAAAGGAAGCGAGCGGCTACCAAAAGCCGATCATCGTCAAGGTTGCGGCGGTGCATAACATTGCCGCCATCGCCAGCGGCATCGCCCGCAGCGGCGCGGACATCATCGCCATCGACGGCTTTCGCGGCGGCACGGGAGCCGCGCCCACGCGCATCCGCGACAACGTCGGCATCCCCATTGAGCTTGCGCTCGCTTCGGTGGACGCGCGCCTCCGCGACGAAGGCATCCGCAACAGCGTTTCCCTCGTCATCGGCGGCAGCATCCGCTCCAGCGCGGACGCGGTCAAGGCCATCGCCCTCGGCGCGGACGCGGTGTATATCGGCACCGCCGCGCTCATCGCGCTTGGCTGTCACCTCTGCCGCAGCTGCCACAAGGGGGCCTGCAACTGGGGTATCGCTACGCAGCGTCCGGACCTAGTGGATCGTCTCGACCCCGAAGAAGGCGCTGAGCGGCTCGTGAACCTCGTGACCGCCTGGAACCGCGAGATTCGGGAGTTCCTCGGCGGCATGGGCATCAACTCCATTGAAGCGCTCTGCGGCAACCGCGCCATGCTGCGCGGCATCGGCCTCAACGACGCGGAACTGCGGGTGCTCGGCGTCAAACACGCGGGAGAGTAAAAGGCTTATCCATTCACTCAGTAAGCTTTTAGGGAGGTATCAAGTTATGGAAAACCATCGCTTTCCACTAGTGA
>JBDKTD010000342.1:0-4024 GCA_039680365.1 Clostridiaceae bacterium
GAGCACTTTTTCGCCTTCGTAGATCGTCAGGTTGATCTCGTGCAGCGTCGGCTCCGCCTGCGAAAAATACTGAAACGTAAAATCCTGAAATTCAATGACCGGTTTTCGGTTACTCTCCACGGCAGGACTCCTTTTGGCAGGATTTTTGCATGGTGATGCGCCAGGGGGCGCCGGTGCCGATGTTGTAGGCGCGCGCAAAGTCGCCCTGATTGATGGCAACGGCCATGCGGTCAAGGCTGTTGACGTAGACCAGCGGCTCGCCGATGAACGCGTCCGTAAACGCGCGGGCGTAGATCAGGGAGTTGCGGTAGTAGAGGCGCGTGCCGTTCTCAATTAAGATTTCAATGCGGTCGCCGTGCCTGACGCCGAGCTGGAGAAACAGCTCCCGCGAGATGTTCGTCCAGAGGCTGCCAAAGCGCACGTCCAGAACGTCGATATCCCCCGTGATGCGCGCGCCGTCGAACTCCGGCTCCGGCATGGGGAGTTCCACAACGCTGTCCGGCGGCACCTCGGGGCCAACGCCGGAAAAGTCGATCACCCCCGCGGCCAGCCGCGCGCCGGTATACGCGTAAATATCCCGCCCGTGGAAGGTGTAGCTTTCTCCCGAACCGGGCAGGCGGTTGATGGTTTCGTCAATCTCCCGCGCGGCCACAACGCCGCTGAGGTGCTTGACGTGCGTGAGCGTTCCGTTATCGGGCGTAATGATGTACTGCCCCGCCGCGGTTTCCACCGCGATGCTCCTGCGCGTGGAGCCCACGCCCGGATCGACCACGGAGACAAACACCGTTCCGCGCGGCCAGTACCCGACCGTCTGAATCAGACGATAAGAGGCTTCCCAAACGTTGTACTGCGGTATTTCGTGCGTCAGGTCGGAGATTTTGAGCGATTCGCTTACGGAGTACGCAACCCCGTACATGGCGCTGACCGCGCCGTCCGCCTGTCCGAAATCGGACATGATCACCAATGGTTTCATAAGCTTCCTTCTCCGTTTCTAAAGGATGTTTTTATAAAACGTTCAAGTGGTATATTCTGCTGTCCGTCAAAGCGGGGCTAAGCGGCCGATCGAACGGCTCTGTTTGCCCTGCGGATGGCGGAAAGACGGCTTTTTCACTGGTGATGATAGACCTCTCCGGGAACGAACCCCGCTTCGGAGCAGTTGATCAGCTCCCAGACCGTTACGAGCTGGTACCCCTGCTCAAGCAACTGGGGAATCATAATCTTGACCGCGTCCACCATGTAGGGTTTGGTGTCGTGCAGCAGGATGATATCGCCGTCCTCCAGCTCCTTGCCGTTGACGATCTGCTTTTGCACGTTCTGGGCAATCAGCTTCGGGTCGCGCTCCATAACGTTTCCGCTCTGCGCCCAAATGGCAACCGCCATGCCTTCTTCCTTGGCAACGCGGCAGACGTCGGGGTCGTTATAACCGCCCGGCGGACGCACAAAGCGCATTTGATAGCCGGTTGCGTCGAACACGATCTTGTTCGTTTCCCGGATGGCAAAGCGCTTTTCGCCGAGCGTCTGCTGGGTCAGCCGGTCGTGTGTCCAGGTGTGGTTGCTAATTTCGCAGCCAAGGCTGATGGCGCGCTTGACGATTGCCAGCTCCTCCGGCTTTTGCAGGCGGATGCCGATAATAAAAAACGTAGCGCGGACGTTGTATTCTTCCAGCACGTCGAGAATTTCGTCCGTCACGCCCGGTTTGGGGCCGTCGTCGAACGTCAGCGCCACCATGGGCTTGTCGGGGTCGATATACATCCTCTCAATCGCCTTGTCGATCTCTTTTGTACCGGAATAGTCCCCGTTCTTGGCCATCATCTCGCGCAGCATGTCGTTGCGCTCGATATACCAGTCCGCAGTCACACCGGGGACGCTCGTTGGCGAGGGCGTCGGTGGAAGCGTCGGCACGGGGCTTGGCGTCGCCAATTCGGTCTCGGGCGGAGCGGACGGCAGGGGTTTCTCACGCAGCGCGCAGCCGCCCGCGCTCGTCAGCGCCGCTGTCAGCAGCGCCAAGAAGCATATAAACGCCAGGCCACGTTTCATGCAGAAAATCCCCCCTCGGATGCCAGGTTATTAACTACATATTATACCACAGCTCCATCCGGCCTGCGCGGACGAAATCCCGCGCCGTGCGCGAATCCGCCAACGGCGGGTGCGCACCCGTAATCCGGCGGAATTTCTTGACAATTTCCGTTCGGGTTATTATGGTTATGCTATCGCAAACTTTCCCCACGCCAAAACGGCATTCTCCTTGAACACAGCGGCTCGATGATCGAACGCCTTTTTCATCTGCCCGGCGGCGGAAGGTTCTGCGCAATTGAAAAGAAAAGAGCTTTTTCCTATGAAACGCCTGACCGCGCTGCTCTGCGCCCTGTTTCTTCTCTTCAGTCTGGCCGCCTGTGCCAGCGCGCCCGAGCCCGCCGCGGAAACCCCGCTGCCAACGGCAACGGCCACGGCAACGCCCGCGCCAACCGAGGAGCCTACCCCCGAACCCACGCCCTCGCCAACGCCGGAACCCGCGTTTGTTCAAACCGCGCTTTCCGAACAGCTTTTTGCGCGCGAGCGAGTCACCGTTACCGCAACGGGCGTCCGTTTTTCCGCTAACTACGCGGCGTATATCGACCTCTCCATCGAGAACGCCTCCGAACAAGCGGTGAGTCTTTCGATGGATGCGCTCTACCTGAACGATTGGCACGTGCAGGGTACACTGGAAAACGCGGATTCCATACAGCCCGGTGAAACGCGCACGGCCTCGATTGTCGTGCTGTGGACGGACGATCCGACCGCCGTTTATATGAACATTGCAAGCATCGCTTCGTTCGGCTGCGTTCTTTCGCTGAACAAAGCGGAAAACGGCGAACCGATTGCCGCGCAGAAGCTCGTTACCGTTTCCGTGCCGGATGCAGAGCCGCTCCCCTCTCCCGCCGAGGGCGCGCAGGCCGTCTACGAGGACAACAATCTGATCGTCTACCTGCAGGGCATCGACCAGTCGCTGCAGACCGTCCGCGTCCTGCTCTATAAAAAGCCGGACGCAAAGTGGGCAACCGCGACCATAAACCCCGTCTACGCCGGATACACCAATCAGGTCAACGGCACCTATGCGCTCGACGCAGGCATGTATCAGTTTCTCTTGTTCGACGGAACGGACGTGATGACAAGCCGCGGCATTTCGAGCCTTGCCGAGCTGGATCTCTACATTTCGCTCAACATGGCGGACGGGCGGATCAACCGCCCCGTCGTTGCGGTCCTAACCGACCCCAGCGTGACCGATACCGTTGTCAACGCGCCGGATCCCGGGCCGATCGTCTACCAGAGCGAGCTGGAATACTGCATTCTGAAGTATATGGGGCTCATCACGTTTGAAGGCCACGAAGCGATTCTGCTCGACTTTGAAAACGTGAGCCAGAACTACATTAAAAAGCTGGATATGACCGCGTTCGGCGCGGTTAACACCATCACGGTGAACGGCGTGGACTACCCGCTGGGCATCTACTGCACCTACGCTTTCCCGACCACGCACGGTTACATCATGCTTTGGCCGGAAGGCGCGCCGGAAGGGACGCTTTCGAATGCCGCCAGCGCGTCCGCGCGGCTCAAGATTGCGCGCATCAACGCCGGGCGCCTCGACCCGATTCAGGACACAGGCACGTTCACCGTCGATCTGAAATCGAAGTGATTTTCTTTAGGGGCTGCGCCCCCGATCCCCCGGGGAATCTTAAAAAGCGACGGAGTTCATACTCCGTCGTTTTTTCGTTCCCGCCCCCTGGCACTGCCATATTATTGACGACATTTAACACAGAATGCTCAAATCCGGCATATTGAAAGTTCAAATTGATTTTCTATACTGGTGTCAGACGAAAAAAGGAGCGTCATAGTATGGATCAGAACAACGATTGGTATGAACGTTACTCCACCTACCGTCCGGACGACAGCGGCACCCACACGACAAAGCGCGCGCGCCGCGGCGTACGCGGATCAACCCTCTTCATCTGCATGCTTGTTGCGGTTCTGCTCGGCGGTCTTCTCGGCG
>JBDKTD010000067.1:0-8366 GCA_039680365.1 Clostridiaceae bacterium
TCTACAAAAAGCACGTCGAGCCTTCCAGTCCGGCTTCTAAAAATATGGAGACCGCTTACCGGCTCTATAACGTCAGTTTGCTGCTCGCGGGGTTGGAGAGCGACCCGCTGGCGTAACCGCCGTAATCTCGCAGATCAGCCGCCTGAACCGGGCGGCTTTTTATACTTTTTCCGGCAGAAAGTCCGACGCTTTCAACGGAAATAGTGTCCCCAAAACTTGCAAAATTCCCGCTGAATCGTGGCAGGATTATTAACTTTTATCGGTTTTGCTTCCCCGATGCGCCGCATTTGGTATAATATCCTTGTTTTACCGGGGGTAAACCAGACAAGGACTGAGTAAGAATGAAACGAATCATCGCAATTGTATTGGTCATCGCTTCTCTCGGCGTTACGATGTTATCCGGCGGCTGCGCCATCGTAACGCGCGGGAGTGAATACTGCTATCGATTTTTAGATTATATCAGCGCAAGCTCGTTCGACAAGGCTTACGAGATGCTGGCCGACAGCATCAAGGCGCCAGAATCCGAAGAGGAGCGCGAAGATCGCCTCGCGGAGGAAGAAAAGGAAAAGGAAGCTAACCGCAACGTCTGGCGGGAAGTATTTGGTCTGGACAAAACCGGCACGTCGCCTACACCCGCGCCTTCGGCGGGTACGCCCGCACCTTCGGCGGATACGCCCGCACCTTCGGCGGGTACGCCTGCTCCCGCGGAGGGTACGCCCGAGCCCACCCCTACCCCCGCGGCGGAAAACGGTATTACGCCCGACCCCTTGACGGGAGAGATCCCCATTAACGACGCTACCCCCGAGCCTTACGGCGCAGGTCAGTCCACGCCGGGAACCTCCATGCCGGGCGACAGCGACATCCCCGCCGACCAGATGGACAACGCCTTGACGCCCGCGCCCGGAACCACGCCGACGCCCGCGCCCGCGCCGACCGCCGCGCCGACGCCGGATCCCAACGCCACACCCGATCCGAACGCCACGCCGACCGCAACGCCCGATCCGAACGCAACACCCGATCCGAACGCCACGCCCGACCCCAACGCAACACCGGCTCCCGCGTCCACCGATGCGGACGGAGACGGAACGGAAGACGAAATGGAAACCACCATCACCAAGGTGGAATTTATCGACCGCTACCAGAGCATTTTTGACGAGCTGGAACTCACCGGCATCGACTATAGCGTAACCAACGTGACGGATGGCGAAATCATCGCCCGCGTGAACTACGATTTAACGTATCACAGCGAGCGCGCCGGCATGGATTTAACCTACAGCTTCACCATTGAAGCCAACCGTATTGAGCACCGCTGGACCATCAATTGGTCGCCAAGCCTGGTCTTCCCGCAGATGCAGTGGGGCGACAGCCTCCGCGTCGGCGTTTTGCAGGCAAACCGCGGTGAGATTCTCTGCGGCGGCGAAGCTTACGCGCAAAACGTAAACGCCATCACGGTGTTCTGTGTGCCTTCCACCATTCCGGATCAGGAAACCTTCATCCGTGCGGTCGCCGCGGTTCCGGAGATGGAGATGACCGAGGACGATATCCGCACCGCGCTCAAAAAGCAGCGCAACGACTTCTGTAAACTCCAAACATTCTACCCCGACGAGGCTACGATGGACTTGAAGACGCGCCTTCTCGCCATCGACGGCATCGCCATAGACACCGCAAACTACGGAACTCTGCGATACTACCCTTATGGAGAATCGCTCTGCCATATCATAGGTTACGCGGGAATCATCTCCAAAAAAGAGAAGATCAACTACGAGACCTATGGCGACGTTCGCTACGACGCGGCCAACGACCGCTTCGTAACAACGGACACCCGATACAACGGCGACAGCTACATCGGTAAATACGGCCTTGAACTGCTGTATGAAGACGAACTGCTGGGTACCAACGGCCGCTTTACGTACATCCAAACCAAAGATGGCGGCAGCCGCGGCATGCTGTATTCCACCAAGGCGGTCGATGGTGAAGATTTACACCTGACTATCATCCCCGAGCTGCAGGAACGTCTGGAGGCCGTCGTGGACACCACGGTGTACGATCCGTCCATCCACGGCTGCGTCATCGTACTCAACCCCAAAAAGGGTGCGATTGAAGCCATGATCTCCTGGCCGGGATTCAACCTCAACGACCTCTCCCGAGGCATTCCGATTGAAGAGTGGGAAGCCATGCAGAACGACCCGGATATCCCGCTTTACAACCGCGCAACCCAGGGGAAGTACACCCCCGGCTCGGTCTTTAAGCTCATGACGAGCGCGGCGCTTCTGGAGACCAACTCCATGACGCTCAACGATCAGTTCCCCGCTTCGGAGGACATCGTTCAGCAGGACAAGTGGTTCCCCACGGAAGCGTTCCTCAATAACCTCCCCGAACGCTCCAGTACGGATAGCTGGTACGATCAGAGCCAGGATCACTTTATCGTTCGTACCCACAGCGACAGCCGCCCCGCGCCGATGAACATGACCAACTCCATCATTTCGTCGGACAACCTGTACTTTGCGTACGCCGCAATGCGCATGGGCTGGACGAAGTTCCAGGCATTCATGGACAGTATTGGCTGGAACAACGCCATCACGCTGGAAGCGACTGGAACGAAACCCCGTATTTACTGGAAAGCCGGCTCGGACGGCATCAGCTGGACGAACCTTGCCGAAGGCGGCGAGGCCATCTGGAAGCAGGATGAGAACGGTGATTGGAGCGAAGTGCCGAACGTTCACCTTGTGCTCGACAAGCCGCTGATCTACGGCCTCGACGTCAGCGAGCCTCAGCTGCATAACGACCGTCCCGATACCAAGCCGCTCAACGATTACGACCTCGCGGTGACCGGTTACGGCCAGGGCGAAATTCTGATGTCCCCGCTGCAGATGGCCTGCTACGCTTCTGCCTACGCCAACGGTGGCATCGTCATGCAGCCGTATCTTGTGGACTCCCTCTGGCACGCGGACGGAACGAATTATACGCTTGTTGAACAGCGCGAGCCGAAGGAGTACCGCCGCGTCCTGCAGCAGTCCACCGTCGATTTGATCTACCCCGCGCTGCTTCAGGTCTGCGTCAACGGCACCGCGCGGTGGCTTGCAAAGAGCTTTATCAACAAAGGCCCGCTGACCCTCGGCTATACCATGGCCGGAAAGACCGGCACCGCCGAAATCAACAACGACAAATCCAAGGAACTCGCCTGGTTCATTTGCTGGCGGGACAACAAGGACGGCGTACCCGTGTCGGATGACGACGCGCGCCTCGTCTGCATCATGCTGGAGATCAACCTTCCGCTGGGCGAAGAGTGGTCGCAGATGAAGATGGATATCGCCCGCGCGCTCCTAAAGGACGACACGCTCAACGACACCGAGGGTTGATGGTTCGATCTTCCGGATTTCCGGATGGACAAAACTCGGTTTAGGACATACACTGAATCCGTAACGGACGACTCACACGATCGGTTCGCGCCGATCGTGTGTTTTTCGGAGGAGAACATACAGCCATGCAGACAGACGCAAACACCGAAAAAAAGAAAGTAGTATTTACCGGCGGGGGAACCGCGGGCCACGTCACGCCCAACATCGCGCTCATGCAGCAGCTGATTCAGGAAGGCTGGGACGTGCACTACATCGGCTCCGAAACAGGCATAGAAAACGAGCTGATCGGCGCAATGGAAGGCGTAACTTACCACGCCATCGCCACCGGTAAGCTGAGGCGTTATTTTTCCTGGCAAAACTTTATCGACCCGTTCCGCGTGCTCAAAGGCAGCTTTCAGGCACGCAGAATTCTCCGCGAACTCCAGCCGGACGTCGTGTTCAGCAAGGGCGGCTTCGTCTCCGTTCCGGTGGTGATGAGCGCGGGCAAAATACCCGTTGTGGCGCACGAGTCGGACTTTTCGCCGGGGCTGAGCAACCGCATCGCCTCCCGTTTTACGGATCGGGTCTGCGTTTCGTTTGAAGATACCCTCCAGTACGTTCCGCATCACAAAGGCGTTTTCACCGGCACGCCCATCCGCCCGGCGCTGTATGCCGGATGCCGCGAGCGCGCGCTGGAGTTCACCGGATTTTCCGGCGAAAAGCCCGTACTGCTGGTCATGGGCGGGAGCCTCGGCGCGCAGAAGCTCAACGAGCTGCTCCGCGCGGCGCTGCCCAAGCTCTGCGAAGAATACGACATCATTCACCTCTGCGGGCGCGGCAAAAAGGACTGCGACTGTCTTGCCTGCGGCTACACACAGTATGAATACATCGATCAGGAGCTGCCGGATCTCTTTGCACTGGCGGACGTGGTGCTTTCCCGCGCGGGCGCAAACGCCGTGTTCGAACTGCTCGCGCTCAACAAGCCTTCCGTACTGGTTCCGCTGAGCAAGGCGTCCACGCGCGGCGACCAGCTGCTCAACGCGCAGTATTTCGAAAAGAACGGCTACGCGCTGGTGCTCGACCAGAACACCGCAACGCCCGACTCCCTCTGCCTCGCCATAGACGAAGTCTACCGCAACCGCGAGCAATACGCCGCCGCCATGCGCAACGATACGCGCGCGGACGGCACGCTGGCTATCCTCGACATTATCCGCAGCGTGGCCTGCCATGAATGAGCCGCAGGTCTCTCGAGAGGAACTGACTCGCCTCGTCGCCGAGATTGAAGCAAATCCGGCCGAGGCGCTTTCCGCGCTCTGCGCCGCCGTGAAAAAACAGGCCGCGCGGGAAATCGTTCTTGAGCTGGTGGAAAACCGCGCTCCGGTCTATGCCGCGCTGGAAAACCCCGATCCCAAAGCGCGCAAAAACGCCGCGCGGCTGCTTGGCGCGCTCGAACGCGAGTCCGACGCGCCCGCGCTGATTGCCGCGCTGAACAGAGAAGAAACGCGCTTTGTCGTGCCTTCAATCCTGCTGGCGCTCGGCAGCGTTGGCGGAGCGGAAGCGCAAACAGCGCTGCTTGCCTACGCCGCGCCGGAAGCAATGGATGAGTCGGAACAGAAGCACGTTCTGGAGATTCGCACAGCGTTGGAAAAGGCGCGCGCATCTCTTGAGCGCGACGTACCGCTGCCGCCGCGGCGGAAGCTCGACGCTCCGCGCGACATCCTCGCCGTCTCGCCGGAAGGGTTCCCCTCGATTTTGAACGGGGAGCTTGCCGCGCTCGGCTTTGAGGGCGAGGAGTTTTCCGACGGCGTTCTGGTTCATACCGACAACCTCAAAAAACTCTTTACCGCCCGCTGCGCGCTGGAGTTCCTCCTGCCCGCCGGTATTCGGCTGCCCTTTACGCCCGCCGCGATCGCTTCCGCCGTGGAGGGCATCCTCACCCGCCCGTACCGCGTGGAACTGCGCCATTACGAAGGCGACCGCGCGGCCATGATACGGCAGATTACGCTTGCGCTCGGCGGCGGGGACAACCCGAGCCGCTATGCCGACGAACTGCGAATCGTCTGCAACGGCGCGGTCTGTGACGTATACGTTCGCCCCTGCGACGTGCCGGATACGCGCTTTGCCTACCGCAAACAGTCGATTCCCGCGTCCATCCATCCCGCGATGGCGGCGTGTCTGGCAAGGTACGCGCTTTCATTCGTTACCGCAACCAAGCTCTTCGCGCTCGACCCGTTCTGCGGCAGCGGCACTTTGCTCTTTGAGCTGGAGAAAGCCGCGCCCGGCGCAATCCTCTTCGGGCTGGATATTTCCGGGCACGCGCTCGGCGCCGCGCGTTCCAACGCGCTCGCGGCGAAAAGCGGCGCGCGTTTTCTGCAGAAGGACGTGCTCAAGTTTGAGCCGCGCGAACCGTTCGATTTAATCGTGACCAACATGCCGTTTGGCAACCGCGTTGGCACCCATGAAACCAACGAACCGCTCTACCGCGACTTTGTGCGCCTCTTGCCGCGCCTGCTTGCGCCGGGAGGAGTCGCGGTGCTCTACCCGATGGAGCATCGCCTGCTCGCCGCCTGCCTCAAGCGCGAGCCGGGGCTCACCGTCGCCGCCGACATGCG
The DNA here is from genome assembly GCA_039680365.1 of Clostridiaceae bacterium. Classification (GTDB taxonomy): domain Bacteria; phylum Bacillota; class Clostridia; order Christensenellales; family CAG-138; genus UBA7703. Next base: position 5,951 of record JBDKTD010000067.1, read on the forward strand.
AACGGAAGCGGGCGGGCTGAACCCGAGGATTACGGTGGTAAAGAAGAAATAGAATCTCAACTCTAAAACAAAAACCCAATAGTACCCAAAAAGCGCGCCTCACGGCGCGCTTCAATCTTATCCCCTTTTATCCCTTAGTTTGCCCGGAACGTTCGCTCGAACAGCCGCTTGACCGGCGGCAGGGCGGCAACAGCCACGCAAAGCAGCGTATCCACGCCGATGGTCAGGCCGTTGTAGATGAGCGAATACACCCAGGGGTTGGCAAAGCCGTAGCTGAATCCCGCGTCCTGAAAGAAGATCGCGCCGGAAACGGTTGAGACCAGCATACGGCTGAGCCCCGCAACCGCAGAACCCAGCGGCACGTTTTTCGGAAAGAAGCTCGCGACGCCCATGAGAGTGAACGCCACAAAATAGTCCAGCACGAACTGGATGGGATGCACGATGTACGCGCCCTGAATCACCTGCAAAAGTGAATACGCAAACGCCGCCGTAAAGCCGTACACGGGGCCGAAATACGCCGCGTAGGCAAAGATGGGCAGCATGGAAACCAGCGTGATCGTGCCCCCGAACGGCAGGGAAAAGAGCTTGAAATAGCTCAGCACGAACGCCAGCGTCAGGCTCAGCGCGCCGTAGACGAGCTTCTGCGTTTTGTTCAGCGGCTTTTGCGTCAGTTCCGCTTCCCCTTTGGCAGGTTTGTTCTTCTTGCGGTAGAGAATCACCAGCGCAAGCAGGCCGAGAAAGACGACCCCCGCGACGATGAACATGATGAGCTCGATTCCTTCGAGCGAGGCGAGTTTGTGAAACAGTTTGAACTCCATGAACCATTTTCTCCTTTTTGTAACAAAAAATAGTCGCCCATCGGACGACCATCAAAAAGAAGCTGACGTATGTATCACTTTCCTTCGATGGCATGACCCAACAGGTTCCAAGGGTACTTCTCAGTCCGGCGGGATAAACCGGACGCCCCCGTGATGCAAAAAAGGATACAACGTTTTTGACCGCCTGTCAACCTTGCCGGAACGGATTTTTCGCTTTTCCGCTCAGCCGTCGCGCCTTGACAAGCGCGGACGCGCACTTTAACATGTGGTTAGCGGGCGTTCGTCTTTCAGGGCGAATGGACTCCGCCGAAAGGAAGCCAACCCTCTATGCGTTTGGATAAATACCTCAAAGTTTCCCGCATCATCAAGCGCCGCACCGTTGCAAGCGAAGCCGCGGGCGCGGGCCGCGTGAGCATCAACGGCAAAACGGCCAAGCCCTCCAGCGAAGTCAAGGAAGGCGACACGCTCGATTTGCTGCTCGGCGGGCGGCACCTTCTGGTGCGCGTCGAAAGCCTGAAGGAAAGCGTCAAAAAAGAAGACGCGGCGGCCATGTATACCGTGCTCAGCGGAGTCGAGGACAAATGAGCGGGGTCGTCGGCATCCTGCTCTGCGCGGGCGGCAGCACGCGGATGGGCTTTGATAAGCTCCTCACGCCCATCGCGGGCAAAACCGCGATCGAGCGCTCGGTGGACGCGCTCCTGCGCGGCGGCGTGGAACACATCGTCTTTGTCGTTTCACCGACGAGCCGCGGTCATGTGGAATCGCTGCTGATTTCGGCGGAAAGCGATATCGTCTCCGGCGGGGCAACCCGCGCGGAGTCGGTTAAACATGCGCTGGAGTTTCTCAGTCGGCATCAGGGCGCGGAGATCGTCGCCATCCACGACGCGGCGCGCTGCATGGTTCCCGCGTCCGCCGTCCGCGAAAGCATCGGGAGCGCGCGGCAGTACGGCAGCGGCGTTGTGGCGGCAAAAGCCGCGGATACCACCATGCTGCTTGGAAACGACGGCGTTCCCGTTCCGCTGGAGCGGGACAGGCTCGTTAAGATGCAGACGCCGCAGACGTTCCGTTTTGAGGAGATTCTGCGCGCGTACGAAGGCGACCTTTCCCGCGCGACGGACGACTGCTCACTCTATCTTGCGGCTGGGTATGTTCCGCGCTTTGTTTTTGTCAGCGGAGACGCCGCAAACCAGAAGCTCACCTCCGCGGAGGACTGGCGGCTCGCGCTGGCGACCTACGCGCATTTTGGCACGGGGTTCGATACACACCGGCTCGTCGAGGGGCGAAAGCTGATCCTCGGCGGCGTGGAGATACCGTATGAAAAAGGGCTGCTCGGACATTCGGATGCGGACGTGCTGACCCACGCCATCATCGACGCGCTGCTGGGCGCGGCGTCGCTCGGCGACATCGGCAGGCACTTTCCGGATACCGACCCCGCCTACAAGGGCGCGGACAGTCTGGATCTGCTGAAAGAAACCATCCGCATGATCCGCCTTGCAGGTTACAGCGTAGGGCACGTGGACGCCACGGTGATTGCCCAGCGCCCCAAGCTTGCGCCGTACTGGCAAAGTATGCGAGTGTGCCTTGCGGAAGCCATGGAG
>JBDKTD010000260.1:0-1805 GCA_039680365.1 Clostridiaceae bacterium
GCGCCGCTTTACTCGCAGACCGTTTTCGCATCGCTGCCAGAACCGTCTGTTTTTTCTCCTGCTGCGACGGATAGCTTTCCGGCACGAGCGAAATCGCATGCGAGGGACAAGCGTCTACGCAGACACGGCAGCCACTGATGCACTTTCCACGGTCAATCTGTCCGGTTTCCGTATCCGTGGCTCCCGTCGGGCAAACATAGAGGCAGAGACAATCCTTCGTGCAGAGACGAATATTACGAACCGCGTACATCAAACCGCCTCCTTTGCAATCATCGAAATCTTCAGGCTGGGCACCTTGCAGACCGGGCAGATTTCCGGCGGTTCGTTTCCAATGTAAACAAAACCGCAGATCTCGCAGACGTAGACGTTTGTTCCGTCCAGCATCGCGCCGCCCTGTTTTTCGAACTTTCCAAGAAGGGATGTCAAGATTCGCGAAACCTTTTCGCCCCAAACCAGCGCGCGTAGCGACCCGCGATCCCGATTTGCTGCCGCAGCTTCCTTAGCGGCAGGGTATTCGCTGTTCAGTTCCTGTTCAATCAGCGCAAGCAGCTGTGAAAAGTCTCTTGCTTCACTATTGGGGATCCGACTCTCATAATACGTAGCAAGCTGTGAAAAAAGCTCAGCCTCTTCCGCGCGATACTGCTTCTCACAACCTTTTGCCAGATTCGTACAGAGCGCAGCAAGTTCACCAACAGATAATTCTCGCAGAGGTTCTTCTAGTGCTTCCGCTACGCCGGCAGCCGGTTCGCTTTTAGGCGTCGGCTTGGACTGTACCTCAAACATGGATTTTGGCGCGCCGCAAAGAGGACAAACCCAATCCTCCGATAGCGTCTGCCAAGACGTGCCCGGCGCGATGCCATCTTCCGGGCGTCCAGTTGCTTCGTCGTAGGTATACCCGCAGATCGGACAAACGTATTTTGCCATTCGATAACCTCCTATTCTTTTTTAGTCGTTGATCGTTTCTCGCTTGTGAAGTCTCTAACTTCATCCTACTAAGGAATCGAGTCCTCTGCAATACCTATAGAGCAATCTCAATCTTATATTAACGTTACTGTTTTTCTTGCACAGGTTCGAGCATCATGCTTAGGATTTCCGTTTCTGTGCAACTCATTCCGTCTTTGGCAAGACGCCCTACATTGCGGATCGTATTGTCAACTCCTTTTACGACAATGCCATCTCCGCTTAAGAATTCTTGATTCTGCGTGTACATCCGATAGCCTAGAATCCCTGCGTCTACCGCGGCTGCTATCTTACCCGCGCAGCTCGCCTTTGCACCGTCACAAATCATTCCACTGATAATAGCGAGCGCGTTCACAACCGTATGCGCAACGGCATCATACCCGCCGCCCTCCATGTAGGCAATCCCCGCACCAGCACCGCATCCGGCACAAACCGCTCCGCAGAATGCAGAAAGGCGACCGATCCCAGTCTTCTGATGAATGGTCACTAGGTCCGAAACGATTAGCGCGCGCAGAAGTTTCTCTTCGTCGTATCCTTTTTCCGCCGCCCAAACCGCAAGCGGAACACTCGCGGTTATCCCCTGATTACCGGATCCCGATACGATCACGACCGGCATCTCAACCCCGCTCATACGCGCATCCGACCCGGCTGCAGCCATTGCCCGTGCGCGAGTGGTTAAATCGATCGTTTCGTTGCTCAATAGAACCAACCCAACATTCGCGCCGCAGTCTCCGGCTAAGCCTCTTCGTGCGATGGCTAAATTCAAGTCAAGCTGTCTTTTCAGTATTGATTCAACGCGATTTAGTTCAATGGTGTCGGCAAACTCCACGATGTCTTTCACGTTA
>JBDKTD010000285.1:0-14088 GCA_039680365.1 Clostridiaceae bacterium
CGGAAAGTATTTATGAAGTTACGTAGTAGTTCGGTTACGCGGTTTAAGGAGGAAATCGGTAATGAAAAAACGAACATAACGGACGGAAACCTGTATTTCATCTTTTCGCCATCAGTATACCATCACAAATATGGAAAAGCAAGCACCAAAGCGTAACGATTTGTGTCAATATTATTGCTTATCTGTGAATGTTGGCGTATACGCCGCACTGGCGGAGTTCAGCTGCTGAATCAAAATGTTGTATAGGCCCTTCGAGAGCGCATACGATATAACGCGGTCATACTCGCGCGGCGTGATTCTGCGGTTAAGCGGAAACGTCGTTACATGCTCCTGCGGCGTAAACTGGCTCATAATGGAAACCTGCGTGGAAAGCGGGAAGCGCGTAACAATATAATCCAGTACTTTTCGCGAATCTTCCACGCAGTTTGGCAGCACCAGATGGCGAATCACCAACCCGCGCAGCGCGATTCCGCCTACATCGAATACAAGATCGCCAACCTGGCGGTACATTTCCTCAACTGCGGCGGATGCCGCTGTAAAATAGTCCGGCGCGCCCGAAAACCGCTCGGACAGTTCGCTGGAAACATACTTAATATCGGGCAGGTAAACATCCACGAGTCCGTCGAGCAGGCGGAGCGTTTCCACCAGTTCGTATCCGCCGGAGTTATATACGACCGGAATGGAAAGACCGCTTCCTTTAGCCATACGAAGGCTTTCCGCAACGATTGGAACATGATGTGCCGCGGTGACGAGGTTGATGTTATGCGCGCCCTGCGCCTGTAACGAAAGATACGCGGAGCTGAGCTGTTCCGCGTTGTAATATTCGCCGACGCCGCCGTCGCGGATTTCGTGGTTCTGGCAAAAGACACAGCCGAGGTTGCATCCGGAGAAAAATACCGTGCCGGAGCCGTTGACGCCGCTGAGAAACGGTTCTTCCCAATGATGCAGCATAATCTTTGCAACGCTGGGCATCTCCATTGCGCCGCAGAAGCCGGGCTGAACCGCGCGGTCGACACCGCAGCGTCTCGGGCAGAGAAAGCACTGCATCAGAACACGCGCCTTCCGTTAACGAAGTTGCGCGTCCAGTAGGCAGTGGAGATGGAACTGCGAATCACCTTTCCGCTGCTGGAGGAAGCGTGGACAAACGATCCGCCGCCGCAGTAGATTCCGGTATGGCTCACGCGGTCGGAAGTATCGTTTTTAAAGAAGACCAAATCGCCCTTCTGCAGTTCGTCGATGGTTGCAACATTACCCCAGGAACTCACGGAGGAGAACCCGGAAGCGCTGTATCGGCCCGTGCTGACGCCGCAGGTGCGAAGACTGAAATACACGAGTCCCGAGCAATCGAACCCCCTGGACGGGCTTTCCTCGCTCCAAACGTACGGATAACCGAGCATTGCGGTTGCAACGGAGACCAGCCCATCCGCGCTGTAAGAAGCGGTATAGGAAGGCGCGCTGTCCGGAATGGAAACATCCGATTGAGAATTGTCCGTTGGAGCCGAAGTTTCGGGGGCGGAAGTGTCGCCCGCCGGTTTCGGCGTTGCGGTTGAGCCCGGCTTTTTGGTTGCGGTCGGTTTCTTTGTCGCCTTGGGCGTTGGCGAAGGGGTCGGGGTCGGGTCGATCTTTGGCCGCGCGTCCGGCGAATACAGTAAATCGCGGTCGGATACGTTGAACACGCCGTCCACGTCGATTTTGTTCTTTGTTTGGAACGCTCGGAGCGCGTCCTCGGTTGCGACGCCGAAATAGCCGTTGATCTTGCCGTCGTAGTAGCCGAGTTCGTTGAGGCGAGACTGCATGCTCTCTACGTCCGACCCGCTGTCGTTGAGTTTGATCTCATACGGCATAGCATCCGCGCTGAAGAGCGACTCCTGTAATTCGCTTGTCGCAATGCCGTCCATGGAGACGTTGAGCGTCCGCTGAAACAGCGAAACGGCAGCCGTCGTCGCGGCGTTGTACACGGTGGAAGGTTCGTCCGAGTCGAGGTAACCGAGTTCCACGAGCCGCGCCTGCAACTGCTGAACCGTCGGGTAGTTGTCGTTCTCCCGCAGGAGCGTATAATTGGAAATCTCCATGCCGGGGGTGGGTTCCGTCGTCGGCTCCGGCGTAAACACGTCGCAAGCGGGCGCGAGAACATCCGCTTCGAACGGAATCGGCGTTGGCGTAATCTGATAGTCGGCGCGCGCGGCTTCCACATAGACCGCGTTTGCGCCGGAATTCTTGCTTGTTATAAGCGGTATAATCAAAAACGCAACCGCGCAGACGCCAACCAGGATTAAAATCCAGGTTCGCGCGGCGTTCGGGAACAGACGGCCGGTACGTCCGCCGGAGCGTTTGCTTCCATTTGTCAGGCGCGGTGTTCTCAAAGCGGGCACCTCACAGATCGTTCAAATGATATCTCGCATTCCTCAAATAAGCGTTTCAGCGATCATCTGGTTCCATTCTATCAGCGAAAAGCGGATGTGAATTTGAACATTTTGCGAATTCCCCTGCATCAAACGAAATAAGCCTGTAAAAAACGCCTTTTTCCGCGGGTTTCTTCCATTTCGTATTCTGTAAGAATATGCGTGTCATTTTGCAATTCATCGCCCGCTATGGTATGATAATTTGTCAAATTACTGGAGAAAATACAATGGCTTTAATACACGCGCAGGAGCTCGTTAAGAGCTTTGGAGAACGAATTCTATTTTCCGGCGTCACGTTCGACGTCTTTGAACAGGATCATATCGGCCTGGTCGGCGTGAACGGCTCCGGCAAAAGCACATTAATGCGAATGATCGAAGGGTTGGAATCGCGGGACGGCGGCCAGCTTTCGGTCGGTAAAAGCGTACGCTTGGCAACGCTCGATCAATCTCCCGTTTGGACGAAGGGCGCAACGCTGTTTGACGCGGTTCTGGAAGCCAGCGGCAGATGGATTGAGATAGAGCGCGAACTGCACGAGATTGCGGAGCGCATCGAGCAGGGTGGACAGATAACGGACGCGCTGATTAAACGTCAGGCAGATCTGCAGGATCGCTACACGACCGACGGCGGTCTGACCTACCGCGCGCGCACCCGCTCAACGCTGCTTGGCCTTGGCTTTACGGAAGAGGAACTCGCGCGCGAAGTCAGCGTAATGAGCGGCGGTCAAATGCGCAAAGCAGCACTGGCGCGGATATTGATGTCCGACGCGGATTTGCTTTTGCTGGACGAGCCGACCAACCACCTCGACATCGCGTCGTTGGAGTGGCTTGAAACATACCTTTCGGCTTTTCGCGGCGCGTATATCGTCATTTCGCACGACCGCTATTTTCTCGACCATGTCTGCAATAGGATTTTCGAGATGGAAAACGGCGGGCTTTGCGTCTACAGCGGCAACTACACGCAGTCCATGGAAAAAAAGATGGACGAACGTGAATTCGCCATGCGAAAATACAAGAACTCCCTTCGTGAAATCAAGCGTATCGAGGGGATTATCGAGCAGCAGCGTAGATGGAATCAGGCGCGGAATTTCGTGACCATCGCTTCCAAGCAAAAGCAGATCGAGCGTATTAAGAGCACGCTCGTCAAGCCGGAAGAAGAACCGCAGGGCATACATTTCAAACTCCGCGCTGACGCGCTGACGGCAAACGAGGTGATCGTCTGCCGGGGGCTTTCAAAGAGCTATGGCGGGCAGACGCTGTTTCGTAATCTGGATCTGCTGGTGCGCCGTGACGAGCGGGTTTGCCTGCTCGGCGCGAACGGCTGCGGAAAGACCACTCTGCTGAAGATACTGACGAATCAAATCGAGCCGGACGCGGGCAGTTACAAACTCGGCGCCAACGTGCATGTAGGCTACTACGAGCAAAGCACGGTCCATGCTTCCGACAGCAAAACCGTTCTGGAGTCGCTGCACGCCTCCTTTCCGCGGTACGATCTGCAGGTGTTCCGGAATCTGCTTGGCTCGTTCCTGTTTCGCGGAGACGACGTCTATAAGCACATATGCGACCTTTCCGGCGGTGAGTTTGCCCGCATCCAGCTGCTCAAGCTCATGCTCTCCGGCAGCAACGTGCTGTTTCTGGACGAACCGACCAACCACTTGGATATCCCGTCCTGCGAAGCTCTGGAAGAAGCGCTCAACGAGTACGGCGGCACGATGCTGATCGTTACCCACGACCGCTACCTCGCCAACCGCATTGCCGACCGCATCATCCTCATGGACGGCGAAGGCGTGCGCGCGTTTGAAGGCGACTGGGACGCATATAAGGAGTTCCTTGCCGAGAGCGCGTCTCCCGCGGAAAAGGAAGAACCCGCGGTCAAGAACGCGTATGTGCTGGCAAAGGAGCATAAGTCCGCCGTCAACCGCTGCAAAGGCGCGCTCGACCGCGCGGAAGCAAAGGTAAAGGCGGAGGAAGCAAAGCTTTGCGAGTTGGAAGCGTATGTCTCGGCGCCGGAGATCGCAAGCGACTATGAAGCGGCAAAATCGCTCTACGAAGAGCTGGAAACGCAGCGCCGTTCTGTGGAAGCCTGTTATGCCGAATGGGAACGCGCGGAATCGGAACTGCAGGCGCTGCTTATGGAAGAAGGGGAGTAAGTATGGACTATTCAAAGTTTACGCTGGGGCTTCGGTTTGCAATGACCAGTGATTCAGCGCTCACGCCGGAAGGCTGCTGGAACATCATCTTCTCCGAAGTGCCAACCACATACACGCTGGAAACGCATCTCTTTGGCGCCTGGGACGACGTTGCGCGCGCGGAATCGGAGTCGGCTTACATCTGCATGTTCTCGAACCTTCCGCTCAACACCGGCAAGGAATTTTACACGCAGCTCAGAAAAAAGCCGAACCTGCTTTCGTATCTGACTATCTACCGCCCGTTCATTCAAAACAACCTTGTTGAAAAATGCGGCAAGGTGGAATACCTTGGCGAAGTGCAGGCGGACGGTTCCGTCACCGGCGGAGACGTTTCATACGGGACGATGAAGTTTACCGGCAGCGTACCGCAAGAGTGCAAAAAAAACATGAAGTGCCCGAGCGTGCTGATTGCGCCGGACAGCTGGGAAGGCAAGTTTACCTCCGCCGACGCCGCGCGGCATATGATGCGCGCAGCCGCTAGAAAAATGCCGATGGCGCGAATTAAAGCGCATCTGATCGCCGACGGCGGATGCGGCACGCTGGACGCTCTGGTTTGCTCCGTCAACGGACGCTATGTCAAAGCAGAACTGGAAGAAGAAAACGGCCAGAAGACCCCGCTTCGTTATGGCGTGCTTCCGGACGAAACGGTGGTTTTTGAGTCCGAGTCGCTCACCAAAGCGCAGATCGAGCTGGCGCTGACGCTTCCGCAGAACCGTGGCTATCATTACTATATTGTCGCCGCCGGAGCGGGCGTTTTGCCGGAGACGGTTCCCATTGACGTAAGCGCGACGGTGCTGGGACGCAAAATCCCCGCGGGACAGCGCAACAGTTCGAAGGTTGAATACCGTTCCGGGGCGGAAACGGTGCTGGAGGAGAGCCGCTTTGATTTCCGGCTCAACAAAGCGGACTGGCTGATTATCCTTTCGCGCATGCAGGACGAGAGCGTGCTTTTACAGAACGCGACAACGGATACGCTGCTGTTCCACTCCAGAAGCCTCAATAAACATGTAGCGGTGCTCGCCTTTACCGACGAAGGCCAGTTCTTTGCCAAGTTTGACGATGATCCGCCCGAACCGCTCGCCAGTCGTTCGTTCGACGAGGCGGCGGACGAACTCTTCCTGCGCATCCGTAAACTCCTGCCGCAGAAGAAATCGCGTAAAGCGGCTCTGCCGGATACGCTCATCAGCGACCAGTAATCGTCGTCCAGCAAACATTTTCATTGGAAACCGGAGGATATGTTTTATGCGAATGGTAGATATTATCGAAAAGAAAGCGGAGTTTGAAGAACTGACCACCGAGGAAATCCGCTTTGCGGTGGAAGGGTACGCGGAGGGGTCGATTCCGGACTATCAGATGTCCGCGCTTATGATGGCGATTGTGCTCAACGATATGAACGAGCGCGAAGCGGCCGATTTGACGCTGGCCATGATGCGCTCGGGAGACACGGTGGATTTAAGCGACCTGCCGGGCGTAAAGGTGGACAAGCATTCTTCCGGCGGCGTCGGGGACACGACGACTTTGGTCATTGCGCCTCTGGTTGCGGCCTGCGGCGGCACGGTCGCCAAGATGTCCGGCAGAGGACTTGCGTTTTCCGGTGGAACGATCGACAAACTCGAATCGATTCCGGGCGTGAATATTTCGCAGACGATTTCGCATTTCAAAGATATCGTCAAAAAAACCGGCGTCTGCGTCATCGGACAGACCGGCAACCTCGTGCCCGCCGACCAGAAGATGTATGCGTTAAGGGACGTGACCGGCACGGTCAAGAGCGTTCCGCTGATTGCCGCGAGCATCATGAGTAAAAAGCTTGCCGCTGGCGCGGACGCAATCGTTCTGGATGTCAAGGTTGGCAGCGGCGCGTTTATGAAGACGGTTGAGGAAGCAACGCGCCTTGCTTCGCTGATGGTCAAGATGGGTAAAGTGCTGCGGCGCGAAGTCGTAGCGGTAGTGACGGATATGAACCAGCCGCTGGGGCTCGCCGTCGGTAACGCGCTGGAAGTGCGCGAGGCGGTGCAACTGCTCAGCGGTCTCGTGCCGGAAGGCGACGCGCTCTACGAAGTCTGCATGCTGCTCGGCACGCAGATGCTGCGGCTTTCAAAGCTCGCAAGTTCGGATGAGGAAGCGCGCGAAAAGCTGAAAAAAGCGCTGGCCAGCGGAAAAGGGCTGGAGAAACTCCGCGCCATGATCCACGAGCTCGGCGGCGACGAAACCCTGCTGACGCCGGAAGGAATGGATTCTCTCTGCAAGGTCAAGCGGCATGTGGAAGTGACCGCCGAGCAGGACGGCTACGTTGTCGGCATGCAGGCGGAGCTGATTGGCAGAGCGGCGCAGGTGCTGGGCGCTGGGCGCGCCACCAAAGCGGACAAGATCGATCCCGCTGTGGGACTCGTGATGCACAAGCGCGTCGGCGACCCGATCAAGCAGGGTGAATCAATCTGCACGCTGTACGTCAACGACGAAACGTTCCTGGACGACGCAATTTCAACCATGCACGAGGCGGTCTGCATCGGCCCGAAGCCGGACAAGGTTTCGCCGATGGTATACGACGTCATTCGCTGATTCAGAAATTAAGCAACCGAACCAATCGCGCGGCGGAAGCGGGGGAGTGAACGATGGAACAAAAGCTGACAAAACAACTCATCGCCATCGACGGCAACAGCCTGATGCACCGCGCGTATTACGCGCTGCCGAGCATGACCACGCGGGAAGGTTTTCCCACCGGCGCGCTGCACGGCTTTTTAGGCATGCTCCTCAAGCTGCTGGAGCGCAAGCCGGACTATCTGGTCGTGGCGTTCGATATGCATGGGCCGACGTTCCGGCACGAACAGTTCGAAGCGTATAAAGCGGGGCGCAGAGAAACGCCGGACGATTTGAGGGCGCAGTTTCCCGTACTTAAGGATTTGCTGCGCGATATGGGAATTTCAGTCTGCGAAACGCCGAAATACGAAGCGGACGATATCTTAGGCACGTTTTCGCGGCTTTGCGAAGCGGAAGGCGTGGACGCGCTGCTGGTCACGGGCGATCGGGACGCGCTGCAGCTCATCGGCAATCATACGCATGTGCTCATGACTAAAAAGGGCATCAGCGATACCATCGAGTTCGACGAAGCGGTGCTCAAGGAGCATTACGGTTTAGAGCCCGACCGCATGCGCGATTTAAAAGGCTTGATGGGCGATAATTCGGATAACATCCCCGGCATACCGGGCGTAGGCGAAAAGACGGCGCTTAAACTGCTGGAAGAGTATCAAACGCTGGAAAATGTGCTTGCCCATGCCGAAGAGATTAAAGGCAAGCTCGGCGAGAAAGTAAAGGAGTTCGCTTCCTCCGCGCGAATGAGTTACGAACTCGGCACCATCTGCACAAACGCCCCGATTCCGATTGGCATTACGGATTGCCTCTGCCGCAAGGACGCGTTTGCGGGCGGAAGGAGCAGGCTCATCTCCCTCGAAATGCGGGGCATCGCTTCCCGTCTGCCGGGCGGTGGAACAGCCGCGCCCGAAGAACCGGAATTTAGGAACACTGCGGAACGGATTCCGCTCGATTCCGTCGAGCAGATCAAGCGCGCGCTTGGCGATGTTTCTCAAATCTCCCACTTTGCCATAGACGCGGGGGAGACCATCACCTTTGCGTTGAATGAAACCAAGTACTATGAAATCGTTCAGGGCGCGGACTTGTTTTCCGCGCCGATCGAAGAAAAGGAACTTTGGAGCGCGCTCCGACCGATCTTTGAAAACGGCAGCTGCTTTGTGCTCGCGTTCGATACCAAGCGATTGCGGCACCTTCTGGATTCGTTCGGCATTTCGCTGAACGCTTCGGTTTTCGACGCGATGATTGCGGACTACCTGCTGGACGCAACGCGCCCCGCAACCACCTTTGCCACGCTCTCGGAACGTTTTGACGCAAAAGCAAAACCCAACGCTTCCATGCTCTTTTCCATGCAGAAGCGCATGACAAAGGAGCTTGAGCAGGAGGGCATGACAAAGCTCTATACCGGAATGGAACTGCCGCTTTCAAGCGTGCTGTTCGATATGGAGCGCGTCGGCTTCCGCGTGGACGAGGATATACTGAGAGAACTCCAAGCGCGATTCAACGAGCAGAGCGAGGCGCTTGCAAAACAGATCTTCTCGCTCACGGGAGAAACGTTTAATATCCTTTCGCCCAAGCAGCTCGGCGAAGTGTTGTTTGTCAAACTCGGCCTGCCGACCGGGCGAAAGAATAAGTCCGGCTTTTCAACGGACGCGGACACACTCGAAAGCCTACGCGACCGCCATCCCGCGATTCCTATGATCCTCGAATACCGCTTCATCACGAAGCTCAAGAGCACGTTCGTGGACGGTCTTCTCGCCGTGCGCAGCGAAAAGGACGGACGCGTCCGCACACAGTTCAACCAGTGCGTCACCGCAACGGGCAGAATCTCCAGCACCGAGCCGAACATGCAGAATATCCCCGTGCGCACGGTGCAGGGGCGCGAAATCCGCAAGGCGTTCGTGGCTTCCAAAGGCAATGTGCTCGTAGACGCGGACTACTCCCAAATCGAGCTACGGCTGCTGGCGCATATCAGCGGGGATGAAGGCATGATTGCCGCATTCAACGGCGGCAAGGACATTCACCGCACGACCGCCAGCGAAGTATTCGGCGTTCCGTTCGACGAAGTGACAAGCGATCTGCGTAACGCGGCAAAAGCGGTCAACTTCGGCATCGTGTACGGCATCAGCGATTTTGGCCTTGCGCGGAACCTCGATATCCCGGTCAAGCGCGCGGCGGAATACATCAAACTCTATTTCGAGCGCTACCCGCGCGTCAAAGCCTATCTCGACGAAAGCGTGGAATCCGCCAAGCGCGCGGGGTATGCCGTAACGATGTTCGACCGCAGGCGCGCCATGCTGGAACTCAAGAGTTCCAACTACAACACGCGCTCCATTGGCGAGAGGGTCGCCATGAACATGACCATTCAGGGAACGGCGGCGGATATCATCAAGCTCGCCATGGTCAAAGTGCATCGTATCCTCAACGAGCGCGGCCTGAAAACCAAGTTGATTTTGCAAGTGCACGACGAACTGATCTTCGATACGCCGCCGGACGAGCGGGACGAGGTTGTTCTGCTCGTTCACGACTGCATGGAGCAGGTGGCTCAGTTGAGCGTACCGCTCGACGCGGACGTTAAGGTTGGAAAGAGCTGGTACGAAACCAAATGAGCGAGCGCGCTTATAAACGCATCGGCCTGACCGGCGGCATTGGCGCGGGCAAATCGACTGCCGCGGAGCGGTTCCGCGCGTTGGGCGCACTGGTGCTGGACGCGGACGAGATTTCGCGCGCGTGCCTGAAAAAAGGCGGCGCGTGCTATGGCGACGTCGTTGCGCTGTTTGGAGGAGGCGTCCTTCAACCGGACGGAGAAATCGACCGCAGAAAGCTTGCCGGAATCGTTTTTGCCTACGCAGAAAAAAGAAACAGGCTCAACGCAATCGTCCACCCGTACGTGATTGAAACCATGTTCCGCTCAGTCGAGGAATCGCTTGGCCAAAGCGGCGGAGTCGCGGTGTTTGAAGCGCCGCTCCTGTTTGAAAGCGGTATGCATAAACGAATGGACAGCAACATCCTCGTGACCTGCGACGAGGAGCAGCGGCTGGAGCGGATTCAAAAAAGAGACAATACGACACGTCAGGCCGCGCTAGACCGCATCCGTGCGCAGATGCCGGAAGAGGAAAAGCGTCTCCTGGCGGATGATATTCTGGAAAACAACGGCACAATCGAACAGTTAAACGCGCAGATCGACGCGCTTTGGCAGCGATTGTCCGGCAGTATCGTTAACGATGCAGAACACGCATAAACCCATCAAAAAACGAATCAGGCGCAAACTCGGCGGCATGCAGATAGCGGCGATTGCCGTCGCTTCTTTGATTGCGCTGTGCTGTCTTGCCTTTGGCGGGTATTTACTCAATGAACGCCTGGAGTATGAACGTGCGTTGCGAAACTATCCGGTTGCCTACACGGAGTTTATTAAAAAGAGCGCGGCGGAGTTCAATCTCGATCCGTATCTTGTGCAGTCCATCATGCGCTGCGAAAGCAGCAACGATCCGCTCGCCGTCAGCGACGCGGGGGCGATTGGACTCATGCAGATTATGCCGGATACGGGAACCTGGATTGCGCATAAGCTCGATCTGGACAGCGTGTATACCGAGGACGTGCTCTACGACCCGGAGTCGAACATCCGTTTTGCCTGCTGGTATCTCAACTTCTTATCCGGGCGGTTCGATGGAAACGTGATGGAGATGATCGCAGCCTATAACGCCGGTCACGGCAGCGTTGAAGACTGGCTGAAAGATTCTCGCTTCTCGCAGGATGGAACGCTCACGAGCATTCCCTTTGAGCAGACCGCGCGGTATTACGACAAGGTATTGGCCGCGTATGAAAACTATACGACGCTGTACCCGGGACTGTTCTCAACGGACGGTTCCGCGGTTGAAGCGAGATAAAAAGCGTGCTATACTGAATCATCTTGTACGGAGGAAAAACCTTTGCTTGAACTGATTATCATCATTGTCATACTGGCGCTCGATCAGGTATCGAAATACCTGATTCAAGTATACCTTTCTCCGGTGGGGTCTTCACTGCCGCTCATCGACGGTGTGTTTCATTTGACCAATACGCATAACACAGGCGCGGCCTGGGGAATGATGCAGGGATTCCGCTGGGTGTTCATCCCGGTTACGCTGATTGTCGGCGCGCTGATTCTCTACATCCTGTTCAAGAACCGTAAAAACCTCACCATCTTTTCGCGCATTACGCTGGCGCTCCTGTTTGCCGGAGCAATCGGCAACTTAATCGACCGGGCAATCCTCGGCTATGTACGCGACTTTTTTGATTTTTGCCTGATTAGCTTTCCGGTGTTCAACGTTGCAGACAGTTCGCTGAGCGTAGGCTGCGTGCTGTTGGTGATCGACGCGCTGTTTTTAAAAGATCGTTCACTGTTCGAACGCATTTCTTTTAAAAAGAGCGGTACGCCGGATAAGCCCGTAAAAGAAGACAATGCTTGAGCGGGAGGATTTCGTTTGCGGCCGCGCGCTCCGACTGGACGCGCTGGTTGCGGCGGAAACCGAGCTTTCGCGCACGCAGGCGCAGCGGCTGATCCGTGAGGGAGCGATCACGCTCAACGGGGAATTCGTTAAGCCAAACGCGGTCACGAGCGTTGGCGATCGCGTGGAGATACTCTATCCCGAGCCGGAGGAAGTAGACGTCCTGCCGGAAGATATCCCGCTGGATATCCTGTTTGAGGATGAGGACCTGCTCGTAGTCAATAAGCCGCAAGGCATGGTTGTCCACCCAGCGCCTGGCCATGCCGGCGGAACGCTGGTTAACGCGCTGCTGTTTCACATTAAAGATCTTTCGGGCATAGGCGGAGAACTTCGCCCCGGCATTGTCCACCGCATCGACCGCATGACGAGCGGGCTGCTCGTGGTTGCCAAAAACGATTTTTCGCACCGCGCGCTTTCGGATCAGTTCCGCGAACGCAAGGCGCACAGAAGTTATATCGCGCTCGTGGACGGCAACCTGCGGCTGGACGAAGGCACGATTTCGTCTCCCATTGCGCGGCACCCGGTCGACCGCAAAAAGATGGCGATCGTCCCCGGCGGGCGGGACGCGACAACGCATTGGCGCGTGCTGGATCGCTACGGGCAATACACACTGCTTCAGCTCGAACTGGAAACGGGTCGGACGCACCAGATTCGCGTGCATTTATCGTCCATTCAGCATCCGGTAACGGGGGACGACGTGTACGGCAAAGAGCGCCAGCCGTTCGGGTTGACAGGGCAGGCGCTGCATGGATACCGGCTGATGTTCAGCCATCCTAGAGACGGACGCGCGATGCGGTTTTACGCGCCGATCCCGGACTATTTTTCAACGGCTCTGCAGAAGGCGGGGGAGACGAAATCTTCCCATGAACTGATGGAGCAATTGATGAAGCTTTAATATCAGATGAACTCAAATATCAGATGAAATTTTAATATCAGATGAAACTTTAATATCAGATGTAACTTTAGTATCAGATGAAATTGGAAATCAAAGGAGAATGACATGAAGCGAACCACAAAACTGCTTGCGCTGACGCTTGCTCTCGTAATGCTGATTAGCGCATTTGCAGGCTGTAAACAAGCGACTCCTACCGAAACGCAGACCGTAACCATGAGCGACGCCGCCGCCGAAATTACCGCAACGCCGGAAGCGACCGCCGAACCGACGCCGGATCCCGTCGTCAGCCAGGCCACTGCCGACGCACTGGACGCGCTGGATTTAAAAGTGTTCAAATGGTATGCAACATCAGACGGCTATTCTTACCATATGTTCGTTAACGACCCCGCAAACTTTGGCATCGACCCGGCAGCGGTACCGATGACGATGGGCGAGTTCACGGAAGAAGACTCCAAACGGCTCGGTCTCGAAGCTGGCGTTTTTCTGGAAGAACTCAAGCAGATCGACCGCGTGCAGCTACCGGATGAACAGCAGTTCTCCTACGACGTGCTTGAGCAGTTTCTCACCGACTATTCCGAAGAAACAAACTTTGAATATTACTACGAACCATTAACCGAGTACAGCGGAATCCACGCGAACCTCCCGCTCTCGTTTGCGCTCTTTGAACTCAAGGACACGCAGGACGTGGAAGACTATTTAACGCTTCTGGCCGACGTTCCGCGCTATATGGGGCAGGTTCTTGCTTACGAGCAGAAACGCGCCGAACTGGATATGTTTATGACCGAGGTCGCGCTCAACGCAATTCTGGAAGATTGTCAGACGCTGATCGATTCGCGCGACACTTCGTTTTTATACGCAACGTTCAACGACGCAATTGATGCGCTGAACCTGCCCGCGGATCAGGCGAAGAACTATAAAGACCGCAACGCCAGCCTGATTAAAAACGAATTCATCGGCGCTTACGAAACGCTCTACAACGGCCTTGTCACCCTCAAAGGCAGCTGCCGCACATATGAAGAAGCCGCAGCGCTCAACGAAACTCAAAAGGCCTATTTTGAGTACAGCATGCAGGGCGAAGCAAACAACTTTATGAGCGTTGAAGAGACGCTGGATTTGCTTAAGGATGAGTTCAGCTACCTGCTCAACGACTACTTTACGATTTACAGCGAGAACCCCAATCTGAACGAGATGGACAGTCAAACGGTAAAAGCCGCGACTGCCGATGAGAATCTTGAGTCCCTCAAGAGCATCATGGCCAAGCTGCTTCCGGCGCTGCCCGAGCATAACCTGTTGCTGACGGACGTTCCCGAGGAGCTGCAGGATATGTTCTCGCCCGCGGCATACGTCATTCCTGCGCTGGACGACTGGAAGGACAACATAGTTTACATCAACACCGCCGAGGACGAAGCCAGTGATGAAACTGCCGATGGCAGTGCAGCTGTAGTAATACCGGAAGGCAAGGAAACCTATCTGGACGCGGTGAACAGGCTCTCTACGCTCGCGCACGAGTGCTATCCGGGGCATCTGTATCA
>JBDKTD010000302.1:0-14161 GCA_039680365.1 Clostridiaceae bacterium
AAGCCGTTCGCAGCGGCGAGGTCAAGTTTGTGCCGGAACGGTTTGAAAAAACATACTTCAACTGGATGGAAAATATTCGTGACTGGTGTATCTCCCGTCAGCTTTGGTGGGGACACCGGATTCCGGCGTATTACTGCGACGCATGCGGCGAAATGACGGTTTCCGAAGAACCCATCACAGTTTGCCCGGTCTGCGGCGCGCCCGTGCGCCAGGATGAGGACGTGCTGGACACCTGGTTCTCCAGCGGCATGTGGCCGTTTTCCACGTTGGGTTACCCGGAGCAGACGGAAGAACTCAAGTACTTTTACCCGACGAGCACGCTCGTGACCGGCTACGATATCATCTTCTTCTGGGTCGCGCGCATGATCGTGTTCGGCTACGAAGTGATGAAGGAGCGCCCGTTCGAAACGGTGTTTGTCCACGGCATCATGCGGGACAGCCAGGGCCGGAAGATGAGCAAGTCCCTCGGCAACGGCATCGACCCGCTGGAAGTGATTGAAAAGCACGGCGCGGATTCTCTCCGTTTTTCGCTGCTTGCGGGCAACTCCGCGGGCAACGACATGCGTTTCTACTGGGAAAAAGTAGAGTCCGCCCGGAACTTCTGCAATAAAATCTACAATGCCGCGCGCTTTGTGCTCATGGGCGCGGACGAGGCCAGCGGAGAATTGCCGCCGCTGGATCAGCTCGAAATTGCCGACCGCTGGATATTACAGCGGCTCGACGAGATTATTGGCGAAGTGACGCGCAATCTGGATGGTTTTGAGTTGGGTCTCGCCGCGCAGAAAATCTACGATTTCATCTGGTCGGAATACTGCGACTGGTATATCGAAATTGCCAAGTCGCGCCTCTATGGCGAAGACGCCGGGCAGAAAGCGGCCGTGTCCGCCGTGCTGATTCACGTGCTCAAGGCGGCGCTCAAACTCCTGCACCCGTTTATGCCGTTCATCACGGAGGAGATCTACACCAAACTCTCGGACGAACCGACCATCATGCTTTCCGTTTGGCCGAAGCAGGACGACCGCTTCCATTTCGAAGTAGACTGCCTGCATATGACGCAGCTGATGGAGCTGGTTCGCGCCATCCGCAATATCCGCGCGGAAATGAAAGTTCCGCCCGCGCAAAAGATTGCTTCTCGCCTCATCGTGCCCAAGGAAGCGGTCAAAGCGTTTGAGGAGATGTCCGGTTACCTCGGCAAGCTTGCGGGTGTGGATCAGGTTGCGGTCACAGCGGAAGCGGGGGAGATTCCCAAGAACGACGTGCATATCGTCTGCGAGGGCGTGGAAGCCGTCATACCGCTCTCCTCGCTGATCGATCCCGAAAAGGAGAAAGCTCGCTTACAGAAGGAAATAGAACGCGTGTCCTCTGATATTGCCCGCGCGAAAGGAAAACTCGGCAATGAGGGCTTCATTGCTAAGGCGCCGCAGGCTGTTGTGGACGAAGAAAAAGCAAAACTGGCTCTCGCCGAAGAGATGCTTTCGAAGCTCCGCGAACGGCTGGATTCGCTTTGCTGAATGGTCAAAACATGATAAGATAACTCTTAAGAGTGCTGGAGGAATGTATGATGTTCGGTAATCGTATTGAAAAGCTGCGCTTCGGCGTCATTGGCGCCGGCAACATGGGCGAAGCGATCATTCGCGGCTTTAAAAAGAGCAAGAGTGCGGAAAACGTCGAGCTTTTCGTTTATGACGCCTGCAAAGATAAGGCCGAAACGCTGGCGGCGGAACTGAAGCTGACCAGTGCCAGCAGCCTGGAAGAGCTGATCGACCGGAGCGAAGTTTTGCTCGTCGCGATCAAACCGAACGTTTGTTCGCATGTGTTTTCCGAGCAGTTCGACCGTTTTTCCGGCAAGGCCGTGATTTCCATTGCGGCGGGGTGGGGAGGGGAGAAGCTGAAAAAAGCGCTCCCCCAAAACGCTCGCGTTCTGCGCGTCATGCCGAACACGCCCGCGATGATCGGCGAAGGTATGATCGTATTCGAAGCCGGAGACACTCTGACGGCAGATGAAAAGTCGTTTGCCGAAGTTTTGTTTTCATCCGTTGGCGAAGTCGTTACCGTGGAGCCGAAACTCATGGACGCGGTAACGGCCGTCAGCGGCAGCGGACCCGCTTATGTGTATCTCTTTATTGAGGCAATGGCGGACGGCGGCGTAAAAGCGGGGCTGCCGCGAGAGCTGGCGCTCAAGCTCGCCGCGCAGACGGTCAAGGGTTCCGCCATGATGGTGCACCAAACTGGCGTTCATCCGGGGGAGCTCAAAGACCGCGTTTGTTCGCCCGGAGGCACGACAATAGAAGCCGTAGCGGTGCTTGAGCAAAAAGGCCTCCGCGGAGCGGTCATTGCCGCAGTGGACGCTTGCCGTGAAAAGTCCGAAAAGATGAGCAAACAGTAGAATCTTCATATTATATATAATATACAATCAGTGGGGAAGCATGAAAAAGAAGGTGACAATCTATACGGACGGCGCGTGTTCCGGCAATCCAGGACCTGGCGGCTGGGGTGCGATTTTGCTGTACAAGGATCAAACCAGAGAGCTTTCCGGATTTGAGCCGGATACGACGAATAACCGCATGGAGCTCAAGGCGGTTATCGAAGGAATCCGCGCGCTTAAGATGCCTTGCGAAATTTCGATCCATACGGACAGCGCTTACGTCTGTAACGCATTTCATAACGGCTGGCTGGAGAACTGGTCGGCCAACGGCTGGAGAACGGTCTCCAAGCGGCCTGTTGAGAATCAGGATCTCTGGCGTGAATTGATCGACATTCTAAAAGAACATTCGTATTCGTTCATAAAAGTCAAAGGTCATTCCGACAATGAATTCAATAACCGCTGCGACGCGCTTGCCAGACAAGCCATCAAGCAGAATACCGCGCCGCGGGAACAAAACGGCCAAACCGATCAAAATCTATCCTAATTATTAAGTTTTTGCTCTATCTATTCGTTAAACTTGTCTTTAACGAATAGTTATGGTAGAATAAAAGACAAGAAAATCATTGATAAACATGATAATTTGAGCGGTTCCCCATTGTGCGAGATCTTGAAAAAGGAGCTGTTTATGGCAAATACGTTTCAGGCGGAAAAGTTCAAGGACTATACGCTCAAGATTCGCGCGCTCCTTCCGGAGCTTCCAATGGTCTGCGGTTCGTTCTTTCGCGCAATCGAGAGTCAAACATCCGTCTTAACAAGATACGCTTACGCAATCGATTTACGAGGGTTCTTTCAATTCGCTTCAACGCAGGAGGATTTGTTCCCCGGAAAACCCATCCCCTCCCTCACCGCGGGCGATCTGGAAAAGATCAAGGCGTATCATATCGAACTGTTTCTTAACGAAGTGTCGTTTTATCAAAAAGGCGACCGTGAACTGGTCAACCAGGAGCAGGCAAAAGCAAGAAAGCTCAGTTCCATCCGCTCGTTTTTCAAGTATCTGCATAAGCAGGAAATGCTGCCCAATAACGTAGCGGCTTTGGTGGATATACCCAAACTGCACGAAAAAGCGATTATCCGACTGGAACCGAACGAGGTTGCGGACCTGCTGGACTTAACGGAGAATGGCGAAGGTTTAAGCGACCGTCAAAAGCAGTATCATAGCGCCACTAAGATTCGCGACCTTGCGATTCTGACGCTGTTTCTCGGCACCGGCATTCGCATCAGCGAGCTCGTGGGGATCGATTTAAGCGACGTCGATTTGGAGAACGACGCCTTCGTGGTAACCCGCAAGGGCGGCAGCGAGGATATCCTTTCGTTTGGCGAGGAAGTACATCAAGCGCTCTCCAATTATCTCGATTGGCGTACGGGGCAAACTACCCTGCCCGGGCATGAGCAGGCTATGTTTCTTTCCATCCAGATGCGCCGTATCACCGCGCGCGCCGTGGAGAACCTTGTAAAAAAATACGCCCGCCTTGCCGCGCCGCTTAAAAAAATCACGCCGCATAAGCTCAGGAGTACCTACGGTACCATGCTTTACCACGAAACGGAGGATATCTACCTCGTTGCGGACGTGTTGGGTCATAAGGACGTCAATACCACCCGAAAACACTATGCCGCAACGTCCGAAGAGCATAAGCGAATCGCCGCAAAGAAGATCAAACTGCGGGACGATTGACCAACCGGTTAATCGAAGTAACGCCGGATGTGTCTGCGCTTTACGCGCGAGGCGGTTGCGCCGTTGAGTGTTGAAACGCCAAGGTGAAACTCTTCCCGCCAGGAATCGTCCGAATCCAGAACGGGCTTCTCGTCCTCGTCGAGCGCAAGTTCCACGGGCAAAACGGGTTCCGGCGCGAAATCGTCCTCTAAGTAAACGCCGGAAATCGGAATCTCCAGAAACGGCTTCTGGTCGGTTTCGAGGCATCGAAAGCAATTATCGCAGATTTTTTGCGGGTCAAGCTCGCAGCGGTCGTCGCATTCGCCGCAGTTTGTGCAGTTTTTTTCCGGGTGCAGAACACATTGTTTCACAAAACATCACCAATCTTTCGAACATATGTTTGCAATCGATGAGAGTATATGGTATAATTTCAAAAAAGTCAAGCAGCTGGCAGTCGAATTGGATACGGCATTTTCGTTGAAATACGAAACGGAGGCAAGCGATCGATATGAAAAAACTTTCCGATCCGCAGCAGGTCATTCTGGATTACATGATTTCCTACGCCGAGGAGCACACCTATCCCCCGTCGGTTCGTGAAATCTGCGCAGCCGTCGGGCTCAAATCCACGGCGACAGTCCATGCGCATCTGCAGAATCTTGAGAAAAAAGGCATCATCACGCGCGATTCTTCCAAACAACGCGCCATCTTCATCCACTCCGAAAACATGCCCGACCGCGCCGAACGCGAAGAGAAAAAATACGCCGTTCCGCTCGTTGGCCACGTTGCCGCCGGCATGCCCATGCTCGCCACCGAGAATATTGAGGACGCGTTTCCCCTGCCGGACGTTCTCATGCACGGCAAGGAGCCGGAAGAAGTCTACCTGCTCCGCGTGGAAGGCGAGAGCATGCGGGACGCGGGCATTCGCGACGGCGATATTCTGGTTGTGAATCACAACTGCTCCTGCACCAACGGCGATATCGTTGTTGCGCGCGTTGCAGGGGAAAGCGCAACAGTCAAGCGTTTCTTCCGTGAAAAGGACCGGGTTCGCCTCCAGCCGGAAAACGAACTGTTCGAACCGATCTATGTTGCGTTCAACGAAGTAGAAATTTCCGGCAAAGTCATCGGCCTTCTGCGGACGATTTAGCCATCGAAGAATAGAGAGCCTCAACTCCTGTGTACGACTGTGCGCAGGAGTTTTTATTTTATTGCAGCGCGTCGCAGGCGAGCATTGCCGCAATTCGCGCGTGCGCGTAGGTCAGCGCGCCCTGCAGATACGCCGTGTAGGGACTGCGGATCGGGCCGTCCGCGGAGAGTTCCGTGGTCGCACCCTGCACGAACGCCCCCGCCGCCATCACGACCGGATCGTCGTAACCCGGCATGTCCCAGGGTTCCGGAGTCACGAAGCTGTCCACCGGCGCCGCTTTCTGAATCGCCCCGCAGAAGCGCACCAGCGCGTCGGCGTCGTTGAACTGCACCGCCTGGATGATGTCCGAACGTTCCGCGTCGCTGGAAGGCATTGTCGAAAGTCCCAGCGCTTCGAACACGCGTGCAAACAGCGCCGCGCTCTTGACGCATTGCGCGGTCACATGCGGCGCAAGAAACAGCCCCTGATAAAACAGTCTGTAATCGCCGGCGTAGGAGCCCACTTCCCCGCCCATGCCGGGCACGGTCAGCCGCTCGGCTGCGCGCTCGACCAGTTCTTTCTTTCCCGCAATATACCCGCCCGTCGGCGCTAGTCCTCCGCCTGGATTTTTAATGAGCGACCCGGCGATCAAATCCGCGCCGCAGGACGTTGGCTCCGTGGCCTCCACAAATTCGCCGTAGCAGTTGTCTACTAGGATAGCCGCGTCCGGGAATCGTTCTTTACAGAGCGTGAACGCTTCCGAAAGCTTTCGCATGCTTAGCGCTTCGCGCCAGGCATACCCGCGCGAGCGCTGCGCAAAGACGATCTTGACGGCGCTCGGTTCGAACGCGCGAATTGACTCCAGATCGATCTCTCCGTCCGGTAGAAGGTCGATCGAACGGAAGCTGACGCCCATCTTCTTAAGCGAGTTCGAAGCGTCCCCGCTAAGGCCAATGGCCGTCTGCAACGTATCGTAAGGCTGCCCAGTAATGGAGAGAATCGTGTCCCCCGGCTCAACCAGCGACGCAAGCGCGGTAAAAATTGCATGCGTGCCGTTGGCAAACTGCGGGCGAACCAGCGCCGCTTCTGCAAAGAGAGAACGCGCAAAAACGCGATCCAGCGTATCCCGCCCGATATCGTCATAGCCATAGCCCGTGGTCGGCGCAAAGTGCCGCGCGCTGACGCGCTCACTCCAAAAAGCTTCCAGAACGCGCTGCTGATTTGCCATTTCTATTGCTTCCGCACGTTGAAATACGCCAGCCAGCGCGCTCTCCGCGCTCCAGACAAGCTCTCGCGCGCGGTCTGAAATCTCGATCATTCGAATCACTCCTTTTCGTCCATCCAACGCTTTGTCAGCTCGGACGATTCCAGTAAATAGTCGTTTCGAATTGCTTCATAGTCGCCGACGTCCTGCCAGCGGATGCGTGGATCCCGCCGGAACCATGTCAGCTGCCGCTTGGCAAAATGACGCGTGTCGAGCTTGATCTGCTCTGTCGCCTGCTCCAGCGTGGTTCCACCGTCGAACACGCGAAACAGCTGCCGGTAGCCGATTGACTGCATGGCGGGCAAGTTTCTGCTGTAACCTTGGCCGTAGATTTTACGCGCTTCTTCAACAAGCCCGCGCGCCAGCATCTGATCGACTCGCAGGTCGATTCGCTTGTAAAGCAGCGCGCGATCCATGTTGAGCCCGAACAAAAGCGGCTCAAACAGAGCTTCTCCCCCGCCGGTGTTCTGAAAATCGCCGCCGTAGCTCGAAAGCGGTTTTCCGGAGCATTCAAACACTTCCAGCGCGCGAACAATTCTTTTTCTGTCGTTTTGATGCAATCGCGAGGCCGTTTCCAAATCGATCATGGCAAGCCTTGCGTAAGCCGCGTTCGGATTATGGTCATACAGCGCTTCCATGCTCTTTCGCGCTTCTTCGTCTTTTGGCACGGCAAACCCCAGCGGATAGGTCAGCGCATTGACATACAACCCGCTTCCGCCTACGACAATCGCCGTCTTGCCGCGGAGCAGTACGTCCATAATCGCGCTTGTTGCCATACTTCGGTACTGGGAAACGGAGAATTCCGGCGTGTCGATTGGCACGCAATCCAGCATGTGATGCGGTATTCCCCGCCGCTCTTCCAATGTCGGTTTTGCCGAACCGATATCCATGCCAAGATACACCTGCACGGAGTCGGCGGAGATGATCTCTCCGTTTACCCGTTCGGCAAGCGAAATGGAAAATTCGGTTTTGTGGCAGGCTGTCGGGCCGACAACACAGACAATTCGATTGCGGCGCATCTGTTTACAGCACCCGCTTGAAGAGTTTTTCAATTTCCAGTTTGGTCAGCCGCACGGCAACCGGTCTGCCATGCGGGCACGTGAGCAGAGAATCACTCGCGCGGAAGGCTTCGATCAGCCGATTGAGTTCCTCTCGGCTCAGCCGCTCCCCCGCCTTGACCGCGCTCTTGCAGGCTGCCTGCGCGATTGCGTCCCGGAACCATTCGTTCCGGTGCGATTCGTTTTCGTTCGAAAGGTGTTCCAAAACATCGTGCAGGAACGCGCCTTTTAGCGGCATACCTTTTACCTGCGGTACGGCAAGAAGCGTGACAGACGTTTCCGTAACGTCCGAAAAGATAAACCCGAACGCTTCCAGTTCCGCGCGGTGCTCGGCGAACTGCTCCGCTTCGGAAGGCAGCAGGCGCACATCCTCCGGCAAAAACAGCGTTTGGGAAACAACAGCCGCTTCCCGCTTCATCAGCGCGTCGTAGAGCAGCCGTTCATGCGCGGCGTGCTGATCGATTAAAAATATGCTTTCGCCCTGCTGGACGAACCAATACGCGTCAAACGCGCACCCAATCACCATAAACGGCTCTTCCAGCGCGTCCGACTCCTCGTGCTTTAAAAAGATGGACGGCTGTGTTGGCCGAGCGACAGGCTGCTCTTCCTTGGGAAAACGGTAAAGCGGCACGCGCGGCGGCGAATAGCTGCCTGTATCTTCGCGCAGCGTCGCTTCCGGCTTTGGAGCGGGCGTACGCAGATCAACCTGCGGCAGCCGATCCAGATCCGAAAACCGCGGAGTCCGTTCGAATTTTTGAAATCCAGGCGAGTACTCCGTTTCCCCCGCGTTGTCTTCGGGAGCCGAAAACGAAGGGATATAGCTGCGTGTAATCGCTTCCGAGCAGGAAACGACGATGGAACGCGCAATCCTCTGCTCGTCGGCAAAACGCACTTCCAACTTTGCCGGATGGACGTTAACGTCCACTTCCTGAAACGAAAGGCTCAACGCAAGCACAGCAAACGGAAATTTGCCTCCCATCACGCGCGTATCGAACGCACGGGAAAGGGC
This sequence comes from Clostridiaceae bacterium, assembly GCA_039680365.1. GTDB lineage: Bacteria > Bacillota > Clostridia > Christensenellales > CAG-138 > UBA7703. The sequence goes on from JBDKTD010000302.1 coordinate 8,531, forward strand.
GTTGCTCAGCGCGTTGGAGCGGATGATGCGCCCGTTGAGCGTGATGGTCTGGCCAGAACGGTTGGCGCGCGCGAGTTCGGGCGTGCCGACAAACCCTTCGATCTTGAGATAGCCGTCGTCAAAGTGAACCGGACAAAGCATGGAATCCGTATTCACGCCGTATACGGAGAGCAGAGAATCCCGAAGAACGCCGTTGCCGCCGGAGCGGTACACGGTTTTTCCGCCGTTAACAAAATGCACGGCAATCTGCGGCGCGGAGAGGATGAGCCGCGCAATATAGTCGCCAATGCTGGCGCTTTCGGCGCGTCCGCTCTTCATAAACTTTAGCCGCGCGGGAACATTGTAGAACAAATCCCGCACTTCAACGCTCGTGCCGCGCGTTCCGCCAACGCGGCGGTGCTCGACCAGCGCGCCGCCTTCGTAGCGAATCAGCGTGCCGAGCTCGTCCTCCTGCGTCTGCGTTTGCAGGCGCACGCGAGAAACCGCCGCGATGGAAGCGAGCGCTTCCCCGCGAAAGCCTAGCGAACGAATGGAGAACAGATCCCCCGCCGAAGCGATTTTGCTTGTTGCATGCCTTAGAAACGCGGTTTCGCAGTCCTCGTCCGCAATACCAAGTCCGTTGTCGAGAATGCGGATGAGATCGACGCCGCCGTTTTCAATTTCAATTGTAACCGCCGTTGCTCCCGCATCGATGGAGTTTTCGACAAGCTCCTTTACCACGGACGACGGCCGGTCTACGACCTCGCCCGCGGCAATCTGGTTTGCGATATGCGGCGGCAGTACATGAATTCTAGGCATTCGTTGCTCCAATAATATTTACTAAACTAGTTCGACTTCAGCATTGCGTACAGCGCGTACAGTTGGTTCAACGCTTCGATTTCAAACCAAAATACTCTTATTTCAGCAACGCGTGCAGCGCGTAGAGTTGGTTCAGCGCTTCCAGAGGGGTCAGGTGATCCACGTCCATTTCGCGCATGATTCTGAGCGCGCTTTCCTCCTTGCTTTCGTCCAGCAGCGAAGGCTGAACGCTTGCGAGTACTTTAGTTGCGGGGACGGCTTTCTTTGCCGCGATATCCGCGGACTCCAGTTCGGCAAGAATCTCCTTTGCGCGCGAGAGCACTTCCTCGGGAAGCCCGGCAAGCCGCGCCACCTGAATGCCGAAGCTCTTATCCGCTCCCCCGCGCACAATCTTGCGCAGAAAAACGATGTCCTCGCCGATTTCGCGCACGGTGACGCGGAAGTTCTTGACCCCCGCGATATCGCCTTCCAGCTCGGTGAGCTCGTGGTAATGCGTTGCAAACAGCGCTTTTGCGCCGCAGCGCTTCGCGTCCGAGATGTACTCCAACACCGACCAGGCGATGCTGAGGCCGTCGAATGTGCTGGTTCCGCGGCCGATTTCGTCGAGGATGAGCAGGCTGTCCCGCGTCGCATTATGCAGAATGTTCGCAACCTCGCTCATCTCCACCATGAACGTGCTCTGGCCGGAGGAGAGGTCGTCGCTTGCGCCGATGCGGGTAAAGATGCGATCGACAATCGAAATATCCGCCGATTGCGCGGGCACAAACGAACCAACATGCGCCATCAACGTAATCAGCGCGATCTGCCGCATATAGGTGCTCTTGCCCGCCATGTTCGGGCCGGTGATAATCAACAGCCGGTTCTCACTTCGGTCGAGCAGCACGTCGTTTGGCACGAAAGGCTCTTTAATCACCCGCTCGATGACCGGATGCCTGCCGTTGACAATCTGCATTCTCCCCTGCTGGTTGAGTTTTGGCCGGCAGTAACCGTTGTTGGAAGCAACTTCCGAAAGCGAAACATAAGCGTCCAACTCGGCCAGCAGCGCGCCGTTTTGCTGGAGGCGATCCGTGCCGGAGAGCAATACTGTACGAATTTCCAGGAACAGCTCGTTCTCCAGCGCGATGAGCCGATCTCTTGCGCCGAGTATCTTCTGCTCCATCTCTTTGAGTTCCGGGGTAACAAAACGCTCCGCGTTGGCAAGCGTCTGTTTCCGTTCATAGTGATACGGAACAAGCTGGAGATACGACTTCGTGACCTCGATATAGTACCCGAACACGCGGTTATATCCCACGCGGAGGGACTTGATCTTGGTCTGTTCGCGCTCCTGCGCTTCAAAACGTTCCAGCCAGTTTTCCGAGCCGTTTGCAATGCTCCTGAGCTCGTCCACTTCCGCGTTGTATCCCTCGCGGATGAACCCGCCGTCCTTTAGGCTGACGGGCGGTTCGTCGCAGATAGCGCGTGCGAGCAGAGCAAAGATATCCTCCATGGAATCGAGCTGATCGCAAACGCTTTTTAACGCACCGCTCGCATTCTGCCGCAGCGTATCTTTGACAAATGGAATGCGCTCCAGCGTCTGCTGGAGGGCGATGCAATCCCGCGCGTGGAGCGTGCCGTAGACGATTTTACTGCAGAGCCGCTCGATATCATACACACCGTGGAGCAGTTCCTGCAGCTGTTTGCGCTCCGTGAGGTTCTGGTTCAGCTCTTCCACCGCGTCCAGACGGCGTTCGATTGCTTCCACGGACTGCAGCGGTCGGTCTACCCAGTCCCGCAGCATACGCCCGCCCATGCCGGTTTTTGCCGTGTCAAGGAGGCTGATGAGCGTGTTCTTTTTGCTCCCGCCATAGCGGAGCGGCTGCGTTAGCTCCAAATTGCGGCGCGTGGTCGCGTCCAGCACCATATAGCTCTTGCGGTTGAGGAGCCGCATGCCATGGATATGCGACAGCGCGTTCTTCTGCGTTTCGTCAAGATACCGCATCAGCGCGCCCGCGGCCGAAACGGCGTACGGCGCGTCGTCCACGCCAAAACCGCTGAGCGAGGCTACGGCAAAGTGCCGCTTAAGAATATCCTTTGCGCTCTCCGGTAAAATCGCGCTCGCGCTGTACTGTTCGAGATAATACGAGCTGGAGAGCTTTCTGGCCAAAAACTGCTGCAGAAACAGCGAAGGGTCTGCAATGATCTCGCGCGGGCGGATACGCTCCATTTCGTCCAGCAGGGCAACCGAAGCCTGCTCGCCTTCCAGCTGCAGCAAGTAGAATTCCCCTGTCGAGACGTCCGCATACGCAAGACCTATCGCCTGATCGCCCAGCGAAATGGAGGCGATATAGCTGTTCTGGTTCTCCTCCAGCATTCGCTCTTCAATGACCGTGCCGGGCGTAATCACGCGGATCACGTCCCGCTCGACCAGCCCTTTGGCGAGCGCCGGGTCTTCCAGCTGTTCGCAGACGGCTACCTTGAACCCTTTTTCAATGAGCTTGGCAATGTAGTTATCAACCGCGTGGTAAGGAACGCCGCACATTGGCGCGCGTTCGCTGAGCCCGCAGTCGCGCCCCGTTAAAACGAGATCAAGCTCTTTGCTGGCGGTTTTCGCGTCCTCAAAGAACATCTCGTAAAAATCACCCAGCCGGAAGAACAGCAGGCCATCGGGGTACTTCTCTGTCAGCTCGATATACTGCCGCATCATCGGCGTCATCGAAGATGGCATGCGTTTCCTCCGGTTAGTGTTTGCAGCCGCCGCAGCTGCTGCAGTCGCCCGCACAGCTTGCGCTCTCGCTGGTTTCGCCGCCGATGCAGGCGTTGATTTCGTCGTTGATCGCGCGCAGCACGGTGGAAAATGCAGCCTGCGCTTCTAAAAGCTCTAAAAACAGCGGACTGTCCTGAAGCTGCCCTTCCAGACGGTCGATATCGTTGGTCAGCCGAAGCGCTTCCAGATTGTCCGTTTCTTCCTCGTCGAGTATGGTTACGAGCCGCTCGCGCTTTTCGCGCAGTTCGCTGAGAGCCGCGTTGATGCCTTCGTTTTGCTCAACGGCGTTCTGCGCGTTCTTCATGCGGATAAATTCGGCAGAGTTTGCCAGCGCGAGACCAAGTTCTCTTGCTAATTCGATCACAGGTTGTTTTCCTCCATCTCTCCCGAAAGAGAGTTCTTTCTTACTTGTTTGACGCGAACGCGCACGTAGCGCCCGATGAGTTCCGGCGCGCCCGGGAAATAGACCATTTTGAAATTCGAAAACTTTCCGTAGCAAACCGGCTCGTTTCGCTCGTCACAGTCTTCAACGTGCACAACGCCGGTTGCGCCCAGGTACTTTTCGTTATTTTCACGGGACTTTCGTTCCTGCAGTTCGTTGAGAACGCGCAGGCGTTCCCTCTTGACCGCTTCCGGCACCTGATCGGGATAGTCCGCCGCGCGCGTTCCTTTTCTTGGCGAATACTTGAAGGTGAAAGCCGAAGCAAACCCCACTTCTTCCACCAAAGCGAGCGTATCGTCAAAGTCCTGTTCCGTTTCACCCGGAAAACCGACGATAATATCGGTCGTAATTTCCACATCGTCCATAGCGGCGCGCAGTTTTTTTACGATGTCGAGATACTGCTCGCGCGTATACTTGCGGTTCATGCGTCGCAGAACCTCGTTTGACCCGCTCTGGAGCGGCAGATGCACATGATGGCAGACGTTCGGCAAGCTCGCCATGGCGGCGATGACCCGCTCGCTCAGGTCTTTCGGATGCGAGGTCATGAACCGAATCCGCCGGAGACCCTCTGCCTGTGAAACCTTGCTCAGCAAATCCGCAAAGTCCGTTCCCTCCAGATCGTTGCCGTAGGAGTTTACGTTTTGACCGAGCAGCGTAATCTCGCTGTAACCTTCGAGCACGAGTTTTTCTGCTTCCGCAACGATAGAGCCGGGCGTACGGGAGCGTTCCCTCCCGCGCACATACGGCACGATGCAGTAGGTGCAGTAGTTGTCGCAACCGTAGTTGATATTGATAAACGCGTTGATCGTCCCGGTCCGCGCGCTGGGCAGTTCGTCCTCAATAACGATGTTGCCTTCCTCCACGGCGAGCGTTCGCTCCCCCGCCTCCGCATGCTCGATAAACGAAGGCAGTTTGGAGAGAAGGTTTGTACCGAACACGAGATTTACAAACGGGAACCGACGGAAGAGTTTAAGAGCAACGTCCTTCTGCTGCGTCATACACCCGAATACGCCAAGAATGAGACCGGGTTTTTCGTCCTTGAGATCCTTGAGCGCGCCTATGTTGCCGAATACCCGTTTTTCCGCATGGTCGCGAATGCAGCAGGTGTTAAAGAGGATCACGTCCGCTTCCGTTTTGGCTGAGCACGGCGTATAACCGATTGATTCCAGCAGACCAGCCGCAGTCTCACTGTCCCGAACGTTCATCTGGCAGCCGAAGGTTTCAATATAGTAACCGCCCTTTTGCGGAGGGAGATTGTTCTTGTTGTAAGTAGTTTGGTTCATGCTGTACGCTCCATATAGATTCATACTATTATAGCATACCAGCCGTCCGGAAAGCCAAATTTTGATTCGCAAAGCGCTGCTTTATGCAAAATCGAAAAAGCCTTGATTTAAGCGCATTTTTGTCAACTTGCCTGCTGACGGGATCGAAAGAGTGAAAATTCCGTTCAGAATTTTTGAATTTTCCGTGTTGACATTTTTTTTGCCCTGTTGTATATTATGAGGGTCGCGATAAGCGGCGCGTGCCATCTTCGGGGTGTAGCGCAGTCCGGTAGCGCACGTGCTTTGGGAGCATGGGGCCGGGGGTTCAAATCCCTTCACCCCGACCAAGAATGGCCCCGTGGTCAAGCGGTTAAGACACCGCCCTT
>JBDKTD010000135.1:0-18627 GCA_039680365.1 Clostridiaceae bacterium
CGTTCCGCCGCCTCCACGACCAAAGTGCCGTGCGCCATGCCGCTCATCACGCGGTTGCGGATGGGAAAATGGAAGCGTTCTGCGCGCGCGCCGGGTAAGAATTCCGAAACCACCGCGCCGCGCTCGATAATCTCCTCGTAGAGCTGTTTGTTGGCGTTGGGGTAAATCACGTCCACCCCGCAGCCGAGCACCGCAACGGTAGGACAAACGCTCGACTTACTCTCCAGCGCGCCCCGCGCGACGCAGGCGTCGATGCCCTCCGCCATGCCGGAGACGATCTGCGCGCCCGACTCCGCGAGCGAAAACGCAAACCGCTTGGCGGTCTCAATGCCGTAGGGCGAAGGGTGCCTTGAACCGACGATAGCGATGGCAAGGCCGGGCTCCGCTGCCAGCGTGCCCTTGTAGTACAGCACGCTCGGCGGATCGCCGATCTCCGCTAAAAGTTTGGGGTAATGTTCTTCTCCTGGATAGGTAAACGAAATGCGTTTCTTTTCGAGCTTTTCGGTATAGCGTTCGATGAATCCTTGCGCAGCTGCTTCCGAAAGGCGCTGCCGCACCTTTTCGCTGAGGGAATCAAAGAGCGGGTTCTTTGCTTCAAACGCTTCCCGCGCCTGCGTCAGCGAGGAAAAGCGTTCCTGAATGCGCAGAAACAGCCGCGCGTTGAACTCTACCGCGTAGTGCAGCCAGAGCCTGTTCTGTTCTTCCGCGCTCAGTTGCCGCATGGCGCGTTACGCGTCCCTTCCGGTCGTGGCGTCGAGGCTTCGATACTGAATCGCCTCGGCATAATGCGCAAGCTGAACCTGTTCCAGCCCCTCCACGTCCGCAATCGTTCGGGCGACCTTGAGGATGCGCTGGTAGGCGCGCGCGGAGAGCTTAAGCTCGGCGTACGCACGCTGCAGGAGCTGCTCGGAAGCTTTATCCGGCGAGCAATACTGCTTGATGAGCCGCGCGTTCATCTGCGCGTTAACGAGGATGCCGTCTTCTTTGAATCGCTCGCGCTGGCGCTCCCTTGCGCGTTCCACCCTTGCGCGGACTTCGGTGGAAGGCTCTCCCCCGGATCGATCCGAAAGTTCGCCAAAGCCGACTTCCGGCATTTCGATTTGGATGTCGATGCGGTCGAGCAGCGGGCCGGAAATGCGCCCGCGGTATTTCTCGATCTGCGTTCTGGAACAGCGGCAGGGATGGATACGCGAGCCGTAGTTGCCGCAGGGGCAGGGATTCATGGCCGCAACCAGCACGAATTCCGCGGGATAAGTCGCGGTTGCCGCAGCGCGGCTAACGGTGATAAATCCGTCCTCCAGCGGCTGGCGGAGCGCTTCCAAAACGTCGTGCCGAAACTCCGGCAACTCGTCCAGAAAGAGCACGCCGTAGTGCGCAAGGCTGATTTCGCCCGGCATGGCATGGTTGCCGCCGCCGACGAGCGCCGCGCTGGACGCGCCGTGATGCGGCGCGCGAAACGGACGTTCGCGAATCATGCCGAGGCCTTTCGTCGCGCCCGTGATGGAGTGAATCTTCGTTATTTCGAGGGATTCTTCGTAGGTAAGCCTTGGCAGAATGGAAGGCAGCGCGCGGGCGAGCATGGTTTTGCCCGCGCCGGGCGTGCCGATGAGCAGCAGGTTGTGACCGCCCGCTACCGCAATCTCCGCCGCGCGTTTGGCGCCCTGCTGGCCTTTGATCTCTGAAAAATCGGTGGAATAGCGCGATTCGCTGCCCTGCCAACGCTCGGTTGGGTGCGGCGCGATCGTCGCTTCCCCACGCACATGCGCGCAGAGCGTGGCGAGCGACATAACGGGCAGAACGGAAATGCCTTCCACATACGCCGCTTCTTCGGCGTTGCCTTCCGGCACGGCGAATACCGTTTCGCCCTTGCCGAACGCGTCTATCACCATGGGCAGCACGCCCGCAATGGCGCGGACGCCGCCGTCCAGCCCCAGCTCGCCGAACGCAACAAACTCCATTTGGGGGTTTGCGCCCAGCTGGCCGGAAGCGCCGAGGATGGAGAGAGCAACGGGCAGGTCGTAGACCGCGCCTTCCTTGCGCATATCCGCGGGGGCAAGATTTACCGTTATGCGCGCCGCGGGAAAAATATAGCCCGCGTTCTTGATTGCCGCTCTCACCCGCTCGCGCGATTCCTTAACCGCGGCGTCGGGGAGGCCTACGATTTCAAAAGCGGGCAAACCGTTGGCAATATCGGTCTCCACCTGCACGCAGAACCCGCCGATTCCGCTGAGTCCATGGCTTTTTACGCGCGAAAGCATGTCGTGTGCCTATCCCCCGCTTTGTATTTTTTCATGCCGCAAAAGCTGCAATGCGCTCGTTACGCCTGTTTTTCCCCCTGCGGCAGTGCCTGTTTGCCTTTTCCGTTAAATACGAACAGACGGTTGCCTGCGTAGTTGACGACAATTGAAAAGCACGTCGCAATCAGTTTTGCAATCGTATCGCCCTTGACAAAGCCCGAAAGCGACGCGGGCATCCAGCGCGCCGCCCAGGCGTTGGTCACGCCAAAGACTTCCCGGCAGAGCCACATCACCCCGAGAGAAACGCATAGACTGATAAGGTTGACCAGCAGAAACAGCGCCATCTCGCGGAAACTCTTGGTGCGCTCGCTGCGGAACGTCCAGTTGCTGTTCCAGAGATAGCTGTTGATCACGCCGCAGGTAAAGCCCGCCACCTGCGCGGCATAGACCCAGCCGAGCAGGAGGTTGAGCGCCTGAAACACCGCAAAATCGACCAGCGTATTGAGAACGCCAACGACGGCGAACTTGAGAAACTGCCCCGCCGTCTTTTTGACCGCGCTGTTATGCCCCATACATCAATTTCCCTCCCGGCAGTTTGGCAATGAACGACGCCCATCCAGGCGATACCGCAAGCCCCGAAAGTCCGGGGTACAGAATCACGAAAAACAGCACCGCAAAGCCGATCCAGACCCATTTAAGGAACGACGCGTCCGGAAACTTCTTTTCCAGCTTCTGCAGGGCGTAAACCGTCGCCATCAGGATAAACGGCACGGTCGCAAAAAAGTGGTAGATGAACGTGCACCGCGTCACGAGCACCCAGGGCAGGTAGTTTGCCAGCACGCCCACAAAGAAAATCTGCAGCGCGCGGTCGGGTTTGATGCGATTCGTCATCCGCAGCGCCAGCAGTACAATTGCTCCGATGGAGGAGACCCACCAGACCGCCGGGTTGCCGGAAGCGGTCAGGGTGGAGATTGCGTCGCCGTTGAGATAGGTATTGTAGAAGTACCACATCGGCTTAATCGTAAACGGCCAGCTGTACCAGCTCGACTGATAGGGGTGCGTCGCGTGCAGATTGGCATGGTAGTTGTACATAAACGACTGATAGTTCGTAAACGTATCAAACATGCCCTTGAGCCCGTAATTGCCCGCGTTCTGACCCGCTTCGTAAATGAAATACGGCGTGTAGGAAGCAAAGTAGATGGTAAACGGAATCACAAGGAAGAACAAACAGCACCAGAGCAGCGTCTTGACCGTGTTGTACCAGTAGTCCTCGGTTTTTTTAATCTCCTCCGGCGTTCCGTGCGATTCCGCGCGCTTGTACTCGATATACCGCGCAATCAGCGAGCCGAACAGCAATACGGCAAGTCCCGCGCCCGCGTAAATGCTCGTCCACTTGCAGGCGGCGCCAATGCCAAAGAACAGGCCGGAAAGGAACAGCGGCTTGAGCGTCTTTTTCAGCCCGTCGGTAAAGAAGTTCATCGTGATGTAGATGTACATATAATAGTACATCAGCAGGATGAAGAATACGGAATAGACGTCGATTGTGGCGATGCGCGTTTGGGTAAAGTGCATAAAGTCAAACGCAAACAGCACCGTCAGCGTCAGCGCATAGTCCGAGTTTTTGAACAGCCGCTTGCCGAACGCGTAGAGAACCGGCAGCATGCCGATGCCGAACAGCGTCCCCACCACGCGCCAGCCGAACGGCACCATGCCAAACACCCAAACGCCCAGCATGATTAGGAGCTTGCCGAGCGGCGGATGCGAATTTTCGTAGGGAGTCAGGTTATGCAGGTTTTCGTAAGCGGTTCTGCCGTGGTACAGCTCGTCGAAATACATGCCGTTGAAATACGTCGGTGTAAAATCAACGTCCTTCTGCTCGTCAAAGAGCTTTGCCTGCGATTCGCTCGCGCCGACAAGCGTTACTGGAAGCAGGTTTCCCTCGTCGTCGAAAAATGCCATTTCGTTGAGTTTGAGCGAGCCGGAATAGACTGAGAGCGTCACGCTATCTGCCGTAAAGTCCGTTGGAACACGCTTCCAGCGGAACATGTCGTCATAGGTTTGCGCAAAGGTTTCTTCGTAGCCTTCGTTGGTTTTTATAAGCAGCGTCCCGTCCTGATCGATGTTTCCGTAGAGGCTGTAATACGCCACGTGCTCATTCTTCGGGAACTGCACGGTAAAGCTCTCCCCCGCGACATCGCTCTGCCAGAACGTTTGCGGCACATGGAGCGAACCGAGGTTCGTGAGCGCAACGATGCCGTAGACCAGCGTAATGGCCAGCACGTAGAAAATATCCCTGCGGGTATAGCGCAGTTTGGTATCCATACTCTGCAGCGGCAGAATCGGCTCCGGCAATTTAAGCGGCTTAGGCGGTTTGGGCGGTCTGGGCTCGCCTTCCTCGCCCGCTTCTTCCGTTTCCACTGCTTCTTCCGCTTCCTCTGCTTCTTCCGCTTTCTCCCGCTCGGTGCGCAACGGTTCGGGCGAACGCCCGCAGAGCAGTATGGAGACGGCAACATAGCAAAGGTACGCCGCCGAGATCAGCATCAGCGCGGAACCGGCATAGGTTATCCCGTCGTAAAACGGGCCGCGCGCCGCCTGATGGTTGACCACGTACATGGCGCAGGTAATGTTCAGAAACGCGGTAAGCGAAATGCCGCCAAAGGCGATGAGCAGCCTGCGGTCGCGGAAAAACGCGTACGCCGCGAGCAGCAGCATCAGCGCAGGCAGCATGTAGCGCTCGTGCATATAGTGCCCCAGGCAGAAGATCAGAATCGCGCCGACCGCGCCGCTGAGAAACAGCGCGCCCGCGCCGCGCTTCCGGCCGAGCATGTACAGCACCGCCGAGAACGCCGTGGACAGCGCAATGCCCAGCATGCCGATCACTTTAAACGGAATGAAGCCCAGCACGAGCATATCCGCCGATTTCCAGTTGCCGCCGAGCAGCGCGCCAAGGTTGAACGCCTCGATGGACGCGTAGTTATAGGAGGACGCGGTGGGTGCGTACTTGACCGCGAGCCAGTACCAGTTCTGCGTGCCCTTAAACGGCAGCGAGAGAACTATGAGCACCGCGAATGCGGAAAAAACGGCAAGTATCGTCTCCAGCAGCCGCTTCGGCCAATCTTGCTTTGCGTCCAGAATATCAACAACATACGCAACCGCAAGCAGCGGCCCGAGCATGAGCGCCTGGGGCTTGATGAGAATCGCCAGCCCGTAAACCGCGCCCGCGAGAATCCGCTTGTTCTTTTGCAGCAGCAGGATAACGACCACCAGCAGCAGCGCCAGGATGGAGTCGATCTGCCCCCACGCGCCGGAAACGAACGCCAGCACCGGGCAGAACGCGAACAGCCCCGCAACGATCAGCGAAACTGTTTCGCTTGCACCGTACTGTTTAGCAATCCTGTAGAGCAGCCATGTGCCGACAAGATCCGCCGCCGTGGACGGCAGCTTAAAGAGCAGCGCCATGCCGGTTGAACCGTAGGGAATGCCAAGAACGCGGCAAATCCAGCTCAGCGCGCCGCAGATATACATGTATCCCGGCGGGTAATCCGCAAACGCGCCGGAAGTATAGAACTTGCTGGTTCCGTCCAGTACCATGTTGCCCCAGGCCATGAAGCAGTTGATGTCCGTGGGGTGGCCGTAAAAGATCATTGAGAGCATCATCCTCAGCACAAACGCACCGAGCAGTATCAGCGTCAGCGCAAACCCCGGCCGGTTCGTTTGGTTCAGCGTGCGTCCGTCGAAGCGCGCGTGGCTGTTGTAGAACCAGAGGTAGCAAAGCGTGAGTATCGCCGTAACCGCGAGCGCGAGTATGAACTTACCCTTCGCGTCCTGGCTTTCCTGACTGGCTGCCTGCTCAACGCTGCCGCCTGAGCCGGAAACGGTGCCGTTCTCCGTGAGCAGGTCCACAACGTCCGCGCTTGTAGAGGTGCATTCCATCAACGAAACGCTTTTAAACTCCGCCTGTCCGGTCGCGGTGGTGCCGTAGCCGCCGAGGCGGAGAGCAACGTTTACGCTGCTCTGCTCCGGCCCGGTTTTAAAATAAAGCGACACCGTCCGCCAGTCGTCCGAACCAAAAAGGTTTTCGGAGTAGCAGTAGGTGCCGTCGATGGCGTAGTTGTCTATGGAAAGCGAAGCGCCGGTGCCATACTGCACGTCGGTGGTGCAAATCTTGGCACTGAGCTTGTAAGTCGTGTTCGGCTTGACGGTTACAATTTGTCCAACGCGCGCGTCGTTTGCCGTCAGGTTTTCAATGCTGATCGCCAAATCGCCCGTATCGTCGGTCTGGGTTGCGGCGAGCACACTGCTCGAATCGCTGTAGTAAGCCGAGAGTTCCCAGCCCGCGGGCAGCTGCGCGCTGTCCGAATAGACCGAAAAATCACCGTTGTAGAGAAGTTCATCGCCAACGAGCGTATCCTCCCCTTCCGCCAGCGCGGCAACGGGGAAGATCAGCAGCAGAAGAAGCAGCAGGATTGTCAGGAGTTTGCGCACAAAAGGTTCCTTTCTCCAACCCTATTGGGGTTCCAATCACTGGTATGATTGCGGATGAATCGAATAAAGCAGGCACGGCTTTCCCCCGCTCCGCCCGGCAGGCTCAACGCGGAATCCGGGTAACGACGGCGGGTATTTTGCCGTAATGCCGCAGGACGGCCGTTTGCCGTCCGCTGTATTATAGCACGCCAAAACGGCGGGAACAATTCCGCCGCCGCACGCTCACAAACGTTTACCGTTTCGTCACAGTTGCGCTCAAGAAAAAAATGGGGAAGAAAAATCGGTATTCGAAAATCATTGCGCAGAATGCGCAAAACGGGAAAAGCTCTTTTGTCAGGTAGCCGCGTCGAACGCGTTTTTGATGTGGTTGACCCTGCCGCTGGAAAGGTAGATTTCCACAACGTCGAACCGCGCGGGCGCGTCCAAAAGGTTGTGCTTCATTAAATAAGTCTGCGCGGCGCGCGTCAGTTGACGCTGTTTCTCCCTGCCTACGAACTCCGCGGGCGTTCCAAAGCCGATTGTGCTTCTGGCCTTGACTTCCGCAAACACAATGGTATCCCCGTCGCCCAGCACAAGGTCGATCTCGCGCGAACCGTCGCGATAGTTTCGCGCCAGCAGGATATAGCCCAGCTTTTCGAGATGGTGCAGGGCGAGGTCTTCGCCGCGTCTGCCGATTGAGGTAGTGGTCATCGTACCCCTCGTTTTCTTTGTTCCGTCAATCTTCAGTTGTATATCATATTTTTGATAAACGATCGAAAAATCCGCTTTACTGCTCTGCGATGAATTTAATGATAAACGATTTGCGGTGGATGGGACAAGGGCCGAACTGTTTGAGCGCCGCAATATGCTCCGCCGTGCCGTAGCCTTTGTTGCGCGCGAAGCCGTATTCGGGGTAAAGCGCATCCTGTTCGAGCATGTAGCGGTCTCTCGTTACCTTTGCCAGAATGGAAGCGCAGGCAATCGAGTAGCTCAGCGCGTCGCCATGAATCAGCGGGTGCTGGCGCGCGGGGATTTCTAGATTTCGCATGGCGTCAACCAGCACGTCCGTTACGGCAACCGGCATAGCGAGAAACGCTTCCCGAAATGCCTTTCTTGTCGCCTGCAGAATGTTGATTTCGTCTATGGTTTCCGGCCATACCCAGCCGAGAGAAAAGCCAATGGCCGTTTCCGCCAGTTCGGGGTACAGTGCTTCCCTTCTTGCTTCGGAGACTTTTTTGGAATCGTTGACATGCCGTATCAGCGGCGAGCCCGGCATGGCCGCGCAGCAGACGACCACCGGCCCCGCCAGCGGCCCGCGCCCCACTTCGTCCATGCCCGCGAGCAGAACCCCTTCCCGCCCCCAGAACGCGCGGTCGGGTTCAGCAAGACGGAATAAACGCTCCTCTTCCGGCAAGCGCGTCATGAACGCGCCTCCGGCAGTTCAAGGGTAACTCTGCCGAGCTTACCCGCGCGGAACTCGTCCAGCGCGACATGCGCCGCGCGCTCGGTATCCAGCGCGCCACCTTTGAGCAGGAATCCCCGGCTCAGGCAAACCGCGTCGAGCAGTTCGTCCTCCGGCGTTTCCGGCGTGAGCTTGCTAAAACGCTCCGCCAACGCAGCGGGCGATAGCTTTTTTAACAGCTTCAGCAGATCTACGGCGAGCGCCTCGGAGTCCATGATTTCGTCCTTGATGGAACCCAAAAACGCCAGATGCGCCGCGAGTTCCTGATTTTCCAGCTTTGGCCAGAGCATACCCGGCGTATCCATGAGCTCCAGATACGGCGTAATCTTTACCCACTGTTTGCCGCGCGTCACGCCTGGCTTGTCGCCCACTTCCGCGCGGTTTTCGCCCGCCATACGGTTGATGAACGTCGATTTGCCAACGTTCGGAATGCCAACCACCATGCAGCGGACGGTTTTGTTGATGCCTTTGAGGCGCATGGCGTCCACCTTGGGCTTTGCCGCGCGCTCAATGAGCGTGACCGCGGTCTTTTTCGCTCCGCCGCCGGTCGCGCTGATGCCCGCCGCCGCGACTCCGCGGGAGGCGTAATACGAAATCCAGCGCTGGGTTGCCTGCGGGTCGTCAAGATCGCTTGTGTTGAGCGGAACGACCCGCGCCCGGCCGGAAAACAAGTCGTCAAAGTCCGGGTTGCGGGAAGCAAGCGGCGCTCTGGCGTCGATGAGCTCCACCACCACGTCGATCATCTTCAGATTTTCGATGAGCATGCGGCGGGTTTTGGCCATGTGTCCGGGGTACCAGTTGATTGCGGGCATAACGCTATTCCTTTCGGCTATTCGAGCGAGCTTGTTCGCGCCGATAAATACGGAAAAACCCCTTTGCCAGTTCTGGCAGGGGGTTTTTGTCAGCACAAAATGGCGACTATTTGCTGCTCTTTTCCGTGATCTTTTCGCGAATCTTGGCAGCTTTGCCGGAGCGCTCGCGCAGATAAAAGAGCTTCGCGCGGCGAACGACGCCGTGGTGCACGACCTCGATACGGCCGATGCGCGGGCTGTTGTAGGGGAAGGTTCTCTCCACGCCTACGCCGTAAGAGATACGACGAACGGTGAAAGACTTGCGGATGCCGCCGCCCTGAATCTTGAGCACAACGCCCTCGAAGTTCTGGAGGCGTTCGCGGTTACCTTCGATAACCTTGACGAAAACACGGACGCTGTCGCCAACTTCCAGTTCCGGCAGATCCGTCCTGACTTGTTCCTTATCGAGTTCCCTGATGATGTCCGACATTGAAATATTCTCCTTTCAGTTTGCAAGCGTTCATATCCGATGCCGAACAGAGGACCGCCCGATGTCACGAACGCGATTATAACATAGGTAATAGTCGATTGCAAGCCGTTTTTCGGCGATTATGCGGAAACCTCTCCGCTGCTGTGGGATGCACTTTTGGCGCCCTTGACGTACCAAAGCGTAATTACGCCCACAACGATCACCCCGCCGACGAGCGACCACACGCCGGGATTCTCGCCGTTGAAGAGGTAGACCCACAAGGGGTTGAGCAGCGGTTCGATCACCGCTAATAGCGAGCAGGTCAACAACGGCGCGCTTTTAAGCGCAACACCGTCAAGCACATACGCTATGCCGATTTGGAAAATACCGAGAACGAGTATGCCGACGACCGCCTGCGTGGTAAATGCCGGATGCGTGGCCGCCAGCACCGGCAGCCCGATCAGCGCGGTCAGCAGCTGTCCCTGCATAATTCCGTTGAAGCGTGTTTCATCGCTCACGCCATCGCTCGCGATGAACATGGCCGCAAAGAATATGCCGGAAACCACAGCAACGAGATCGCCCGCCAGCGTGCCTTTGCCGATTTGGCTGATAAAGCAGAGCGCGACGCCGAGGATCGTGATCGGCACCACCGCGATATCGAGCGGTTTGAGTTTCTTTTTTTGCACGAGCGCAATGTAGAGCAGCACATATACCGGCGCGCAGTACTGAATTACGATGGCGTTTGCCGCCGTGGTGAGCTTGTTTGCAATAACAAACGTTGTACAGACGCAGGCGAGCGCCACGGCAATTTTAATCGTGTCCTTATTGACCGTAAACTTGATCTTTTTAATGCGCAGGTAGGCAAACACAATCAGCCCGCCGAGCAGGCCGCGCACGCCCGTGATGGCAAGCGGGTTCCATGGCACGAGCTTGATGAAGATGCCGCCCATGCTCCAGAGCAGCGCCGCCGCCAGCATGGCGAGCGTACCTTTAGTGGATTCTTTCATAATAAAATGGTTCACATGAGGGCTACGCCCTCATACTCCCGTAAGCAAAATCAAAGGAGTTTTTTACAAACTCCTTACTAAGCCGATGAACCCCGCAGGGTTTCGAATTAAATCTTCAGAGCCAGGCGTCGTCCGGGGCTTCGATGGTTTCGCCGTTGCCGTCACTTTCCGCCAAGAGGTCGGAGCGGTTCAGCGCGGTCTTGAGCCGCGCCTGCTCCTGCCGCCAGGCCTGAATCTTGGCGTGGTGGCCGTTGAGCAGAACTTCCGGCACTTCCAAGCCGCGAAACTCCGCCGGGCGCGTATACTGCGGGTATTCCAGCAGGCCATCGCTAAACGACTCGTCCGCCACGCTCTCCTCGCTGCCCAGCACGCCGGGGATAAACCGGCTGAGGCAGTCCGTGAGCACCATGGCGGGCAGCTCGCCGCCGGTGAGCACATAGTCGCCAATGGAGAGCTCTTCGTCCATAATGGTCATCACGCGCTCGTCCACGCCTTCGTAGTGCCCACAGAGCAAGAGCAGACGTTCTTCCCCTGCCAGCTCCTTGGCAATCTTTTGATTCAGCGTCCTGCCGCGCGGAGAAAGCAGAATCCTACGGGCTTTTTCGCCGCCCAGCACCGCTTCCACGCAGTCAAAGATAGGCTGCGCCATCATCACCATGCCCGCGCCGCCGCCGAAGGGATAGTCGTCGGTTTTTTTGTGCTTGTTGTCCGTATAATCGCGAATGTTGTGCACGCGGATATCGACGAGTCCGTTCTGGCGCGCGCGACCCAGCATACTGGAACCCAGCACGCCTTCGAACATCTCCGGAAAGATCGTGAGAATGTCAATCCGCAAAGCAGCCGACCTCCTCGAGAACGTCCGCGTTGAACACGATGCGCCCGCTCGCCACGTCCACGCTGGCAAGCACGCGCTTGAGCGCCGGAACCAGCAGTTTGCCGTGCTCGATTTCGTAAACGTCGTTCGCGCCGGTCTCCAGCACATCGGTAATTTTACCGTAGGCTTTGCCCGCCGTATCGAACGTTTCGCAGCCGATCAGGTCGGTAACAAAATACGTGTACTCATCCAGCGCGACGGCGTTTTCGCGGTCCACGCAGAGATACACGTTCTTGAGCGTTTCCGCCTTCTCCGGCGTATCGTACCCCGAAACATGCAAAAGAACCGCGTCCGGCTGAAGCCGGACGTCTTCCAGCGCGACGGGCGAATAGCTGCCCCCGCGTTCCAGATATGCGGTTTTCACTTTGCGGTAGCGGGCCGGATCGTCCGTCAGCGGGAGAACTTTAACGTCCCCGTGCACGCCGTGTGCTCGGACGATCTGGCCGATGCGCAGGTACTTACTTTTCAACGATATCGACCATGTACTTCTTGTCTTCGCGGACGCTGGCGGCCTTGACGACCGTACGAATCGCCTTGGCGATGCGTCCCTGCCTGCCGATGACCTTGCCCATGTCGGAGGGAGCGACGGAAAGGGAAATGATGACCGTATCCCCTTCCTCGCGCGATTCCACCGTCACGGCTTCCGGCTCGTCGACGAGGTTTTTCGCGATGTAGCGGACCAGCTCCTCCATCGGTTCCGTCCTCACTCGATGGCGCCGCTCTTTTTGAGCAGAGCGCGCACCGTTTCGGTCGGCTGCGCACCTTTTTTAACCCATTCAGCTGCTTTTTCGTTATTCACGTTCAGCTCAACCGGGTTCGAAAGAGGATTGTAGTAGCCGAGTTCTTCGACGCAGGCGCCGTCGCGGGGCGCGCGGGAGTCCGCAACCACGATGCGGTAGAAAGGTGCTTTCTTGGCGCCCATGCGGCGCAGTCTGATCTTGAGCATTGTCTTTGTTCCTCCGTATATGAATGTTTTTTATATCGAATACGTTAAAACGTGATTCGCCGTGTTAATTGCGCGCTTTTGGGGCTAGAACCCGAACGGGAAACCGCCGCGCTTGCCTTTTTTCATGCGCCCGCTCATCTGCTTCATCATCTGTCTGGAAGCGTTGAACTGGTTGATCAGGCGGTTGACTTCCTGTACGCTCGTTCCGCTGCCGCGCGCGACGCGCTTTCTGCGGCTGGCGTTGAGGATATCGGGGTTCGCCCGCTCCGCCTTGGTCATGGACTGAATAATCGCCTTGGTGCGCCCCATCTGCTTTTCGTCGATCTGCGCGCCGCCGAGCTTACTTGCGTCCATGCCGGGGATCATCTTGAGGATATCCTCCATCGATCCCATGGAGCGAACCTGCTCCATCTGCTCGAGGAAATCGTCCAGCGTGAACGAGTTGGACTTCATCTTTTCGGCCATCTCGGCCGCTTTCTTCTCGTCAAAGTTGGCCTGCGCCTTTTCGATGAGCGTCAGCATGTCCCCCATGCCGAGGATGCGGCTGGCCATGCGGTCGGGGTAAAACGGTTCGATATCCGTGAGCTTTTCGCCGATGCCCGCAAACTTGATGGGCTTGCCCGTCACTTGACGGACGGAGAGCGCGGCTCCTCCGCGCGTGTCACCGTCGAGCTTGGTGAGGATAACGCCCGTGAGCGCGACCGTTTCGTGGAAGGTCTTTGCAACGTTCACCGCGTCCTGACCGGTCATGGCGTCCACGACGAGCAGGATTTCCGCGGGTTTCACCGCGTCGCGGATGCGCTTGAGCTCCTCCATCATGTCCCCGTCGATATGCAGACGGCCCGCGGTATCGACGATGACCACGTCGAGGAACAGCCGCTTGGCTTCCTCCACCGCTTGCTTTGCGGTGAGGACGGGATCCTGCGTGCCGCGCTCGAACACCGGCAGGTCGAGCTTTTCGCCGACGATCTGCAGCTGCTGGATGGCGGCGGGACGATAGATGTCGCACGCGGCGAGCAAAGGCTGCTTGCCGTATTGCTTCTTAATCAGCGCGCCGAGCTTGCCGCACATGGTGGTCTTGCCAGCGCCCTGAAGGCCTGCCATCAGGATGACGGCGGGTTTCTGCGTGCCGAAGTCCAGCTTGGTATTTTCGCCGCCCATGAGGCGCGTGAGCTCCTCGTTGACGATCTTGATTACCTGCTGGCCGGGGGTCAGGCTTTCGAGCACCTCGCTGCCGACGGCGCGCGCGGAGACGATTTTGATAAAATCCTTGACCACGAGGAAGTTGACGTCCGCTTCCAACAGCGCGAGTTTGATCTCGCGCATGGCTTCGTTCACGTCCGCTTCGGTGAGCTTACCGCGCCCGTTCAGCCGCTTGAATATTGCCTGAAGTTTGGAAGAGACTCCTTCAAACGCCATTATCTTACTCCACCGAGAAACCAGTTATTATGAAAAACTCCTGCAAACGCCATGATCTATCTCCACAATAAGTTATAATCTTTTAAAAATGCTTACGCTTCTTCCTCGTTTGAGGACAACTCCAGCAGCTCCTCCGCCAGTTCCCGCTGGCGCTCGCTGAGAGGAGTCGCCATCAGTTCGTTTAGCAGCGCGCGGGAGCGCTCGTTCTTTTTTATGAGGCCGAGCTTCTGCTCCATGCCCTTAAGTTCCGTTTCCGCCGTGGTAATCGCGTCCCGCACGGCCTGACGCGAAATTCCTTCGCGCTCGGCAATTTCACCCAGCGAGCAGTCCTCAAATGCGTATTGGCGCACGAGCGACCGCTGGCGCTGTGTCAGAAACGCGCCGTACCAGTCCAATAATTGTCCAAGTTCCACTAAACGATTCATTCGGCATTCCTGTAAAGGGAAATAGCTTTACACTCTGTCCATTATAAGGAGGAACGCCGTTTTGTCAAGAAAAAGTTCGGAAATGCCGCAAAAAGCGGCTGTTTTTGGTTTTTACTCGCCTTCCTGCGATAAAAGCGCTTCGGCAAAGAGTTCCGGTTCAAACGGCTGCAAATCGTCAATTTGCTCGCCAACGCCAACAAAACGCACCGGCACATGCAGCGTTTCACAGATGGAAATCACCACGCCGCCCTTGGCCGTGCCGTCAAGCTTGGTTAAAATAACGCCGTCGAGTTGGCAGACTTCGGCAAATGCCTTTGCCTGAGCAACGGCGTTCTGCCCCGTTACCGCGTCCAGCACGAGCAGGGTTTCGCAGGGCGTTTCGGGCAGTTCGCGCGTAATGACGCGCTTGATTTTACCGAGTTCGTTCATGAGGTTGGTCTTGTTGTGCAGTCGTCCCGCCGTATCGCAGAGCAGCAAGTCGCAGCCCTTGGCCTTGTAGGAAGCGATTGCGTCAAACACCACCGCCGCGGGATCCGCGCCTTCGTTATGCCTGACCATAGGTACGTCCGCGCGTTTTGCCCATTCGCCCAGCTGCTCCGCCGCCGCCGCGCGGAAGGTATCCGCCGCCGCCAGCATCACTTTTCTGCCGTTCTGATGATAGAGCGAGGCGAGCTTACCAATGCTGGTCGTTTTACCGACGCCGTTGACGCCGACGATTAAGAGCACCGCGTCTCCCCGCTCCGGCGCAAAGGGCTGATCCGTCGTCACCGCGTTTGCAATAAGCCGTTCCAGTTCGCGCCGCGCAAGCGCGCGGGAGGTAATCTTTTGTTCCTTGACGGCGCTCTGCAGGCCGTCGAGCAGACGCTCCGTGGCTTCCGCGCCGACGTCGGCAAGGATCAGCGCCTCCTCAAGTTCCTCGTAAAAGGCTTCGTTAATACCGTCCTTCGCGCCAAAAAGCCGGGCGAGCAGACTCGTCCGCGTTTTGCCGAGGCCGGTTTTCCATTTTTGAAAGAGGGGTTTCTTTTCCATATTAAATCCCTAACTGTAATAAGGTGGTTTTTGGTTTCAGTCCGCCTGCATGACGTTTGTCGATTCTCCGCTGTCGCCAAAGCGCGCGGAAACGACCTTGCTCACGCCCTTTTCCTCCATGGAAACGCCATAGAGCGTGTCGCAGACTTCCATGCTGCCCTTGCGGTGCGTAATCAGAATAAACTGCGTTCCGTCGCTGTAGCGCTTGACGTAGTCCGCAAAACGGGTGACGTTCGCCTCGTCCAGCGCGGACTCGATTTCGTCGAGCATGCAGAACGCGGGCGGCTTGAGCATAAGCATGGCAAACAACAGCGCAATGGCGGTCAGCGCGCGTTCCCCGCCCGAAAGCAGGGTCAACAGCTGAAGCTTCTTGCCCGGCGGCTGGGCGATGATGTCGATATCGCAGCCAAGTACGTCCTGCTTGTCCGTCAGCCGGAGTTCGGCAAACCCGCCGCCAAAGAGCTCCGCAAACACGCCGGAGAAGTTCTGCTGAATCAGCTCGAACTGCCGCAGGAACACGGTCTCCATGGTCGAAGTGAGTTCTAAAATCAGCTGCTGGAGGTCGGCTTTCGCCTTCTGCAAATCGTCGAACTGCGTCTTGAGCGCGGTATGCCGCTCGGCAACGATCTTGTATTCCTCGATCGAGCCAAGGTTGATATCGCCCAGTTCGCGGACTTCCGCCTTGATTTCGTTGATGCGCGTGTTGGTCGCGCCAACCGCGATGTCGCGCCGGAGAGCTGCCGCGTTTTCGTACGTCAGTTCGTACTCGTCCCAGATATGATCCTGCATGGCGGCAAGCTCCATCTCGAGCTTGGCCTGCTGCATCTCCTGCTTATGGATGCGCTCGGAGAGGTCGCGCGCGCCGGATAAGAGTTCCTCGCGGCGTTTGCGCAGTTCGCTGAGCGAGTTGGAAACGCTCAGGCGTTCCTCCTCCAGCTTCTTCTGCGCTTCCTTTTCCGTGCCGTTGACCTTCTGGTCGGTTTCGATCTCGGTAAGCATCGCCTTGAGCTCCGCTTCGATCTGACCGATGGCGGCTTCGTTTTCAGCGGCTTCCCGCTCGAGGTTTTGGAGCTTAATCGAAAGCTCGCGGTGCTCGTTGACGAGCCTCTTCTGCTCGGCGTAGACCGCGTCCCGCTCCTTGGAGAGCGCCATGCGGCGAACCTTCTGCTCGGAGAGTTCGTTGACGGCGCGCTCGCGCTCCTTGCGCAGTTCGGCGAGTTCGCCTTGCGCTTTGGTTACATCCTCGCGGGTGGAGGCGTTGTCCTGCTCGATGGTGGTCTGGCTCTCGTCCGCGCTCCTGCGCTCGCGTTCCACGTCGGTAAGGTTTTCGCTGAGCTGCAGTCGTTCCGCTTCCAGTTCGGCTTCGGACTCGCGGCTCTTCTCCACGTCCCTGCGGATGATATCGAGCTGTTCGGCCTGCTTGGCCGCCTCGATTTCGCAGGCGTGCACCGCGTCCCGAAACGAATCCACCTGAATATCGCACTGGAGCAGTTCCTGTTCGTTTTTGCGCAGGGCGCGTTTCTTTTCTTCCAGCGACGCTTCCGCCTTTTTAAGCGTTTCGCGCAGCTCGGTAATTTCGCGCTCTCTGCCCAGCAGCGAATGGCTTTGCTTTTGCAGACTGCCGCCGCTCATGGAGCCGCCGGTGCTGATGATGTCACCTTCGAGAGTAGCGATATGGAACGCGCCGCGCGTGCGCTTTTTGAGCGCGATGCCCGCGTCCAGATCCTTTACGATGATCGTCCGGCAGAGCAAATAGTCGATCACGTCCCGGACATTCTCGTCGCAGCCGACCAGCTCGCTGGCGACTCCGATACAGCCGGGCAAATCAAGCATGGCGCGCTCCTCCCGCGTCGGGCGGGTGGGGTTTAACAGCGCCATGGGCAGCAGCGTCGCTCTGCCGTAGTCGCGTGCGCGGAGGTATTCGATAACGTATTTTGCGTCCTCGGCTGTCGGGGTAACGATGTTCTGCAGCGTCGAGCCCATTGCCATCGTAACGGCGATTTCGTATTCCTTTGGCACGCGGATGAGCTCCGCCACCACGCCGACAATCGCGCGAGAAAGGCGGGTATCGTTCGGCGCGTCGCGCAGGATATTCTTGACGCTCGCAAAGTAGCCTTCGCGGGAGCGCTGCATCTCTTCGAGCAGCCGTAAGCGCGAAACGAGGGAAGAAATGTTCTGCTCGTCCTTTTGCAGTTCTTCGCGCAGAACCGAAAAGCGATCCAGCGTCTTTCTACGGTTTTCAACGGAAGCGTCGAGGTCGCGTTTTGCCGTTTCCAGCTTTTCCGCTTCTTCGGCGTGCGTCCGCGCGGCGGTCTTTTGCTCCTCTTCCAAGCGCGCGGTTTCGCCGCTTCTGCGTTTGCCTTCGATCTCGATTGCCAAGAGGCGTTCCTCGATGGAAGCGCGCATCGTGTCGAACCGGGATACGCTGGAGCGGTAGTCCGACATGCGGTTCATGCGCTCGATGATGCTGTTTTTCATCGCTACCAGCGCTTCTTCGCGCCGGAGCGTTTCCTCGTCCAGCTCGGAAACATGCGCCTGCGCCGCTTCGATTTCACGATCCAGCATGGAAAGCGCAGCCTGTCCGGACTCGTCCGCCTGCATGCCGCCGATGGCTTCGGCAAGCTCGCTCAGCCTTGCTCCCCCCGCTTCGCGCTCCGACTGGATGCGCTTTTTCTGCGCATACGCGTTTTCACGCCGCTCGGAGAGCACTTTGCTGGCGCCGACGCGGGTTTCGCGTTCGGAAACCAGCCCCATGAGCTTGTTCTGCTGCGCGCTTAAGGAAGCGTCCAGCACGCGGAGCTGCTCTTCCAGCGCTGCGCAGGTTTCAACGAGTTCGCCTTCGCTCGCTTCGGAAACATCGCGCTCGGCAAGCATCTGCTTGGCCGCGGCTTCGATGGCGACGAGCTTTTCTTTGGCGCGCTCGTATTGATATAGAAAGAGATTAACCTCAAGGTCGCGCAGTTCGTCACGCAGACGCAGATACGCCCTGGCGGACGCGCTCTGCTCCTCCAGCGGGCCGAGCCGATCGCCGAGTTCCTTGAGAATATCTTCAATTCGTTCGAGGTTCTTTTCGGTATGGTCGAGCTTGCGCTCCGCCTCTTCCTTGCGGACGCGGTAGCGCATCACCCCCGCCGCTTCTTCAAACGCGGCACGGCGGTCGCCGGACTTGTTGGAGAGGATCTCTTCCACCTTGCCTTGGCTGATGATGGAATAGCCGTCCTTGCCGATGCCGGTATCGCAGAACAAATCCTGTATATCGCGCAGGCGGCAGGCGTTGCGGTTGATGGAATACTCGCTTTCGCCCGAACGGTAGACGCGGCGGGTCACCGCCACTTCCGTAAAAGGCACTTTGAGCATTCCGTCGGAATTGTCAAACGTAAGGGTAACTTCGCTGTAGGCAAGCGCTTTTCGAAGCTGCGTGCCGTTAAAGATGACGTCCTCCATCTTGCTGCCGCGCAGGGCTTTTGCGCTCTGCTCGCCCAGCACCCAGCGGACGGCGTCCGA
>JBDKTD010000247.1:0-9587 GCA_039680365.1 Clostridiaceae bacterium
ACTGGTCGACCACCCAGTCGTAGAGCGGGCGGTGCGCTTCGTACTCCAGCGAGCAGAGCGAGTGCGTCACGCCCTCGATGGCGTCCTGAATGGGGTGCGCAAAGTCGTACATCGGGTAGATGCACCACTTATCGCCCGTCTGATGGTGCCGCACGTGCTTGATGCGGTAGAGCGCGGGGTCGCGCAGGTTGATGTTGGGCGAGGCCATATCGATCTTTTCTCGGAGCGTCTTGGTTCCGTCCTCAAACTCGCCCGCGCGCATCCGCGCGAACAGGTCGAGGTTTTCCTCGATCGAGCGTTCGCGGTACGGACTGTTTTTGCCGGGTTCCGTCAGCGTCCCGCGGTAAGCGCGCATTTCGTCCTTCGTGAGTTCATCCACGTACGCGACGCCCTTTTTGATGAGTTTGACCGCGAGGTCGTAGCACTGGTCAAAATAGGACGAGCCAAACAGCACCTGGTTCCAGCGGAAGCCAAGCCAGAGGATATCCGCCTGGATGGCGTCCACGTATTCCACGTCCTCTTTGGCGGGGTTCGTGTCGTCAAAGCGCAGGTTGCACACGCCGCCGTACTTTTCCGCCATGCCAAAGTCGATGCAGAGCGCTTTTGCATGGCCGATATGCAGGTAGCCGTTCGGTTCCGGCGGGAACCGGGTCTGCACGCGCGGCTCCTTTGTGCGCATGTCCTCTTCGATGAACTCCTCAATGAAGTTCCTGGGGCGTTTTGCCTCTTCCATCGTCCTGTCCCCCATAAAATTTTACTTCATACATTATCGGGTAACCGCCCCGAAATGTCAATTCGCGAGGGAAACTCGTATAAAAAAACCCGCAGGATTACGATTCACTTTTGGCTTACAGAGAAAAGATTGCGGAATTCGCACAAATTGGTTCCGCAAGTTTGCCGCAGTAAGCGATCAATCGAAAGAGCATCAACCGTTAAAAATCCTGAAGCATAGATAGGTCAAATACGGTGAGGGCGCTTTCTTTTGCGCAAAATCCCAACCCTTCAATTTCGTGTACACTGATTCCGGTGTAAAAAACCCTTCCTCGTCTTGCTTGCCTTTTATCCAAGCTGTCATTTCCAAAAAGCGCGGGTCGTTTCGCGCCAGCTCATACTTGCTTAATACCAGAGCTACGCTGACAATATCATACCAACACGGCGGCGCTTTCAGCTTGCGGAAATCCGTTCCCATGTAAAACAGATAAGGATGCTGATCAAGGCTGTTTTCCCAAAGGCTTAGCAGCGCGTTGATCGAAGAAGCGGCAATCGGCGAGTTTCGGTATTCCGGTATATAGGACAACAAATCAGCCATTATCAACGTGGCAAACGGGCAGCAATCGCTCTTTCTCCCCGGACCGCGAAATTTGCCAAGTTCGGGTGAGACCGCGCAAGGGAATCCGTTATCACGATATAAAGATAACAGATAGTCAACCCCGGGCTTAATAGTTTCATGATAATCCGCACCCGCTCTTAGCAAAGCAAGCAACAGTAACGGGGCGTCGCACAGACACCAGCTAAACGAGTCTATGCCTGTTCCCCCAAAATGTATCGGCACGTTGGTAAGAGATTGATAAACTCCATGTTCGTCCCGATGTTTTAGAATTTCATCAACAGCCGTTTTTATTTCCGGAACTTCCGTATCAAATCCAAGATCAAGCAGAAACAGCAACTTGTATATCGGCAACTCGGGATTTTTATGATTTGTTACCCGCGTGTCATGAAAGTTCTTAACATCCGATAGGTATCTTTGTATGCGGTCATCCGCCAACGCTGCATATCGAATTTCTACAAGGGTATCCTTTGGCTCGTGGCACAAATGAAGTTGGATCGCGTATTTTATCCAATTGTCGCTTGAATCCAGAAGCTTATCACAGTTCATGCTTCCACCCCCTCAATTGATTGAATCCGCACTGGATTTTCAAAGCTTGCAAATTAACTCCAAGAATAATTTCCGGATGACGCCTGCGCACAATTCCGTTGACTAAAAAGAAATAAACCATGACTTGTTTCTCATCGTTTCTTTGCCAACGCCTTGAGCCGCGAAGGGTTATTGTCCTGCGGGTGTTTGACGCAGTGCTGGTAGAGCGCGCGCTTGAGCTCGCCCAGTTCCTTGCCCTCCGTAAGCCCGGTAACTTTTTTAAGCTCCTCGCCGGTGATCTTGAGCTCCTTTTCGCTAAACGGCGTGCCGTCGAGCAGCATCTGCCGAAACAGCGCGCGCCAGCGGGCGGCGACATACTCCGTATCGAACCCGCAGCCGCGGATATCCGCTTCCCGCAGGAGGATCTGGTTCATCGTGCGTTCGCGCCCCCAACCGGCAAAGCGCGTCCGCAGCGTATCCGGCTTGGCCTGATTCTGAATATCGTACATATGCCCGCCGACAAGCGCGGAGACTTCTTCAATGGTCTTGTTGGGGAAGCGCAGGCCGGTTAAAACGCGTTTGGCAATCTTCTCGCCGTAGTCGTCGTGCGCGTAAAACTTGCCGGTTTCGCGCACGCAGTCCGGCTTGCCAACGTCGTGCAGCAGCGCGGCAAGGCGCAAAGCCTCCTCCGGCGGGGCGGCGGCGCAAACCCGAAAGCTATGCTCCAGCACGTCGTAGCGGTGCTGATCCGGCCGCTGTTCCATGTCGCGCGCCAGGTTGAACTCCGGCACGAGCGCATCCCAAACGTCCAGCTCGTCGATGAGCCGCAGCGCGCGGATGGGCGACCGCCGCTCATCCCGTCCCAACTTGGGGTAGCGCGCGTCGCAAAGCAGAATCTTAACCAGTTCCTCGCGCCGCCGTTCGGGCGCGATATCCTTGAGCTTATATGCGTTGCGCTTTGCCGCGGCTAAAGTCGCCTCGTCGATTTCGAACCCCAGTTCGCAGGCAAAACGCACAAGCCGAAGCACCCTGAGCGCGTCCGAACGCAGAATCTCGTCCGGGTCGGCGCTGGTCGTGCGAAGGACGTGCCGTTCCAGATCGGCAATGCCGCCCGTTGGGTCGGTGACTTCGCCGGTGGAGAGGTCTGCGTACAGCGCGTTGACCGAAAAGTCGCGCCGGAACGCGTCGTCCGCCAGGCTCGTGCCAAATGCGACCTCGCGCGGGCGGTGCTCGCCGCTGTTTTCGGCATACGCTTCCCGCCGGAAGGTCGTATGCTCCACGCGAATGCCGTCCGTGTGCAGCTCCACCGTGCCCATCTCCGCCGCCTTGGGTATGACGATAACGCGCACGCCGCGCCCCGCAAGCAGCGTTTCCGCTTCGGCGGGGGTGAGACGCGAGCAGACGTCGATATCCGAAGGCTCCAACCCCAAAAGCGCGTTGCGCACCAGCCCGCCAACGGCGTACGCGGGCACGCCCGCGTGTTCAAACGCGCGCCGGATGGGGGCTAAAGTTTTGGGGATTTTGATCTTCATCTTGTTCTTATCTTCTTTCTTTTTCTTTCAAAGAAAAAGAAACAAAAAGAATCGATTTCTTCTTACTTTTTCTTGAAAGAAAAAATAACAAAAAGAACGGATTTCCATTTACTTTTTCTGAAAAGAAAAAGTAACAAAAAGAACTCTTTCTACTATACAAGTGATTGTACAATAAAAAGAATTCTTTTGCTTCTTTTCTTTTAAGAAAAGAAGAACGTTACTTACTCAATTCCTCGTGAATCGCGGCGGCGGCGGTTTTGCCCGCGCCCATCGCGAGGATAACCGTCGCGGCGCCCGTGACCGTGTCCCCGCCCGCGTAGACATGCTCGCGGCTGGTTTTGCCGGTGGCTTCGTCCACGATGATCCCGCCCCACTTCTCGGTGTTGAGGCCTGGGGTCGTATTCTTAATCAGCGGGTTGGGGCTGTTGCCGATGGCGATGACGACCGTGTCCACATCCATGCGGTGCTCGCTGCCGGGTTTGACGACGGGCTTGCGGCGGCCGCTCGCGTCGGGTTCGCCAAGCTCCATCACCACGCAGGTCATGCCGGTGACATGCCCGTTTTCGTCGCCAAGGATCTCGGTGGGGTTCGTGAGCATGCGGAAAATAATGCCTTCCTCTTTAGCGTGATGCACTTCTTCCACACGCGCGGGCATCTCGGTCTCGCTGCGGCGGTAAACGATGTAGACGTTTTCTGCGCCGAGCCGCTTTGCGCTTCTGGCCGCGTCCATTGCCACGTTGCCGCCGCCAACGACGGCCACGTTTTTGCCAACCTGCACGGGCGTATCCGTCTTGGGGAAGGTATAGGCCTTCATCAGGTTGATGCGCGTTAAGAACTCGTTGGCGGAATACACGCCGTTGAGGTTTTCACCCGGAATCCCCTGAAAGCGCGGCAAGCCCGCGCCGCTGCCGACGAACACGGCGCTGTAGCCTTCGCTGGTGAGCAGTTCGTCGAGCGTAATGCTGCGGCCGACAACCATGTTGGTTTCAATCTTGACCCCGATATCCTGCAGGGTCTGGATTTCGTCCCGCACAAGCTGCTTGGGCAGACGGAACTCCGGAATGCCGTAAACCAGCACGCCGCCGGGGGTATGGAGCGCTTCGAAGATCGTCACTTCATAGCCGAGCTTTCTAAGGTCGCCCGCGCAGGTCAAACCCGCGGGGCCGCTGCCGACGATGGCGATTTTTTTGCCGTTGTCCGGCAAGGGCTTTGCGGGTTCGCAGCCATGCTCCATGGCGTAGTCGGCAACGAACCGTTCCAGCCGCCCGATGGCGACCGGTTCGCCCTTGATGCCGCGAACGCACTTTTCCTCGCACTGCGTCTCCTGCGGGCAGACTCTGCCGCAGACGGCGGGCAGCGCGTTGGTGGAGCGAATGACTTCGTAGGCTTCCAGAAACTTACCTTCCGCTGCGAGCTGGATGAATTCCGGAATGCGAACGTTCACCGGGCAGCCTGCAACGCAGGGCTTATGCTTGCAGTTGAGGCAGCGCTTGGCTTCGTCCATGGCCATTTCCGCGTCGTAGCCCTGGGATACTTCAAAAAAGTTCTTATTGCGCACCTCAGGCGGCTGTTCGCGCGGGGGGAGTTTGGTCAGTCTCATATTCGGCATGGTTCAGTTCCCTCCCCGCTTGGTCTGGAGTTCGATATTCTGCAGATTGCAGGCTTTGCATTCGAGGCTTTCGGCCTCTTCCTTACGGTACATCCGGCTTCTGGCAATGGCTTCGTCCCAATCGACCTGATGGCCGTCAAAGTCCGGCCCGTCGACGCAGGCAAACTTCATCTGCCCGCCAACGGTGACGCGGCAGCAGCCGCACATGCCGGTGCCGTCGATCATGATGGGGTTCATCGAGATGATGGTGGGGATGTTGTACTGCTCGGTGAGCTTGCAGACCGCGCGCATCATCACGAGCGGGCCGATGGCGATGACGTGGTCATACTGCTTGCCGGCCTTGAGCTGCTCTTCCAGCGCGGAGGTTACAAAGCCCTTGTGGCCGTTCGAGCCGTCGTCCGTCATGACGTAAAGATTCGTGCTGGCGGCTTTGAGCTCGTCCATCAGGATCATGAGTTCTGTGTTGCGGAACCCGACGATGACGTCCACTTCCGCGCCGAGGTCGTGCAGCGCTTTGGCCTGCGGGTAGGCGATGGCAACGCCTAAGCCGCCGCCGATGACCGCGACCTTCTTCATGCCGTCCATATGGCTGGCAACTCCCAGCGGGCCCACGAAGTCGAGGATGGAATCCCCTTCGTTCAGGCAGTCCAGACGCTTGGTCGTATAGCCGACCTTCTGGAAGATGATGGTCACCGTTCCGCGTTCCGGATCCGTTCCGGCAACGGTCAGCGGGATACGCTCGCCGTTTTCGTCGATGCGCAGAATAATGAACTGTCCCGGCTTCGCTTTCTTCGCGATATACGGGGCTTCCACCTCCATGAGCGTTACCGTTTCATGCAAGGCACGCTTTGTTGCGATTCGATACATAGTGTCTCCTTTCGAACAAAACCGACAAAAAAATTAAATCCTGTTTAGTATAACGCATTTTTTTCGAAAAAGAAACAATCGATATTTAATTATCGATTATTTTTTTCTCCCGATTTCGCCAAAGGACGGCTTTCACCGTCCTTTGTGCAGCAGATCAGGGGCGCAGCCCAAAGTTTTATGCCCAGTCGATGAGGCCGAGGCTGTCGAGGTAACGCTCGTTGTAGTCCATGTAGTCCTCGACCAAACGGAGCATATACATCTTTTGCTCGGCAAACTTTGCCATCATCTTTTCGTGCATGTAGTCGTAGGCCGCGTCGTCGTTGTAAACCTGGCCTTCGTCCGCGCCGGTTTCGTGCATGAACGCCGCATCCAGCGCCATCACCGCGTCCACCATTTCGCCGAGGGTCTTTTCGTCCACGATCTCCTGAAAGTCGCCCTGCTTTTCAAAGCAGTCCAGAATGTACGCTCTGGCCTCGGCCTTATCGTATTCCTTTTGAACGGGGGTGTTGTCCATTTTCTGTCGCTCCTTCTTTTCAGCTTGCTTCGCTTTTGCCCTGTGGTAAAAGCGCTATTTGAGCAGCTCGTCAAGCTCGTCCACATATTTGGTAAAGACGTCAAGAGAAGCGAGAATGCTCTCCTTCTTCGTTAAATCGACGCCCGCGGCCTTGAGCTCTTCGATAGGGTAATCGCTGCCGCCGCTCTGCAGGAAGGTCAAATAGCGTTCCACCGCGCCGTGGTGGAGGATATCGTCCGCCAGTTTGACCGCCGAGCAGAGGCCGGTGGCGTACTGGTAAACGTAGAACGCGTTGTAGAAGTGCGGAACGCGCATCCACTCGATGGCGATGTTGTCGTCCACATGCGCGCCGTCGTAATACAGCTCGTTGAGCTTGCGGTACATTTCCGAAAGGCTCTCAACGGTGAGCGGTTCGCCGTTTTCCGCCATGCGGTGGCTGTTGCGCTCAAACTCGGCAAACATGGTCTGCCGAAAGCACGTCGTACGGAATGATTCGAGGAACTGCGTAATATAATACGCGCGCTTCATCTTATCCGTTTCTTTTTCAAGCAGGTGGTAGGTCATCAGCGTTTCGTTGACCGTGGACGCGACCTCCGCGACCATGATGCGGTACTGCGAGGTTTCGTAGGGCTGCGCGGTGTTTGAAAAATGCGTGTGCATCGCGTGGCCAAGCTCGTGACCGAGGGTGAACGCGTCGTCCAGCTTATCCTGATAGTTCAACAGAACATACGGGTGCGCGCCGTAGACGCCCCAGGAAAACGCGCCGCTGGTCTTGCCCGGCGTTTCGAAAACGTCAATCCAGCCCTTGGTGTAAGAATCGTCCAGCAGCTTGCCGTAAGGAGCGCCGAGGGGCTTGAGCGCTTCCTTAACGAGCGACTTTGCGTCTTCGTACGGCATGGGAATGTCGAAGTCCGAAAGGATTGGCACATAAAGATCGTACATCTCCAGCTGATCCAGCCCGAGCACGCGCTTGCGGATATCGAGGTACTTGCGCAGCGTCGGCAGTTTTTCGTGGACGGCTTCGATGAGCTGGTCGTAAACGGAAACCGGCACGCCGTTGCCGAACAGCGCGGCTTCCAGCGCGCCGGGGAAGTTATGCGTGCGCGCGCGGAACACGTCCGCCTTGACGGAGGTGGCGTAGGTCGCGGTGATGGTGTTTTTCATGCTGCGGTAGGCTTTGTAGAGTCCTTCGTACGCATCCCTGCGAACGCGGCGGTCGGGGCTCATCAGGAACATGCCGTAGGTGCCGTGGGTGAGTTTGACTTCCTCGCCGTTTTCGTCCTTCACCGTGCCGTAGTCGAGATCGACGTCCGAGAGCATGCGGAAGATGTTGTCCGCGCCGGAAAGCGTGTCCTCCGCCATGGCGAGCAGGCGCTCTTCATCCGTGGACAGCGTATGCTCTCTGCGGCGGTCGATATCGAATAAGTCGAACCGGAACGGCTTAAAGCGATCCTGTTTGGACCAGCTCACCAGCGTCTCATGCTCAATGGCGAGGATTTCCGGCTTGACAAACGAGGAAGCCGCCTCCGCCGCAACGAGCAGCTGAATGGCGCGGTCGGTCATGCCCTGATAGCGGACGTTGCCGTTGTCCTCGTCCTTTTTCAGGTGCGCGTAGACATAGAGCTTTTCCACAAGGTACGAAAGCTTGCTGCCGTCCGTCAGCGCGGCGTACAGCGCGTCGTCGGAGACATGCAGCTTGCCCGCGTGCGCGGAAAACGCGCTCACCAGTTCCTGCGCGGTCACAAAATTCTGCTCCCAAAGATCCTCGGACGTGTAGATGCCGCTCAGGTCCCACTTCATGGTGCTTTCAATCTGATCTCTTGTTTTCATGCTGATTCGTTCCTTCCGTTGATCAATGATTCTATTTTTATCCGCTCCGCGGCTCCTGTATCCTGTTTGATCGCTGGTTTCGCCGGGAATTCTCCGCCCCCGGCAGGCCGCGGCGTAGAGCGCCGTATCGATTGCGGCAAGCAGAACCGACCAAACCGGCAGCGAAAGCGCAAAGATGAACGCCAGAACGACCGCCTGCCGGAGCGCTTCCCCGCCCGAAACCCACTGCGAAAGCAGCAGCGCGCCAAGCCCGAACAGCACGACGGCAATCAGCCACGGCATGTACACGGCGCTCGCCGTATACCGCACGCGCCGGTGCAGCAAAAATCCGCGCCGCAAAGCGCGAAACCCGCCAATCCCCTCTCGCGCCGAAACCGCGAGCGCAAGCCCGAGCGGCACGCGCAGCAACCAAAACAGCGCCAGCGCCAGCGTCAGAACCGCGCTGGAGCAGAGCGAACCGAATCTTGGTATCTTCTCCGCAGCCGACGTCAGCGGCCAGAACAATCCGCCTGCCGTAAGCCCGCCGAGGAGCCAAACGAGCGCCGCCGCCCAGTACGCCCCTTTGGCGCGCATATACGTACGGGTTACCTGCAGGCTTCGGCTGCCGCCGCCGTGCGGGGCAACGAACTGCGCCTGCGCAAACGTTTCGTAGCAGGCAATCACCGCGCGCGGGTGCAGGTAGGCGCCATACAGCCCTGCCAGAAGAATTGCCGGAATGCCGCAAAACAGCAGCAGTGCTTCCGCGCGGAACCCGCCGCGCACGCTGCCCAGCAGTTCCGGCTGAAGAATTGCCGCCGCAAGGAACGCGCCCGCGGATACCAGCACCAGAAACGCCAGTCCCGCGTAAAGATAATAGCGCTTCAGGAGCGTAAAAAAACGCGCGCGCAAAAGCTTATGCGCATTGCGTGCAATGTCCCGTGTGGAGAGTTCCGTTTCGTCCTGTCGCTGTGCTCGATCCATTCGTTCCGTATCCGTCTCTTTATCGCTAGTATAGCATACGCGCCCGCTTTATAGCGAGAAAACGAGCGGCTTTTTGCCGAATTTCCACCGTGCTGACACTTTGGCAGGAGCGAAAATCCGGCCTTGACATTTTTGCGCAATGCGGTATACTATAGATACGAACATTTGTTTGTGTTCGCAGTTTCCCGACCACTCCGGCGCCCGTCCGAACGGCAAGGCGCAATCCGACGGAGAGAAAAGAAGGCGCATTCGGTTGGACCGCAGAATTCTGCACGCGGATTTCAATAGTTTTTACGCCTCGGTGGCGTGTTTCCTCGACCCCGCCCTCCGACCGCACCCCGTGGCCGTGGCGGGCAACCCGGAAGCGCGGCACGGCATTATCCTCGCCAAAAACGAGCTGGCCAAGCGCTTTGGGGTTAA
>JBDKTD010000259.1:0-6715 GCA_039680365.1 Clostridiaceae bacterium
GAGTTGAAATTCAAAGGCAAGAAAGCAGCCGCGTTTGGCTGTTATGGCTGGAGTGGCGAGTCTGTTAAGACATTAAACGATATGTTAGTATCTGCTGGTTTCGAAATTCTGAATGACGGATTCAAAGTCCAGTGGAACACGGATGCCGATACAAGAGTTGAGGCGGTTGCATTTGGTAGATTGATAGCAAAAAGGTAATGTAAGAGATAAAGCGGCTTTATCCGCAAGGGGATAGTTGCTTGCTTGACCAGACTAGGCTATACATGGCATTATAACTTCGAAGATAATTCCAACAATCAGAAGCCACCTGCAACAAAGGCTGACAAATAAGGCTAGAACTTTTGACAATCTCGAACGATTATTGACTATCGATCATCCCAACAAACATCAAATAAACAACAGCTAGTAGGTTTGGGGGCCGTAATGTGACTAATAATGATTCTCAAGATATGAAAAAACCGCCCTGTTTGGGCGGCTTTTTTCTGGTTGCGGGGGATGGACTTGAACCAACGACCTCCGGGTTATGAGCCCGACGAGCTACCAACTGCTCTACCCCGCGACATTGCCTTTCGGCGTGCAAAAGGTAATATACCATAGGCTGAAGGAAAAGTCAACTGCCGAAGCAAAGATATTATCTGTTTTGAGCGGCACATTGCGTGCCCTTTGGAAAAACACGCGGGAGCGCGCCATTTTTCCGGCAACCCGCTTGTTATTTGCGGCGCAATCTGCGATAATAAACAAGACCGATCTTTGTATCCAAGCGCACGGCGTTTACTCCACTTCTTAGCCGCCGCGACGCTGAATAAAGGAGGGATAACCAACCGCATGGCTTGCGGTGCGGCAGTGTGGAGACCTGCCGTAATGCGTCCGCCCATCTTTTCCGGGTGGAACGCGAGTCGGGCGATGAACGAATGTTGCGCCCGCCAAAGCCGAAAACACATGGCAAACGTCACTCTCAAGAACATCAAGAAGATCTACGACAAGAATGTCGTAGCGGTGCAGGAATTCAATCTTGACATCGCGGACAAAGAGTTCATCGTGCTGGTCGGGCCTTCGGGCTGCGGCAAGTCGACGACTCTGCGCATGATCGCCGGGCTCGAAGAGATCACCGAAGGTGAGCTCTACATCGGCGACCGACTCGTCAACGACGTGGCACCCAAAGACCGCGACATCGCGATGGTCTTCCAGAACTACGCGCTCTACCCGCACATGACCGTGTATGAGAACATGGCGTTCGGACTCAAGCTGCGCAAGCTGCCCAAGGCCGAGATCGACGAAAAGGTCAAAGAAGCCGCGGAGATCCTGGGCATCACCGAGTACCTGCAGAGAAAGCCCAAAGCGCTTTCCGGCGGCCAGAGACAGCGCGTCGCCATCGGCCGCGCCATCGTCCGCAAACCCCAGGTGTTCCTCATGGACGAACCGCTGAGCAACTTGGACGCCAAACTGCGCAACCAGATGCGCGCCGAACTGATCAAGCTGCGCCAGACCGTCAACACCACGTTTGTGTACGTTACCCACGACCAGACGGAAGCTATGACGCTGGGCGACCGTATCGTCATCATGAAGGACGGCTATATCCAGCAGATTGGAACCCCGCAGGATGTGTTCGATCATCCGGCAAATTTGTTTGTCGCGGGATTCATCGGCTCGCCGCAGATGAACTTCTTCGATGCGGAACTCGTCTCTTCGAACGGCAAGTACGCCGTCAAACTCGAGGACGCCGTCATCGACCTGCCGCAGGAGATGCAGCGCTCGCTCAAGGCGAAGAACGCTCCCGCCGGGAAGGTTGTTCTGGGCGTCCGCCCCGAGCATATCAAGCTCACCAACGGCAGAGGCAAGGAGTCCGTTAACGCGAAGGTAGACGTTTCCGAAATGATGGGCAGCGAGCTCTACGTCCACGTGACGGCGGTCGGCAAGGACAGCGTTATGCGCATTGCAACCGTTGACCTGCCCGCCGAGAACCGCTACGGCTTCAAGTACGGCGATCAGCTGACCTTCACGTTCGACGGGGCGCTTGCGCACCTGTTCGATCCGGAGACCGGACTCAACATGGTCTGAGCATAAGCACATTTACGCCTCCGCCTTCAACGGCGGGGGCGTTTTTAGTGCCCGTAAAGAAATGCGGAGACACTCTGGAAAATTCCGTTATCTTCTGCTAGAATAAGGATAAGCCGGACGACGATTCTTCCGGCACGAAAGAGGGGATTGTTTATGGTGCAGATCGACGCAAAGGGCAAAGCCTGCCCCCAGCCGGTGATACTGGCAAAAAAGGAACTCGACGGCGGCTGCAGCGATTTGACTGTTCTGGTGGATAACCGCGCCGCGGTGGAAAACCTGACCCGTCTCGGCGGTTCGATGGGCGTTGCCGTATCCTCCGGGGATGCGGAAGGCGGTTTCTATGTCCGCTTTACAGGGGAAGCCGTTCCCGGGAGCGCGCCGCTGATTTCCTGCGCGCCGTCTGGAAACGGATACGCGGTGTTCATTGGCAAGGAGTACGTTGGCGCGGGGGACGAAATCCTCGGCGGCAACCTGATGAAGATGGCAATCTACACGCTCGCGCAGAGCGACGACGTTCCCGCGTACGTTCTGTTTATGAACGGCGGCGTCAAGCTGCCCGCGGGCGAGGAGCCGCAGGTCATCGAGAACCTGCACTTGCTGATCGAAAAGGGCACAAAAGTGCTCGTCTGCGGAACCTGCCTGAATTACTACCAACTCTCCGACCGGCTGAAGGCTGGCGTGGTGAGCAACATGTACGATATTCTCGGCGCCATGCAGCGGGCGGACAAGGTGCTTTCGCTTTGACGCAGAGTCCCTATTGCCTCATCGTGTTTGACTCCACACACGCCGCAATCGCGGCCGAGCGGCTGCTCAAGGCGTTGAATCCCGCCGTAATGCCGACGCTCCGCGCCATTACGGCCAGCTGCGGCATGTCGCTTCGGCTTAAGCCGGAGCAGACGGAGCAAGCGCAGGCGCTTATGGCCGCGTCGTCCATCGACCCCAAGCTCTATCGCTTTTATCGAATCGAGCAGGGAAATGGCGAAACACGCTGCACGCTGCTGGCGTAATATAATACTATGACGCCTGCAAACCCGCCGGAAACGGCGGGTTTTTTATCGCTGTTTTCTCTAACCGCAGTATCTCGAACAATATATGTAAATATTTTTGTGAAATACCTTGACAGGCGAGGTATCATGTTGTAGGATATACCTGCAAACGGGAAGGAGGTGCGCCATGTCCGTTGCATCGGAACTGATCCGTGGGAACACGGAAACCATCATACTGGCGCAGTTGATGAAGCGCGATGGCTATGGGTACATGGTCAACAAAGCGATTCTGAACTTGACCGGAGGACGGTTTGAGCTCAAGGAAGCAACGCTCTATACGGCGTTCCGGCGGCTGGAGGACGCGGGGTGCATCGTTTCCTACTGGGGCGATGAAACAACCGGCGCGCGGCGCAGGTACTACTCCATTACGGACCTCGGCAAGGAATCTTATCGGCTGCGCAAGAAAGAATGGGAAACCGCGGAAGCGGTGATCGACAAGCTATTAGCGGAAGGGGAAGGAGAATCCATATGAACGAGAAACTCAGAAACTACATCGACTCTCTATTTGAAAACGCACCCACGACGGTTCGTGCGGTGGAGCTCAAAGAAGAGATGTTCCAAAACCTCACGGACAAGTATAACGACTTGATCGCGCAGGGCAAGAGCGAAGAATCGGCATTCAACATCGCCGTGGCCAGCATTGGGGACGTGGAAAGCCTGATTGCGGGTCTGAGCGGAAATCCGCGTACCGCGGAAGGCGACGCAAGCCGCAAGCGCAACGCGCTGTTTACGGCAATCGCGGTGGCGCTCTATATCACGAGCCCCGTACCGGTAATTTTCCTTGGAAACAACATCGGCGTCATGCTGCTGTTCGTGTTTGTTGCGATCGCAACGGGACTTTTAATCTACAACGGCGTCACCCGCGAGAAATACGTCAAGGCGGACGACACCATGGTGGAAGAGTTCAAGGAATGGAAGCAGAACAGCCGTAAGAAAGATCAGGCGGTGGGCGCCATCACCGGTTCCCTTTGGCTCATCGCGGTCTGCGTTTACATGGTTGTGAGCTTCGCAACCAGCGCCTGGCACATCACCTGGATCATCTTTTTGATCGCGGCGGCTGTGTCTTCGATTATTCGGGGCGCTTTCATGCTTAAGAAATAGGGGGTAAGCACATATGCGTGCAGGTGGAATTATCAGAATTATTGTAGGGTTACTTGTTGCGGCAGTGCTCACGATTTTCCTCGTGATGGCGCTGGGCGGCCAGAATCTCTTTGAACGGCTCGGTTGGAACGGCAACTGGAACGGATTCCCATTCTATTACCGCTCCAATACGCAAAACAGCGTAAACGACGGATCGAAAGTCGTTTCGGATACGGAATCGATTCCGGCTTCGAGCATCAGCAAGATCAAAGTCGACTGGGTTGCGGGCAGCGTTGAAGTCCGCGTTGGTGAAGGCGACCAGGTTACCTTCAACGAAACGGCTAACCGTGAACTCACGGACGCGCAGAAAATGCGTTATACGCTTTCAGACAGCGGCGAACTCAGAATCAAGTACTCTGCGGATTTGGAGAATGTTTTTAACTGGTTCAACAACAGCAATTTCAACATGCCCAGTAAATCGCTCGTCATCACGGTTCCCGCGTCCCTGGCCGGCTCGCTCGAACGGCTGGATATCGAAGTCGTTTCCGCGCAAGTCACAGTGGACAGTGTGTACGGCACCAAGACGATGATCAGCTCGGTTTCCGGCAACGTTATCGCGCGTAACCTGACCTGTAAGAATCTCGATTTGGATTCGACCAGCGGCGAAGTTGCCTGCGAAAACTGCACGTTGGACGATATCAGCGCCAACTCCGTCAGCGGCAGGATTGATATCGACGGGATGTTCCAAAAAGTCGACACCGAGAACGTCAGCGGCGGCACGCGCATTGCCTGCGCCACGCAGCCGAGCGACGTCAACGCCAGCAGCGTGAGCGGAGAAATCACGATTCTGCTGCCCGAAAACGCGGGATTCATCGCCAAACTCGACACCGTAAGCGGTGGGCTGAGCTGCGAGTTCTCAGGTACAATGAGCGACTCAATGGTTGTTGTTGGCGACGGTAGCGCGAAGTACGACTTCGAGACCGTCAGCGGCGGGCTGCAGATTCAGCAGTATAAGTAAACACACATTTTGCGTTTGCACGCCGGCGGGAAACCGCCGGCATTTTTTGTTTGAGAAGCGAATGTTTTGCGCGCGGCACCCGTTTTGACGGTTTGCCCGCCGCGCCGTAGCGTGATATAATCGGACAGGCGTATTCCGCTTATTCCGGCGGAGAGTCCAAACGCCCCCGGAGGGAAGCGATGCAGATCGTTTGGAATGTGCTCATTGTACTTGTTATGGCGTTGGGGCCGCGGCTCATGGTTTCGCTCTCCAAGCGCGTTTCGGTTCTGGGCATGCTGGGGCCGGTGTTCCTCTGCTACGCAGGCGGGTTTCTGCTGAGCCTTGCTTTGCCGGACACCTCGATTGCCATGGATATTTCGGAGATACTGATTCCCATTGCGATCCCGCTGATTCTGTTTTCCGCCGACCTCACCAGCGTCAAACGGCTCGCAAAGCCAATGCTGCGCTCGTTCCTGCTGGTTTGCGTCGCGGTTGTGGTGGTAGCCGGAACGGCGGATTTCCTTTACCGCAGGTTGATTCCGGAGGCGTATAAATACGCGGGTATGATCGTCGGCCTCTATACGGGCGGCACGCCAAACCTTATGGCCATTGGCGCCGCGCTGTCGGTGAACGATTCCCATATCGTGCTGGCCAACGCTTCGGACGTTGTGGTGGGCGGGGTATATTTCCTGCTATTAATCTCGATTATGCCAAAGCTGGCGCGAAAGTTCCTCAAGCCGTTTGATCCGGGCGTTCAGACGGCCGCGCCGGAGGACGCCGCGTATACCGAGCGGCTGGAAAAGAACTTTGTGCCGGAGAAGGAGCCGTTTTCGCTCAAATCGCTTTTGCGGCGCGTGCCCATCGTGCTCCTTGCCGTGCTCTCGCTCGGCGTCGCCGCTGGACTGTCGCTCTTGATCACGGGAGAATTGAACGTCGTAATCATCATGCTGGTGGTTACGAGCTGCGGCGTCGGGTTTTCGTTTATCAAGCGGGTTCGAAACGCGCCCGGCAGCTATACGGCTGGGCAGTACCTGATTCTCGTGTTTTCGTTTGGCATCGGCCTGTCGTTTCGATTCAGCGCAATTAAGACTGAGTCGCTGCTGTTTTTAGCAATGTTTGCCACCGCGCAGTTCGGCGCGATCCTGCTGCACCTGATTCTGGCGAAAATCTTCAAAATCGACGCGGACACCGCGCTGATTACCTCCACGGCGGGCATCTACGGCCCCGCGTTCATCGCCCCGGCCGCCGACGCGCTCAAGAACCGTGAAGTCGTGCTTCCGGGGCTCATCTGCGGCATTCTGGGTTATGCCATCGGCAACTACCTTGGCATAGGGGTTGCGCTGCTCCTCAAGGCGCTGGGCGGCTGAGAAGGGCTATGCTTTTAAGAGCAGAACAACATCTGGTTTCAAAAAATCAATCATACAACATACATGCGGAGGGGATTGCCATGCAGTCAATTCGTAAACGGCTCACCGGCGGCGCGTTGGACGGCGCGCTGGCCGAACTCTACGGCGCGGAGGCGGTAAACGCACAG
>JBDKTD010000317.1:0-5730 GCA_039680365.1 Clostridiaceae bacterium
GGAATACGCGGGTCGGAGATCGCCGCTTCCACGTTGGTCTTGTTCTTGAGCTTGCCGCAGACCACGTCGATATGCATTTCGCCAAGGCCCATAATCAGCACGTCGCCGGTTTCCGGGTTCTTTTCGATCAAAATGGTCGGGTCTTCTTCCTTGATGCGGTTGCGGCCTGCAATGACCTTATCGTCCTCGCCCTGCTTCTTTGCTGTGACCGCAAGAGAGATGCTGGGCTTGGGGAAATCGATGGGTGCAAACAGGATCGGATCGCCCGCGTCGCAAAGCGTGTCGCCCGTTGCCGTATACTGGAGCTTTGGCAGCGCGCCGATATCGCCCGCGTTGAGCCTATCGACCGAGACGCTCTTTTTGCCGCGCAGCATGACCGGCGCGGTGGGTTTTTCCGCCTTTTCGGCGTTGGCGTTGTAAGGCGAAACCGAAACGTCCAGAGAGCCGCGGTACACCTTTACGATGCTGTACTTGCCGAACTGGTCGAAGGTGGTTTTAATAACCTGCGCCGCGAACTTGCCGCTCTTGGTGATGACGACTTCCGCGCCGGACTTGACGTTGGTAGCCTTGGGCGCCTTGGCAAGCTCGGCGGAGGGCAGATAGTTAACAATGTTGTCCATCAGCGTATACACGCCGATGTTTTGCGCCGCGGAAACGCAGCAGACCGGGGTCACGATGCCTTCGCGGACGCCGACGGAAAGCCCCTGAAGCAGTTCTTCGCGGGAGAGTTCGAGCGTTTCTAGGTATTTCTCCATCAGCTCGTCAACGCTCTCGGCGGCGGCTTCGCAGAGCTTTTCGTAATATTCCTGCGCCTTGCCGTTGAGCGCCGCGGGGATAGCGGTTTCCTTTTCGCCTTTGCCGTCGAAGAGCTTGGCGGTCATATGGACGATATCTACGTAACCTTTGAACACGCCGCCTTCGATGATGGGCAGCTGAATCGGCACCACGCTGGGGCCGAACTTTTCGCTGATTTCGCCCATGACCTTGTCGAAGTTTGCGTTTTCGCGGTCGATCTGGTTGATCACGATCATGCGGGCTTTGTGGTCTTTTTTGCACATGGCCATGGCTTTTTCCGTGCCGACAACCGGCCCGGAGACCGCGCCGACGACGATTAAAGCGCTGTCGGCCAGCGCCATAGCGGCGGCGACTTCGCCATAAAAATCAAAGAAACCCGGCGCGTCGATGATATTGACCTTTACGTCTTTCCATTCGAACGGAGCGAGCGCCATATTGATGGAAATGCCGCGGGAGATTTCTTCGGGGTCGAAGTCGGTTACCGTTGTGCCGTTTTCCACCTTTCCAAGACGGTCGGTCAGCCCGGCGTTGAACAGCATGGCTTCGGTCAGCGTGGTTTTGCCCTCGCCGCCGTGCCCGAAGACGCCAACATTGCGGATATCTTTCGCGGTGTATTCCTTCATTTCGGTTCCCCCTGTACTGATTTGTAATCTGTATTCTTCGTTTAGAAGTATCAAATGCCGTTGTTGAAAACGGTCAAAGGCGGAAAGAAGGCCGAATGATTCGTGCCAAACGTTATTGTATCAGTTTGAAAAAGCCTTGTAAACCACGAATTTCCGGCTTTGGTTACGCTTCCCAGCTCTCAAGATACGCTTTTTGTTCGCTTGTGAGCGCGTCGATTTGAACGCCCAGCGCTTCGAGCTTGCGCCCCGCGACTTCGCGGTCGATCTCCGCGGGAACGTCGTGCAGCTTCGGCGCGAGCGTTCCGCGATGCTCGGCAATGTAGCGCGCGCAGAGCGCCTGAATACCAAAGCTCATATCCATAATCTCCACAGGGTGCCCGTCGCCAGCGGCAAGGTTGACCAGTCGACCTTCGCCGAGCACATGCAGCCATTTGCCGTTATTCAGCCGGTAGCCCATGATGTTTTTGCGCATTTCGCGGCTTTCCACCGCGATTTCCGAAAGCCGATGAACATTGACTTCCACGTCGAAATGCCCGGCGTTGCAGAGGATTGCGCCGTCCTTCATCCGGTAGAACTCTTCTTCGTCTACGACCTTTAAATCGCCGGTGACCGTGATGAACAGATCTCCCAGCTTGGCCGCTTCCCGCATGGACATTACGCCAAAACCGTCCATCACCGCTTCGATGGCGCGGATGGGGTTGACTTCGGTAACGATAACGTTCGCACCGAGGCCTTTTGCGCGCATGGCGACGCCCTTACCGCACCAGCCGTAGCCCGCTACCACGACGGTTTTGCCCGCGATGACGAGATTCGTCGTGCGGTTGATGCCGTCGAACACGCTCTGACCCGTGCCGTATCGATTGTCGAAGAGATGCTTGCAGTCCGCGTTGTTGACCGCGAACATCGGAAACTTCAATTCCCCCGCCTTTTCCATGGCGACAAGCCGCATAATGCCGGTTGTCGTTTCTTCGCAGCCGCCGAGAATATGACTCTCCAGCTCTTTGTGGCGCGCGTGAATCG
This sequence comes from Clostridiaceae bacterium, assembly GCA_039680365.1. GTDB lineage: Bacteria > Bacillota > Clostridia > Christensenellales > CAG-138 > UBA7703. The sequence goes on from JBDKTD010000317.1 coordinate 2,439, forward strand.
CGTGGACAATATCCCCGCCGTCGTCGATAACGATGTCCGGCTTTGCCGCAACGACGCTCTCGATGCAGGCGTCGTAGTTTTCGGGCGTGCAGGCGTAATGCGCAAACACGTTCAGCCCGCCCGCGACGAGCGCCGCCGCGATATCGTCCTGCGTGGAGAGCGGGTTGCTGCCGGTAATATACATCTCCGCGCCGCCCGCCGCTAGCACGCGGCAGAGGTAGGCGGTCTTTGCTTCCAGATGGATTGAAAGCGCGATCTTCAGGCCGGTAAACGGCTTGTCACGCTCAAACGATTCGCGGATTCCGTTGAGAATCGGCATGTTGCGCTGTACCCATTCGATTTTTTGTTCGCCGGAGGGAGCCAGTTGAATGTCCTTAATGTTGTGCATGCTTTTCTCCTGAAAAATATAGTTTAGCCGTTTGCGGTTTGCTGCGTCTGCGTCTGCGATCCGAATACGGAGAACGCCGCCTGCAGCTGCGTATCCTCCAAGGGGTCGAGATCGTCAATCGCTTTATCCTTGAGTTCTTCCGGCAGGTCGATCACGATATCCGGCGTGATACCCACGCCCTGGATGCAGACGCCGCTCGGCGTATAGTACGCGTCCGTGGTCATCTTTGCCCAGCCGTCGGTTGCGGGAATGCGGAAGTAGCTCTGCACGATGCCCTTGCCGTAGGTCTGCGTGCCGATTATGGTCGCAAGACCGTAATCTTTCAGCGCGCCGGTGAACAGTTCGCTGGCCGAGGCGGAATTGCCGTTGACCAGCACGACGAGCTTCATGCCCGTCTGCTCGCTGCCGTTGCTGTTGTAAACGTCCTCGTCCCCCGCTTTTGACCTGATGGTGACGATGACGTCTCCTTTTGCTACAAAGTGATCCGTCATGGCGAGCACTTCGGTCAATCCGCCGCCGGGGTTGTTCCGTAAATCGATGACGAGGTTCTGAATCCCCTGCGCGCGCAGTGCGGTAAGCGCGTTCCAGAAATCCTGTTCCACGCTGCCGTTGAACTCGGTAATGCGGATATAGCCGATGTTGCCGTTATAGACTTTGGACACCACGCGGTTGACGTGAATCTCCGCGCTGACGATCGTCACCGTAGATTCCACGCCGTCGTGGAGGAAGGTGATTTCGTTGGATGCGGCTTCGTCGGTGTTGAAACAGGCGAGCACCGCGTCCAGCGTCAAATTTGCCATTTCGGTTCCGTTGACCTTGGTGATGATATCGCCAACGGCAAGACCCGCCTTCTGTGCGGGTCCGCCATCGTAGACTTCGATGACTTTGCTGCCGGTTTCGTCCGGCAACTGAACGCTTATGCCGATCCCCACATAGCTGCCGGCGTTGGACTTGAGAAGCTTATTGTACTCCTCTTGGGTATAGTACTGCGCGTAAGGGTCGTCCAGCGTGGTAATCATGCCGCGCATCGCGCCTTCCACAAGTTTGTCGCTGTCGAGTTCCTTATCGTCGTAAAAGTAATACTGCTCGTGAATCGTATCCGCAAGCTCCGACAGCGCGGTCAGGTTCGCGCCGCTGTTGGCGCCCCGCTCGCTGACAACAAAGACCAGCGAAAGAGAGAGCACAGCGATAATCACAATGCAAACGATAATGGAAACGGTTGTAGAATCGGGGCGTTTCATGGCTGTTTTGTCGCTTCTTTCGGTTCCGGGCGGAATGCTCCGCGCTTCGGAATATGGTTGTCAATGCTTATTTTGTCAGTCCGTTACGGGCTCGAGAACGCGGGCGGGCATTTCTTCCAGCGCGCGCACGTCGAGATGCCGTTCCGGCTTGCCTTTCAGCCCGCTGATGCCCTTTGGCACCGGCGCTTTGGTCAATGCATACAGGCGGTCGACATTGGAAAAATCGTCGCTGCCCGCGGGTTCGAACGCGCCCAGCACGTCCGTTGCAAACTTATACGGATTCGCCGTCGAGAGCAAAACGGTCTTTGTGTGATCCCCCGTCCGTTTTGCGTACCGCTCATAAACGCACTGCGCAACGGCGGTATGGGGATCCATCAAGTACCCGGTTTCGTCGTAGACGCGGCGGATGGTTTCGAGTGTGTCCTCTTCCGTGCACCAGTCCGCGGCAAACACTTTGCTCATTTCGTCCAGCGCTTCTTTCGGCAGGGCGTACATGCCTTTGTCCTTTAAATCCTTCATCCAGCCGCGCACAATCACGTCGCTGCGTCCGGCGAGCTCAAAGAGCAGCCGTTCGAGGTTGGAGGAGATGAGGATATCGATCGAGCAGCTCATGCTCTTGAAGAACGGGCGTTTGTCGTCGTAGACCCCTCGCGTAAAGAAGTCCGTGAGCACGTTGTTGCGGTTGGAAGCGCAGATGAGCTTGTGAATCGGCAGCCCCATCCTGCGCGCGTATTCGCCCGCGAGGATATCGCCAAAGTTACCGGTCGGTACGCAGAAGTTAACGCGCTCACCCGGCTGAATCGCGCCGCGCTCCAGCAGCGTTTGATAGCTCGTGTAGTAGTAAACGATCTGCGGCAGGAGACGCCCAAAGTTGATGGAGTTCGCGCTCGAAAGCCGCCAGCCGAGCTGATCCAGCTTCTCGGCGATCTCCTTCGAGGCAAAAATCTGCTTGACCGCCGTCTGCGCGTCGTCAAAGTTGCCGTACACGGCGCAGACGTCCATATTGCCGCCCTCCTGGGTGACCATCTGGAGGCGCTGTGCTTCCGATACTCCCTCATGCGGGTAGAACACGAGAACGCGCGTGCCGGGAACATCCTTAAACCCTTCCAGCGCGGCTTTTCCGGTGTCGCCCGAGGTGGCAACGAGGATATACACCTTCTTTTGCTCGCCCGTTTGCTTTAGGGACTCCAGCATCAGGTGCGGCAGCATCTGGAGGGCGACATCCTTAAACGCCATAGTCGGCCCGTGCCAGAGTTCCAGCACGGTTTCCGTGCCTTTGAGCGGCACAAGCGGGGTGACTTCGGGAGCGTCAAAGTTCGCATAGGCGGCGTTGATCATGCCGCGTAATGCGTCCTCTTCCGCTTCCGGAAAATAGGCCCGCATGACGCGAAGCGCGGTGGCTTGATAGCTGCCGCGCTCGCCGGTTTCCACCTGAATTTGAGGGTATTCTTCGGGCACATACAGCCCGCCCGACGGGCTGATGCCGCGCACGATGGCTTCCGCCGCGCGCACCGGCTCACCGCCTCTGGTGCTCAGATAACGCATGGGTCAATGGTATCCTTTATTCTTTTATCGATTCCGGTTTGTTACAGTACGTAGTCCTTTAAAAAGTCGGGCGTCGTCTGCTTGTTTCCGGTGATGCTCATGATAACGTTGACGGAAT
>JBDKTD010000287.1:0-18063 GCA_039680365.1 Clostridiaceae bacterium
GGCGTAATGCCGCAGCCGCCCGCGAGGCCGACGACGTGTTTTGCGTCCCTGAGTGGCTCGTAATAAAATGTTCCTTCCGGGCCGGAGGTCGTAATTTCGTCCCCGACTTTCCAGTTGTCAAGAATCCAACCGGAGGCAAAGCCGTCCTGCTGGCGCTTGATGGTCAGCGCGTATTTGCCTTCCAGCGCCCATTTAGGCGAACAGGAGATGGAGTACGGCCGCGTGAGAACCGAAGAGCCGATCTTGAGTGAAACGGAGAGGTACTGCCCCGCGCGGAACGGAGCAAGGTTTTTGCCCGTGAGCACAAACGACTTTGCGTTTTCGCCGTGGTCGATCACTTCCGCAATGGTCAGTTTCTGCGCTTTCGGGTGCAGGCGGCTTGCCAGCTTGTTTGCTCCGTACACGCCAGTTACGGGATCGGTTGAGCCGTTTGCCAGCGCTTTTTGCCGAGCGGGCACCATCTTTTTAAAGTGCAGCATGTCGAACAAGCCGATGGGTTTTACATGAAAGTTGAAGTCGCTCATTTTGCCGCCTCCTTCATGTCCGCAAGGGTGAGCTTTGCGGTGAGTTCGCCGTTGAGGTAGGTCGAGCTGTAGCCGTAGATGCGCGGCCCGTACCCGCCCGCAAACCGGACGCCCGGCACGATCTGGTCGTCCTTGAGCATCATGAGCCTCGGCAGCATGGTGTCCCAGTCGGCGCAGGAGTAGGAGTACATCGCGCCCTGCGGGTTGAGGGTGTAGCGCGCCATGGTCGCGGGGGTTGCGATTTCGATTTCCTCAATGTACGGCGTAATGCTGACGCCCACGTGCGTTTCAAAGTCGCGAATCATCTTTTCGGCCACTTCGCGCTTTTTGTTCACGTAGTCTACGGGAGCGACTTCGCCCCAGACGTCCGAATTGTAGAGCGTCGTAAAGCTCATAATGCAGGTGCCTTCCGGCGAACAGCCCGGGTTGGCGCGGTTGAGGCAGACGGTCGCCTGCATGGGGTGATCGTTGAACCCGTCCGCGCGTTTGGCTTCCTTAACGGTATCCATCGACTCATAGATAAAGTAGCTGTAGTCCGCAAGCCCCAGCTCGTCGGCGGTTTTGTTGAGGCCGAGGTATACCACGAACCCGCGCGCGCCGATCCGGCGGGCATTGACCATTCGGGTCTGCCGCTCCGGCACGTCGCTCGGATCCATCATGTCCCCGAAGACCGCGTTGGGCGAACAGCAGGCGATCACGTGCTCGGTCTTTACGTCCCCGTGGCTCGTGCGAACGCCCGTGACCTTGCCGTTTTCCATGATGATTTTCTCCGCGCGGGTGTTATACCAAATTTCGCCGCCGAGTGCGCGGATGCGCGCGTCCAGCGCAACGGAGAGTTCGTGGGAGCGCATTTTGGGAATCCACGCGCCCTTGGTCAGGTACTTGTACAGCATGGCCGCAAACAGCGCAAAGTTGAGCTGATCCGTGCTGATGCCGACGTAGCACCAGTACGCGCAGAGGATGCGCTGCGCTTTTTTGGGCATGTGCAGGGACTTGAGCACGCGGCTGACGCTGTAACCGCCGCACTTTAAAAAGTTTGCGTGCTCCTTCATGAGCACCTTGGAATCCGCCTTGCCGCCGGAAGCGCCAATATACGCCAGCGCCGCCATTATCCCCTCGCAGAGCGAGATGAACTTCTCCATGGAAGCGCGGCTGCCGGGCACGTACGCTTCCATTTGATCGACGTACTCTTTGACGCCGAACGGCATTACAATATCGAGGTTGTTCTTGCCCTCGGCGATGGTGAGGAGCCGGTAGGCTTCCGGCACCGCCGCCCAGCCGACGGAGATACCCAGCGTCTCATTTAGGAGACGCCGCACTTCGCCGGGATTCTCCGCCGAGCCGACGTCGCAGAGCTCGTGCAGCGACGGTTCAAACTCAAACCGCCCCCGCACAAAGCTGGTTGCAAAGCCGCCCGGCAGATTGTGCTGCTCGACAAGCAGCACCTTTTTGCCTGCTTTTGCCATGGTTGCGGCAGCGGTGAGCCCGCCGTTGCCCGCGCCGATGACGACCGCGTCATATGCGTGTTCCAATGTTTCAACACCCCTTTCCAAAATAGATCAATCATAAGGTTTCAAAACTGTTTTCAATCAGGTCTGCGCCGAATGAATCGTTTGACAGGTATAAGATCGTTTCAATCAGGTCTGCGCCGCTTTACCCGGCGGGAGGATCACTTCCAGATCCGAAAGCGGGTAGGTGGCGCAGGGATGGATAAAGCCGACTTCCTTATCCGCTTCCCGTCGTCCGTCGCCGTCCGGCAGGATGAAAACGTCGCCCCTGACAAGCTGGCTGCGGCAGATGCCGCATTCTCCGCTGCGGCAGCGCGAGTCGAGAATCAGCCCCGCGCGCTCAACGGCGGTTAAGAGCGGTTCAGCGCCGCTGGCGGGAATTACGGTTGTTACTCCGTTGCAGAGCACGGAAACGGTAAATGCTTTTTCCGCGCAGTCCGCCGGGTACCCCGGAATCCGCGTTACGTCGCAGGGCGCGCCGGAGACTTCGTAACGTGTCTGCTTGCGCTCCAGGAACGCCACCTTCGGGAACTCTTTTTCGAGGAAGCTGTACAGAATCGCAGGCCCGCAGATGAAGTAGGTCTTCCGTTCCGGTTCGGGAATGTGTTCTCTGATAAACGCCGCGTCTAGAAAGCCTTTGCGCAGACTCGCGTTTCCGCCGTTGTCGTCAAAGGTGTTGAACCTGCGAAAGCGCATGGGGTCGGCCTGAATCACCGCGTCGATTTCCTTTTCAAACAGAATATCCTCCGGGTTGCGGCAGCCGTAGAGCAGCGTTACGGAGAGTTCCGGACGGTCAGCGAGAAACTGCTTCATCATGGAGACAAACGGCGTGGCCCCCGCGCCGCCCGCGATGGCGACGATTTCGTGCGTGTCCCGCAGCGGAGAAACATAGAAGTCCCCGTGCGGGCCGGTTGCGGAAAGCTCCGCGCCCTCGCGCAAATTCTGCGTCAGCCAGTCGGAAACAACGCCTTCCGGCTTTTGACGAATCGTGATTTCGTAGTAGCCGTCCGCCCCTTCCGCCTCGTACGGCGCGGAAGAGATTGTATACGCGCGCGAAGTAGCGGTTTGGCCGATCTTCAGCTTTAAGCTGATGTACTGCCCGGCCTGAAACACCGGCAGCGGTTCGCCGGAAGCGCTCACGAGCCGGTAGGTTTTCACCAACGGCACTTCGTCCCGCACGCTCGCAACCTTGAGCGCGAGCGTCTCGGGGTGCATGCGCTTTGCCATTGCCAGCACGGGGTCGGGACGGAAGTCAGCGTCCGCCGCCTGAAAACGGCGGTTTCGATCGCTCGCCATCCGAAGCAGGGCGAATAATCCCGGAATGAGTTTGACCTTCGACATCTTCTTTCCCCTCCTTCGTTACGCGCCGCGGTGCGCGATCTGTTCGATGGTGGCCAGCCTGCCCGAAAGGATCGAGCTTGGGAAGCCAGCAACCAGCAGCCCCGCGTTACCCACGAACGAAAGGCCTTCGATCAGGCGTTCCTTGTCCTGCGTCATGGCCTTGATTACGACGGAGTCGAATACGCGGTGGTCGTAAGCATAGACGTTGCCCATATAGGAGCCGATGTAGCGGGCGAATGTCTGGGGAGCCGCCACCTCGATTTCCTCGATGTGGTCGCGGATGCGAAAGCCCAGCACGTCCGACGCGCGGTCGATCAGATCGCCCGCGAGCGCGTGCTTCCTGGCAAAATACTCTTTGTCCGTGAGCTTGCCCCAGGGTTCGGCGCGGTAGATCGTTTCGAGGTGGAGAATGCTCGTGCCTTCCGGAGAAGCGTCCGGTATCAACGGGTTGGGGCACATGCCCGCAAAACAGCCGTTCGGCGTCAGCACGCCAATGCTGTCGTAAGCGGCGTTGATATCCCCGTTTTTAGCAAAATAGTACATGTAGTGGTTCAGCCCAAGCTCTTTGGCGCTGCGGTTGAGCCCCATATACATGGAGAGAAAACTCGTGCCTACGGTGCGCATGTTCAGGCGCTGCAGCGCCTTTGCGGGCAGCTCGTTCTTAGGGTAGATGAGGTTGTTGAACACGTTGTGCGGCAGGGCGTTGCTGTAGACGTGCTTGGTCTTGAATACTTCCCCGCGCTGGGTGACCACGCCCGTAACTTTGCCCTTTTCCACGAGAATTTTCTCCGCGCGCGTGTTACAGAGGAGCGTGCCGCCGAGTTCTTCAAAGCGGCGCGCCATTTTTGCGGAGATTTCATAGGTGGTTTTCTTTGGCGCGTAGACGGGTACGGAGTCCATGCAGCTGATCACCGTTCCGTAGATGGGGAAGGCGACCGCGTCCATGGGCAGGCCGATAAAAGTCCAATAGACGTCCAGATATTCCAGCGCTTTTTTCGGAATGCCGAAACGGTCGGTGACTTCCTTGGTCGTCAGCCCAGCGGCGGCGACGATGCCCTTGTGCTTGAGAATGAGCTCCACGGGCTTGATGGCCGCGTCGTTGTCGTTGATATAGTTGATGGCGGCGAGCATTTCGTCACAAAAGTTCAGGTATGCGCGCAGCGATTGTTCGCTGCCCGGTACACGCTGCTCGATAAAACGGATGAGTTCCTCCTTTTCGAGCGGGACGACCATCCGTTCGCCGGAATCCGTCCAGGCGACAAACCGCCCTTCCGTCATGCGCGGAAAGTCGATGTCGATGCCGAGGTCGTCTACGAGGAACTGGTAAATCGGGCCTTTGCGTTCCTTCGAGCCGTATTCAGTGATGCACTGCACGGAGATTTCAAATTCGAACCGTCCGCGCTTAAAGCTCGTGGTCACTCCGCCGGGGAAGTTATGCTGCTCGAGCAGCACGGTCTGAATCCCGTTTTTCGCGAGGTTGCAGGCCGCTGCCAGCCCTCCCATGCCGCTGCCGATCACAACGGCGTCGTACGTCCGTTCCAAAATGCCGACACCCCTTTCCGATATTCGTTTTTTATTTATAAAAATCGACCGCCGGAGGCTCTTTGCCGCGGCGCGCCGAAACAATGCGGATAAGAGAAAACGCCTGCAAGATGATACGGAAAGGAAGAGCAGGAGAAGGATTGGTATAAACGTGGCTTAGCCACCAACCACATCATACTAGATGGATATTGGAAAAACAAGGGAGAACGACGGGAAGATTGTGTAAAAAGCGGCATGTTTCACCCTGCGCAACAGCGAAGGGGGATTCTGCCGTCCTGCGGACAGGCCGCGAAAAAGTGCGCGGCAAAAAAAGAGCCGTTCAGGCCCTTTTCTGTTGGTCGCTTTGTAATTTCGAAAGGAAGTTATTTGCTCAGCGCGTCGTAGATTTCCGAAAGGTTGTCCGCCATGCGTTCCAGATAGCTCAAACCATCCTCCGCGCTCTCCATCGTGTAGATGGTCTTTACGCTCGCGCCCACTTCGTTTGCCAGCGTCTGGGAGATTTCCGGGCTCGCCATTTCCTCGGCAAAGATCGTGGTCACGCCGTTTTGCTTGCAGTAATCCACGAGCTCGGCGAGCTGCTGCGCGCTGGGTTCGCCTTCGGCAAACACGTCCTCAACGCTGTTCTGCGTTAAACCGAAATCGCGGCAGAGGTAGCCGAACGCCGCGTGACCGGTGACGAAGCTCTTCTTCTCGACGGCGGCGAACTTCGCGCTGTACTCCTGATAGAGGTTTTCGAGCTGAGCGATGAAGTCCGCGCTATTAGCCTCGTAATAGTCCTTGTTGGCGGAGTCGGCCTGCACGAGCGCGTTTTTGATGTTGGTCACTTCGGCTTCCGCGCCCTTGACGCCAAGCCAGAGATGCGGGTCGTATTGGCCGTGATCGGCGATTTCGCCTTCGTCGGTATTCACAATCGCGTCCGCGCCCGCGGAAGCGTCCACGACGATGAGCGTTTTGTTGTTCGCGGCGGAAACCGCGTCGTCCACCCAGGCTTCCATGCCGAGGCCGTTATAGACAAATACGTCCGCGCTGGTGAGGCCGACGAGATCCTGCGCCTTCGGCTCAAAATCGTGCGGTTCCGTGCCGGTCGGGATAATGACGGAGACGTCTACCTTGTCGCCGCCGACCGCTCTGGCAAATTCGCCGATCGCGTCAAACGTTACGAAAACCGCGAGTTTATCGCTGTTCTGCGCGGTTGCCTGCACGCTGCCGCAAGCGGCAAACGCGAACGCGGCAAGCAGGCAAAGGAGCAAAGTTGACCATTTTTTCAGCACATTCCTGTCCTCCTGGGAAGTTTTACTTGCAAATGCGATCCATTCGCATTTATACTATTGCATGATACGTGACGATACGCGTTTTGTCAAGCGCAAATGGGACGCATTCGCAATTAAAAACGGGCGCGGGCTACAGGCGGCGCGGAAGGCTGCTTTCGCAAAGTAAAAAAGCACGGCTGCACCCCGGCAAGAAGGTAATTTGATGATCCAGGCGGAAGGCTTATTTTTTTCCTATACAGGATCGGCGCCGTACGTATTGAACGGCATCGATCTGGAGATCAAGGACGGAGAGTACGTTTCCCTCGTTGGCGACAACGGAAGCGGAAAGAGTACGCTCGTGCGCCTGATGCTGCGGTTTCTAAAGCCGACGGCAGGAACCATCTCCTGCAGCGCAAAGCGCATCGGCTATGTGCCGCAGAAAAACGATTACGCCAACTCGGATTTTCCGATTACGGTATTCGAATCCCTCAACTCCTACCGGCATATCCTGCGCGTAGCGGATAAAAGCGCCGTGAACCGCTGCCTTGAGCGCGTCGGCATGACGGAGTTTGCAAACGCCCGCATGGGCACGCTCTCCGGCGGGCAGGCGCAGCGCGTCATGATTGCGCGCGCGCTGATCGGCCAGCCGGAACTGCTGATTCTCGACGAGCCGTCCTCCGGCGTGGACGCGGACAGCCAGAAGGAAATCTACGGCTTTTTGAAGCAGACCAACCAGCAGGACGGCATCACCATCGTCTCCGTTGAGCACAATATCGACGCGGCGGTGAAGAACTCCACACAGATTTACCATCTCTCCGGCGGGCGGGGGCATCTCTGCTCGCCGCGCCATTACGCGGAAGAATTTTTGCAGGGCAAGGGAAAGGAGGACTGAAGAATGTTTCAATACGCTTTTATGCAGAACGCGTTCTTCGTCTCCATCTGCATCTCCATCCTCTGCCCGTGCATCGGTATCTTTCTGGTGCTGAGAAGGTACTCCATGATTGGAGATACGCTCTCCCACGCGTCGCTTGCGGGTATTACGATCGGGCTTTTAACCAACCAGAACCCGATTCTCGGCGCGTTTTTGTTTACGTCTATCTGCGGCGCGCTGATCGAGTTTCTGCGCCGGTACTTTAAAAAGTACACCGACCTGATTTTAACCATCGTTCTAGCGCTCAGCGTCGGCACCGCGATTACCGTCATCAGCTCCGGCAAGCTCCACGCCAACGCGGATTCGTTTCTCTTTGGCAGCATCCTGACCGTGACGGAGTTCGATATCTATATGGTGCTGATTCTCAGCGTCATCTCCGTTGCGGCGCTGATACTTCTGTATCACCAAATGCTCTACATTGCCTATGATGAGGAAGCGGCGCAGGTAGCTGGCGTAAAGGTGCGGCTCATCAACTATATCTTTGCGGTGCTCGTGGCCTCGGCCATCTCCGTTTCCATCCGGATTGTTGGCGTGCTGGTGCTTAGCTCCATGATCGCGCTGCCCGTTGCCACGGCGCTGCAGCTCGGCAAGGGGTTCAAGGCGACGCTGAATTTTTCCATCGTATTCAGCGTAATCGACATCATGGCGGGGCTGTTTCTTTCCTATTATCTGAACGTCGCCCCCGGCGGTTTTACGGCGCTGGTTTCGGTGGGCGTGCTGATACTCGTGATGGTGGGTAAAAAAATCTACTCCGGCGCAATACGGGCGCGCGCTTGACGCGTCCGCGAGGCCATTCTATAATGGATGCGCGGATTTGCGAATGAATCGCATTTTGCGGCGATTCGGGATACGGCCGGGCAAAACCGGCGGAAAGAGGGGAGCACGATGAAGGAAGCGCCTTGCGCCTGGCCTGAGGGTCTAAAAAAGACCAAGCAGCGTGAAAGCGTACTCGCCGTGCTGGAACAGGCCGATCAGCCGCTCAGCGCCGTGGAAATCTGCGGCCGGATGGAAACGGGCGTCAAACCCGCCTGGCTTTCCACCGTGTACCGCGTGCTCGAGCAGTTCGTTGAAAAAGGGATTGTCATGAAAACGAGCGTGCTCAACAGCGAGATGGCGGTGTATGAGCTCAACCGTTACCGCCATAAGCACTACGCCGTCTGCGTCAAGTGCCACAAAATGATCGCCATCGACGACTGCCCGATGAACAGCGCTTTCCCCAAGCTGGAAGCGGAAAACTTCGAAATCATGGGGCACAATCTGGAGATCTTCGGATACTGTAAGGACTGCAAGCACGAAGAATAGACGCGCCGCGAACACACTCAGGATTGATGCAGAAAGACTGTAAGCACGAAGGATAAGCTTTTACTCTATACTGACCGCATGTGCGTTCACAAGTGAACGAAAACAGAAACGAACCTCGTACGAGGTTCGTTTTTTGTTGGTGACTGAATTCACAAAGCAAGCCGCCCGTTCTACGGATGGCCTTGACCAACGGCTCTGAATCGTCTCAACACTGCGAGTTTTCCACTCCGGCGAATATAAGTGACAAAACTTGCAATTGTGTATATAATTTTACCATACCTTGCAATTCTCTTCCGGGCTGGATAAATCATTCGCACTACCGATACACAGCAACCGTTTTCAACGCTGATTATCCATTGAAAGGGGCGGGGTCGGTATGAATAAGCTTCGGGACGTCATACGGTTCTTTGGCCTGTCCATTCTTACGATGGTTGTTATCGCCGTGGCGTTTCTGGGGTTCCGTTCGCAGATGAAATCCAGACTTTTGGAAAACACCTTTGAGCGGCTCACGGAAGCCGCCCAGCAGCAGGCCGATTTGATTCGCGAGTTCTTCAATGTCACGGAAAAGCGCATGAATATCATCGCAAAATACGGTTCCAGTCCCACGCACCGCGCCGTTGTGGAGAGTATGCTTGGCGAGCTGACCAGCGGCCAGGGCATGGCTTGGGCTGCGCTGATTGATAAGAACGGAAGCCTCAAGCTGAGCAGCGGCAACATGAGGGACGTCTCCGGCGAGGACTGGTTTCAAACCTGTTTACGAGGCGAAACCGTCATTACGATCGGGCGGATTGGTGAACTGTCGCCAAACGGGATTCTGGTTGCCGTGCCGGTTCAGGAGGGTGGATTTGTTGTCGGGGCGCTCGTTGCGCGGATGGATCGGGAGACGATTTCCAGCCTGACGCAGACCAACGCGTTCCAGGGAAATACCTACGCGCTGCTGTCGGACGTAAACGGTAATGTATTTGCCATTGCCGACCAAACTACGCAGGAAACCTACTCGTTCAACCTCTTTGACGAATTCGGCTCCGACGCGGCGCTGCAGAACGATATGACCGAAGCAAAGCTGAAAGAGTCGTTTCTATACGGCGAAACGACGGAAACAACGACGTTCCGTGGCGGAAAGACCTATTATTCGGTCAACGTTCCGGTCGGGGTTGCGGACTGGTTCTTTATTCTGGCGGTTCCGGGCGGTGTTGCGGACGAACTGAGCTCAAAGATCATCACCTATGTGCTTGTGATGCTGTTTCTGGTCATCCTTGTGCATACGTCGGTCATCTTTCAAGCCTATCGCCACGAAAAAGATGCGGTTTGCGTTCTGGAGCAGGATAAGGAACTGCTGCGCCAAAGCAGCGAGCTGTATAAAATGGTCAACCGGCTCTCCAACGAAGTGCTCTTTACGGTGAATATGGAGGACGGAAAAATACAGTTCAACGACTGCTTTGAAACCATGTTTGGCATGCCCGCGCCTTCCTGTTCGCTGGATCATATCGAGGACTGCTACCAGCTGATCTTCGAGCCCGACCGGCCGACGTTTATGCGGTTCATCGAGCATATGAACGCCGGCGCGCCGGAAGCGCACGAGGAACTGCGCATGAAGAACCCGCGCGGCGTCGTTCGCTGGAAACGACTCGAGATCTACGCGGTGCTCGACAGCGAAGGCCACTCCCGGCAGGTTGTCGGTAAAATAACAGATATCCACCGCCAGAAGCAGTCGCTCCAGCGGCTCCGCAGAAAGGCGGACAGCGATCCACTCACGGGTTTACTGAACCGCGGCGCGATGGAGCTGTATACCAAAGCGTTTCTGCAGGGCGAAGGCAAGGAAGAGATCCACGCGTTTTTGATACTGGATTTTGACAACTTCAAGCAAGTTAACGACACGCTCGGACATTCGGAAGGCGACCGCATGCTCATTGCGTTTGCGCACGCGGTGAGCCGACTGTTCCGCGCGGGCGACCTCATCGCCCGGCTGGGCGGGGACGAGTATACCATGTTCATGAAGTATATCGACTCCGACCAGAACGCGCTGGAAAAGGCGGACCAGGTGCGCGGCGCAATGACGAGCATCAGCGCGTCGTTCGGCGTGCCGGTTACCGTGAGCGTTGGCGTTGCAATCTACAAACGCGACGGGAGCACGTTTGACGCGCTCTATAAAGCGGCGGATTCCGCGCTCTACCGCGTTAAAAAATCCGGCAAGAACGCCTGCGCGCTCTTCAGCGAACCGGAACCAACGGAATCAAAAGAAACGGAGGATCAGGACAACGGAACAATCAAAGACTAAGGTGAAGCTCACCAAGAAGCAAAACTTCATGCAGGGGCTCAAATTTCTGCTGTTTTCCTGCTCGGCGGGCGTGATTCAATTTGCTTCGTTTTCGCTTCTCAACGAGACGATTCACTGGGGCTACTGGCCGAGCTATCTGATCGCGCTGACGCTTTCGGTGTTGTTTAACTTCACCGTCAACCGAAAGTTCACGTTCAAGTCCGCCAAGAACGTACCGCTTGCTATGATGCAGGTCATCGGCTATTACCTGGTGTTTACGCCGCTTTCCACCTGGTGGGGCGAAGCGCTGACGCGCGCGGGCTGGAACGAGTATATCGTACTGTTCGGCACCATGGTGATCAACCTCGTAACCGAATTCAGTTTCTACCGGTTTGTGGTATACCGCAACCACCTCTTTACCAACAAGGCGGGTCAGCGCGAGTTGGCGGAGATGGCGACGGAGAAGGATGAACCCGCCGAGGAAGCGGCAAAATAAAACGCCCCGTTACGGAGCGTAAAGCAAGATTCCCCCGAATGCCGTACAACGTTCGGGGGACTTTTTTTATATAATCGGCTTAAACCCTTCGCCGTGAACCTCCGTTGCGTCGGTAACAAAAAGGAACGCCTTGTTGTCGATTGCCTTGACGGCTTTGAGCGTTTGCGCGAACATGTTGCGGTGCGTAACGAGCATCAGCACGTGCTTATCGCGCTTGGTGTAGCCGCCGCGTCCCTGCAGCACGGTGACGCCGCGGCCAAGCTCGCCCGCAAGCTGCGCTAAGATATCGTCCCCGCGTTCAGTGACGATATAGATCACCTTGGCGTGATCGACGCCCTGCATGATTGCATCGATGGTACGCGTGGTAACAAATATGGTGACGATGGAATACAGCGCAACTTCAATGTCTCTAAACACCAAAACCGCGAAGACGACGACGGTTGCATCTACTATTAAAAGCAGTGAACCGACCGAGAGATTCGGGAACGCGCGGTTGAGCAGCAAACTGATCAGGTCTGTGCCGCCGGTGGTTGCGCCGCGCACAAAAATCACGCCCATGCCGATGCCGCAGAGCACGCCGCCAAGCACGGCGGCCAGCAGGATATTGTTGGAATAAGGCGGCAAAATCGCGGTAAACAGGTCGATAAAAAAGGAAAGCAAAAGAGTGGTAACGATGGTTTTTATAAGCGGGCGGATCCCCAGTTTCCACCAGGCGAGTCCGATGAGCGGAATATTGAGCACGAGCGTCCAGACGCCAACGGAGAGCGGCGTAATATAGGCCAGTGCGGTGGCAAGGCCGCTTACCCCGCCGGGAGCGATGTTGTTCGGAATAGTAAACAGCACCAGCCCCACCGCGACAAGCGCGCTGCCGAGAACGATGGCAACGATATCAAAAAACCAGGCGCGAAAAGACTGCTTCATATGCTTGCCTCAACCCCCTTGGACAGATGCACAGGTCTGTGTATACGATGTGACAATTCGGGCTAAAAATCGTTTGATTTCTTCAGAAATTCGCGGAAAACGCGCGTAACGACGGATTTTCATACGGATCAGAGCGGAAATCGCGCCGCAAACGTAAGCCTGCGGCGCGTTGTATCCGATAGCCTTCGTTACGGGTTAAGACCTTTGAGCGATTCTGGCAGGAATAGGCCGTCTTTACGGATCAAGTGACCGTCGAACCAGATTTCGCCGCCGCCGAACGCCGCGGTCTGGATACAAACGATGTCCAGATGCAGCTGGGACTTGTTGCCGTTAAAGGCGTCCGCATAGGCGCAACCGGGGGTCAGGTGGAACGAGCCGCCAATCTTCTCGTCGTAGAGCGTGTTGCCGATGGAGCGCGTTACGGCGTTGTTGACGCCGATGGCGAACTCGCCAAGATAGCGTGCGCCTTCGTCCGCGTCCAGCATTTCGTTGAACCCGGCGACGTCGCCATCGCAGGTCGCTTCCACGATACGGCCGTTTTTGAACACGAATCGGGGATTGTCGAAGCGTTTTCCGTAACGCATAGCGGGCGTGTTGTACTGCACAATGCCGTTTGCACTGTCGCGCACGGGAGCGGTGTAGACTTCACCGTCGGGAATATTCAGCTCGCCGTGGCAGGGAATTACTGGGATGTCCTTGATGGAGAGCGTCAAATCGGTGCCGGGGCCGTTGATGTGAACAAGGTCGGTCTTTTCCATGAGCGCCACGAGCGGCTCCAGGTCCCGCGCCATCTTTTCGTAGTCCACCAGCGCGGCGGAAAGGAAGAACTCGAAGAAGTCGTCATAGCACATGCCGGCCTTCTGTGCGTCCGCCTTGGTCGGCCAGTGCAGGTAGACCCAGCGGCGTTCGTCGATGATGCGGTCGCGCAGTTCGCGGCGGAGATTGCGGTAGTAGGTCATGGCTCGCGTGTCCACGGCGGAGAGCTCCGCGTCGTTTTCGTCCACGCCGATATCCACATGCGCCACTATGTGATCCCAGTACTTGGTTTCCCATTCGAGCTGGGCGTCGATGGCGGGCTTGGATTTTTCCGGATGCTCCGGGTCGATAAAACCGAAGAAGAGGCGGGCGATTTCGTCGTCTACGAGCTTGACAAACGGCACTGTGCCGATGGCGTGGGCGCGCTTCTGCAGCGCCTTGATGAGGGGCTTTGCGGGCACACCGCCGTTGATTTCAAAAAGCTCGCCCGGTTGGAGCTTGAGCGAATAGGTTAATAGCAGATCGGCAAGCCGGTCCAGTCGTTCGTCGCGCATAACAATCCTCCTTATACACTCTGCCCCTTATTCTATAGCAAACAAAGCCGCACTTCAACACCGCAAAAACTTTGCATAAAAAAGTGCAAAGGTGTTTCCTTCGCACTTTTATTAGTTGGGTTGAGTTTTGAACAATCCTGCTGGGTTAAGGGGCGGTCAGCCCCTTACGGGGTTTGGGGCGGAGCCCCAAGAATTTCCTTACTTTCTTCTTGCAAAGTGGGATATTATATTTCTGCTTAAAGCTACACTTCGATACTGCTTAAGTTACGACCGGTCACATCATCTAGTTTTTCTTCGAATTTATCACAGCTTACGCAATAATCACCAGTTTCTTCCATAAGCGCAACGAAAAGGTTCCAGTTCTTTGTTATGATTTGCTTGGCTTCTTCTATATTTTCCCCTTTACGATAGAGTGGTATTCTTTTTAACTCATTCAGAACCCTTGTACAGCGAAGGAATGCTTTGACACATTGAGTTTTATAATTGTGCTCAACGTATGCCAACCTATTTTTTTTGATGTGATTTTTTCGCTTTTCATACCGATCTCTCGTCATGGGAGTTATTCTTTCAATGTTACAAACTTCTGATAATTCACTTGCAAGCGAGGATAGTGTTTCAATCATTATCTGATCACTACTTTTGCTAATTGAGACTATTCCTGTCGCAGTTTGTTGTTGATCGAGGTATAGACTTAGATACTCTAGGTTTTGCTTGATTTGGTAAAAATGCGGGTAGTAGCTATAAGCAACTCCTCGCCTCTTGTCTTTGAGACTTATAAGCGAACAAACACAAACTAGTAGTGCGCTGGAGAAGATACCGACAGTTAATGAAATCAAATATGCAAACCATTCATCAATGAATGCCGAACACTTCGACGCTATAGCAGATGAAACAATGAGAGAGATAATGCAAAGAATAAGTGACACAAGTATAGTCAAACGTAAAGGTTTCATAATTTACACTCCTTTTTTTAAGTATATCACAAATACTTGTTTCAGAAGTGTTGCACCAAGAGCTTATTGCAACCAAAACTAAAAAAGAGCGAAAGCAATCACCCTCGCTCTTGTGAGTTGTTTTTATATCACCGGGGTCAAAGGCGGAGCCCCAAGACCCCCCCTAATTCCTTCTCGTGCGATTCGCCAGCGCGAGCAGCCGCAGAAAACTCACCAGCGACGCGACCGCAGCCCAGACGTAGGTCATCGCGGCGGCGTTTAAAACCTTCTTTGCGCTGTCGCTTTCCTCGTAGGTAATGTAGTTGCCTTCCTCAAGCATCCGCAATGCCCGGCTGGACGCGTTGAACTCGACCGGGAGCGTCACCACCTGAAACACCAGCATCGCGCCAAAGAGCACGACGCCGATCATCGCCAGGTTGTAGCTGCCCATCATAAGTCCCAGGATCACGATCCAGGGCGCGGCATAGGAACCGATGCTTGCCACCGGCAGAATCGCGTTGCGGAGCCGTATGGGGGCGTAGCGCTCCTCGTGCTGCATCACATGACCGATCTCATGCGCCGCAACCGCGACGGCGGCGATGGAGCTGCTGCCGTAGACCTGCTGGGAGAGCCCGACGATCTGGTTCTTGGGGTCGAAATGGTCGGTCAGCGACCCCTGCACGGACGTGATCTGCACGGAACTGCCCGCGCGGTCGAGCAGCGCCTGCGCGACGGCTTCCGCGCGCATGCCGCTCGATATAGGCGTCTGCGCGTATTGATTAAACGTCTTCTGCACGCGGTTCTGGGCAAACAGGCTGATGCCCATGACCACGAGCAGAAGGATGATATAGATCGAGTCGGTTGAACCGTAGCCAAAATACATAGTGTTCCCCCTCCTTTGGTTCGATACAAGTATAGCATAGATACTTTTGCGGAACAGCGCTTTTCACGATCGTTTGAAATTGTTGCGCGTTTTGTACAAAATTGGCGCAGATCGGCCTCGTTCCGCGTTTTTGAACCCTTTGTGCCGCAGCCGCGTTTTTACCCAAAATCCCCCTTTTCACGGCGGTAAAATGTGGTATACTAGCAAGAAATCCGAAGAAACATAAAAAGAAACATAAGAGGTTATCGCCATGACGCTCAAATTGTCACAGATTCAGAAATCGCCGGAAGCGTACGCGGGCAAGATCAGCGTATGCGGCTGGGTGCGCACCGTGCGCGAGGGCAAGACCCTCGGCTTTGTCGAACTGACCGACGGGAGCTGCTTTACGCCCGTCCAGATCGTGTTTGAGCGCGACGATCGAAATCTTGGCAACGGGCTGTCCACCGGCTGCGCAATCGCGGTCGAAGGCGAGCTCGTGATTACGCCGGACGCACCGCAGCCGTTCGAAATCCGCGCAAACGAAATCGTGCTCGAAGGCGCTTGCCCCAGCGATTACCCCCTGCAGAAAAAGCGGCATACGCTCGAATACCTGCGCACCATCCAGCACCTCCGCCCGCGGACGAACACCTTCCAGGCGACGTTTCGTGTGCGCTCCGTTGTTGCCGCAGCCATCCACGAGTTCTTCCAGCAGCGCGGGTTTGTCTACGTCCATACCCCGCTGATTACGGGTTCGGACTGCGAAGGCGCGGGGGAGATGTTTCAGGTAACGACCCTGCCGCTCAAGGACATGCCAAAGGACAAGGACGGCAACATCGATTTTAGCGGCGACTTCTTCGGCAAGGCCGCAAACCTCACCGTCTCCGGTCAGCTCTACGGCGAAGCATTCGCGCTGGCGTTTCGGGATATCTACACCTTCGGCCCGACCTTCCGCGCGGAGTACAGCTTTACCGCGCGCCACGCGGCGGAGTTCTGGATGATCGAACCGGAGATGGCGTTCTGCGATCTCGCGGGGGATATGGATGTTGCCGAAGCGATGATCAAGTACATCATCAAAACCGTGCTCGACCGCTGCCCGGCGGAGATGGAGTTCTTCAACCAGTTCATCGATCCCGGCCTTCTGGAACGGCTCCAGAACGTGCTCCAGAACGACTTTATCCGCCTGAGCTACACAAAGGCCGTCGAGCTGCTCAAAGCCTCCGGCGCGGAGTTCAAATACCCCGTAGAGTGGGGTCTGGAACTGCAGACCGAGCACGAGCGTTACCTCACCGAGCAGATCTATCATGCGCCTGTGTTCGTGACCGATTACCCCAAGGACTTCAAGGCGTTCTATATGCGCCTTAACGACGACGGCACGACCGTTGCCGCTTCCGACCTGCTGGTGCCGGGCGTTGGCGAAATCATCGGCGGCAGCCAGCGTGAGGAGCGTCTGGAGATGCTCGAAAAGCGCATTGAGGAGCTCAAAATGGATATCAGCCAGTACAGCTGGTATCTTGAACTGCGCAAGTTCGGCGGCGTCAAGCACGCGGGCTTCGGGCTCGGCTTTGAGCGTATGGTCATGTACGTCACCGGCATGCAGAACATCCGGGACGTGCTCCCCTTCCCGCGCACAACCGCGAACATGGAGATGTAAAACACTTGCATGGACACAGCGCGCCGGCGGAACAATTCAGCCGGCGCGTTTTTTATCACCGAATTTTTATAGGAGGCAGCGATGCTGAAGAAATTGACACAAGAGGAGGTCGCTTCCGCCGCGGAACGCTGCTGGGCGCTGATTCAGGATCCGGCGACGCGCTGTTACCCGATTCATGAATGCCGGGAGGATATAACGCGCTCGTTTGCGAACTCCTGCAACAGCGAAAGCGGAACGCTGTTGGGGTATTGGGCGGGGGACAAGCTGGCGGGCGTCTGCGAGTTGTTTTTCGAACAAGAGGCACGCTATCTGCGGGTGACGGCTCTTTACGCCTGGGACGCCCCTGACGCGGCGCAGGAAGCGTTTCTAAGCCATATCGACGATACGTTCAAAGGATATGAGGTGAACGTCGGCACGCCGCCGGAGAACGCCCGTCTGGCGGCCGCGCTGGCAAGGCACGGCTACGCTGCGGGGGAGACGTGTCTTGACCTCAGGTACGACGCGGTGGAACGCACGCCGGAAGAAGCTACCATACAGGGTATTACGTTGCTCGAAGACGAAGCGGACGGCGGATTTGAGGAATACGCGCCGCTGCATGACGCCTGGTTTCTCAATGATTACTGGAGTTCCGCCCGTTTCCGCGAACTGCAGGGCGACTGGCAGGCGTTTACCCTGCGTGGTAAAACGGGAATCGAAGGGTCGCTGATCGTCCTTCCCGGCCGCAACGCAGCGGAGGTTTACGCCCTGCACGCCGAAAGCGAGCAGGCGGCGAGCGCACTGCTTATGGCCATGCTTTGGCAGAACGAAACGGCGGAGTTTGGAGTCAACGAGATCGTCTTTCTGGCGCAATCGAAAAACGAAGTGCAACTTAAGGCGGCACTCGACTGCGGGTTCACCCTGTTTGGACGGTATACGGGCTGGAGAAAAACGATAGAATAGCGCAAAAAAAGCATCGCGGCGCGATGCTTTTTTATTTACTCTTTGTGCTGCTCAGTTATCGTCCCGGCGGGTCGGGCGCTGGCTGGCGGCGTTGATCTTCTTCCAGCGGGCGGCTTCCTCGGCGCGCTGGCGCATATGGTGCGCGTAGTGCCGGTTATCCGCAATGGTGGCGATGGCAAGCAAGGCGACGGTCAGGCTGAAAAGGATGATATACACCGTGCTGATGCCGCTGGTCAAAAAGCCCATGTTGGGGTTATAGCGGTGCAGGATAGCCAGCGTGATGAACACGCCGGCAAA
>JBDKTD010000202.1:0-5460 GCA_039680365.1 Clostridiaceae bacterium
ACAAAACGCTTGCCCGGCAGAACGTGCTGAACGTTGATCATGGTCTGCACCGCGCCCGCCGTCATCACGCCCGGAAGCGTGCAGCCGGGAAAGCTCAGCGCGTTTTCCGTGGCTCCCGTGGCGAGCACGATCTTCTTGCCAAAGTAGCGCTCGCTTGTTTCGCCGTTCGTCGCGGTCACGCCGCCGTCGGGATACACGCCCCAAACGCGCACGCCCAGCCGGAATTCCACGCCGAGCGCTTCCGCCTCGGCAAGCAGGTTCTGGCCGATGAGGTAGCCGCGCGTGCCCGCATAATGCGCTTCCGAACCGAAAAATTTATGAATCTGTTTAAAGAGCTGTCCGCCGGGACGGCTGTTCTCGTCCAGCAGCAGAACGCTCGCACCGTGCTTTTTTGCTTCAATCGCCGCGCCCAGCCCCGCGGGGCCCGCGCCGACGACGATGACGTCATACGCTTGCTTCATCGGCTCTCCGCCTCCGTTTTCCCGTGGCCTTCCTGCGTGTTCACAACCATGCCCGCGCGAACAATCGTCATGCAGGTGCGCTGGTTCGGCACACCATCGATCTCCATGACGCAGTCCGTGCACTGGCCGATGCCGCAGAACAAGCCTCTCGGCTCATGCCGCTTTGCGGTGTGCCGAAAAACGCGGATTCCATTTGCCAGAAGCGCCGCCGCAACGGTTTCGCCTTCGCGCGCAAAGAGCGTTTTGCCGTCCACGACAATGGGGATTTCCCCCTTTGCTTCCAGTGGCAGAATGGGATGCCGCGTGATTCGAAATTCTTGCTCCACGCCGGATTCCAGCCCGGCGTCGGGTCTCTGCGTTGCGTTGCGCACCGTTGTTTCACCGCCTTTTCGTGTTGAGTATACAGTATATTTTGCCCTAAAACAGCCCTGTTTCAGGCCGAATGGATAAAGTTGCACAATTGTGCAGCAATTATACGTATACATTCCGAGTATGTGTAGTTTAGACTGTATTTGAAGGGCGGCACGCCGTCCGACACATCTTTTTAAGGAGGGAAACCATCGTGAAAAAAATTCTTGCTTTGCTCTTCGCCATGGTGATGGTACTGTCGTTGTTTGCCTGCACCGCAAAGGAAGCGGCTGAAGCGACCGAAGCCCCCGCGGAAGCCACCGAAGCCCCCGCCGAAGCCACCGAGGCTCCTGCGGAAGCGACCGAAGCCCCCGCCGCCACCGAAGCGCCCGCCGCTGCCGCCGTACAGCGCATCATCGTCTGGAACAACGCAATCACCGGCCTGACCGCCAGCGATCAGCAGCGTTCGGAAGGCGATCTGCGTTCGGCCTACTCGATCAAGGACGTTTGCGATAAGTGCGCCATCACAGTCGGCGAAAAAGCATCCGTCATCGGTTCCGACGGCTATGTCGGCGAAGAAGCCGCGAGCGACCTGCTCTTAAAGTACCTGACGCTGGAAGGCGAGAACGCCCCGATCGTCGTTGGCGAAGAGCAGGATCCCGACTGGGCGGTTTGGCAGGTTGCCTACATCAACTTCGGTTCCGACGTGATCATGACCTCCTATAAGGACAAGATCAGCGTCAAGGACGTCTTTGCCGCGGTTGGCATGGCGGAAGCCGAGAGCTACGACTTCATCTGCACGGACGAATACACGCAGAATGTTGTCGCAGCCGATATCGCGGACTGCTACGTCTCCTGGGTGGATGGCCGCATTGACGGCGTCGTGCCGGGCATTGGCGACTACACGCTCTACAACCTGCTCTACATCCAGCCCCATGTTGGTTAATTCTCACTGACCGGGACAACACAAACGGCTGGCGCGAACCTATCGCGCCAGCCGTCCCCAATTATAAGCATTCCACAGCGAATAATCGTGTTTCCATCCCCAAGCTGCACATTCGTTCCAATTCCTGTAAATTTCGTCAATTCCGCCGCTGTCAGGCGCGGCGTAACAATATGTTTTTCTCATTCGGCAGCGATACGATATTTCATTCAATACGGAGGGATCCATATGGCACTGGAAAGAGAACGGCTCAAGGGACTTTACAGAGATATGTTCCTGATCCGCGTTTTTGAGGACGTCATCAAGGAATACGCCGCCAACGGCACCATTCCTGGGTTTGTTCACCTCTCCACCGGGCAGGAAGCCTGCCAGGCGGGCGTGGTGCGCGCGCTCCGAACAACCGACTATAAATACCCCGACCACCGCGGTCACGGCGCAATCCTGCTCTGCGGAACCGACCCCAAGTACGTCATGGCCGAAATCTTCGGCAAGGCGACGGGGATTAACGGCGGTCGCGGCGGATCGATGCACGTTCACGACTGGAGCTGCCATAACCACGGCTTTAACGGCATTCAGGGTTCCACCGTCGTCACCGCGCTCGGCACGGCGTTTGCCGCCAAATACCGCCATACAGACGACGTTTCCGCCGTGTTCATGGGCGACGGCACGCTGGGCGAAGGCACCTGCCACGAAAGCATGAACCTTGCCGCCACTTGGAAGCTCCCAGTCGTCTACTGCCTCATCAACAACGGCTATGCCATTTCGACCCCCTGCAGCATCGCACACCCGCAGGAAGAACTGCGCCAGTGGGCGGACGGCTACGGCGTACTTTCCTGGCGCGTGGACGGCAACGACATTGAAGCCGTCGTCGAAACCACCGAACAGGCGGCCGCTCTCGCCAGAAGCGGCGGCGGGCCTTCGCTGATTGAGTTTGTCACCTACCGCTGGCAGGGGCATTTCGCGGGCGACCCCGCTTCCTACCGGCCCGAGGAGGAGGTTGCGTACTGGAAGAGCCGCGACCCCGTCAAGCTTACGCGGAACGTATTGAAAGAGCGCGAGGGCGTTGCGGAAGAAGAACTGCTCGCCATCGAAGCGGACGTCAACGCGCAGATTCAGGAGATGCTCCGTTTCTCCGTAGAAAGCCCCGTTCCGGAGGGTTGCGACGCGCTGACACATGTTGATGAAGGATTCCCCGTGGAGGTGTCGAGATGAGCCGCCAGCTGACGTATACAAAAGCGATTAACGAGGCCATGATTCAGGAGATGGAGCGGGACGATTCCGTCTTCATCCTTGGCGAGGACGTTGCCCGCATGGGCGGCGACTTCGGCTTGACCCAGAATATCGACCACCGCTGGCCGGATCGAATTTACGACACCGCGCTTTCGGAAGCAGCCATTGTCGGCCTTGCCAACGGTGCCGCCATCGCGGGTCTTCGCCCCATTGCGGAGATTATGTTTGCGGACTTTGCGGGCGTTGCGTTCGATCAAATCGTCAACAGCACCGCCAAGCTGAACTTCATGTTTCAGGGCGAGGCGAACTGTCCCGTGGTCATCCGCGCGCCGCAGGGCGCTGGCATCCGCTGCGCTTATCACCAGTCCGCGGCGGTCGAGATCTGGTTTCTGAATACGCCGGGGCTGGTCATCGTTTCCCCCGCCACGCCGTATGAAGCAAAGGGGCTTTTGATTTCCGCCATCCGCAGCAACGATCCCGTTCTGTTTTTAGAGCACAAGATGCTGCTCAATATGAAAGGCGATGTGCCGGAAGAACCGTACGCTCTGCCGCTCGGCAAGGGCGTAATCGAACGCGAGGGCAAGGACGTTACCATCTGCGCGCTGCAGATCACAGTCGGCATGGCGCTCAAAGCCGCAGCCGCACTCGAAAAGGAAGGCATCTCCGCCGAGGTCGTCAACCTCCGCACGATCAAGCCCTACGACGAAGCGCTGATTGCCGAATCCGTCGCCAAAACGAGTCGGCTTGTCGTTGCGCAGGAAGGCCCCAAGGTGGGCGGTTGGGCGGCGGAAATCTCCGCCATGGTGAGTGAAAAGTACTTCGAGTACCTCTCCGCCCCCGTCGGACGCGTCACCTGCCTGGATATTCCGGTGTCGTTCGCGCCGGTTCTGGAGGACTACTACATGCTCACCCCGGACGATATCGTCCGCGCGGCAAAGGCCGCCGTGGCGTTCTAACCGTTCGGACGGCAACCCATTCATCAAACCGATTCCCGCCGGTCGTTCGGCGGACGTTTGGAGGAATCCAACATGGCAACAAAAGAAAAAATGCCGAAATTCGGCTTATCAATGGAAGAGGGCATTCTCGGCGAATGGCTCGTGCCCGTCGGCGCGGCGGTCAAGCGCGGCGAGCGCATTGCCGTAATCGAAGCGGAAAAGCTCACCAACGACGCGCTTGCCACCGCGGACGGCGTAATGCTCAGGCATTACCTCGAACCCGGCGATTCCGCGCCCTGCGGCGACCCCATCTGCCTGATCGGCAGCGAAGGGGAAACCGACGGCGACGCTCCCGCCGCCCCCGCTCCTGCTCCCGCGCCGGTTCCGGCCCCGCGCGCCGCAGACTGCACGGTGGACGCTATGACCTCCGCCACCCCGATTGCGCGGGCGTCCGCACAACTGCAGAACACTCCCGCCACGCCGCGCGCGCAGGCGGTCATCGATGCGCGCGGGCTCGACGCAGCCGCCATCCCCGCCGCGGGCAAGCACGGCTTCCTCACCGTGGACGACGTACGCGCCGCCGCGAAAGCCCCCGCTCCCGCCGCGCCGCAAGGGTCGGTCGCCATTACGCCGCGCGCAAAAGCGCTCGCCGAAAAGCTCCGCCTTTCGTACGCGCATATTCGCGGCACGGGGCTTTTAGGCATGATCACGGTTTCGGACGTCAAAGCGCAGGGAAAGCCCGCCAGCGAATCGAAGATCGTCCCCATGAACGGAATCCAGCGTGCAACCGCCGTCGCCATGAAAAAGAGTCTGGACAGCACCGCGCAGACCACCGTCTGTATCGAAAGCCCGTTCGGCGCTCTGGTTGCGGCTTATCAGCGCCTGAAACCGTTTTACGCCGCCGAAGGAATCAAGCTTTCCTATACGGCTATGATCGTTTACGCCGTCTCCCGCGCGCTTGCCGGCCGCGAGGATGTGCGCATGCAGTACCTTGACGAAAAGAACTTTGTTTTGCCGGGCGGCGTCCACATCGGCATTGCGATCGATACGGAAAAAGGCCTGATCGTTCCCGCCGTACGCAACGCGGATCAAAAGACGCTCCGCGTCCTCTGCGGCGACCTTTCCGACCTCGCCGCGCGCGCTAAGAGCGGCAAGCTCACGGAAGCGGACTTTGGCGGCGCGGTGACTACCGTGACCAACCTCGCAATGGCGGGAGCCACGTCCTTTACGCCAATCCTGAACCCGCCGGAAACGACGATTCTCGGCGTATGCAAACTGCGCGACATGCCGGTGGTCAAAAACGGCGGTGTGTTCGTTGAACCAGTGATGAACCTCTGCCTCACCTACGACCACCGCGTACTCAACGGCGCGCCCGCCTGCCGCTATCTGCAGCAGGTGACCGACTTGCTCAACGAGACGGACTGGAAGTAATGCTGAATTGTTCCAATGTGCCGTTTATGCACGTTTTATACAGAAAAAACCATCCCGTTTTCCCGGAGGTGAACTCGAATCATGCAACAGTATGACCTTATCGTCGTCGGCG
>JBDKTD010000326.1:0-4255 GCA_039680365.1 Clostridiaceae bacterium
TGATGCAGCAGCCCTTCGAAATCAGGGAGTTCGCGGCTTCTGCTTCGGCGGTCGGATCATACCAAGAGTTGGTATAGGTCACGTCCATGTGCGCATCGGAAACGATGCTCTTGATGCCAAGGAAGAAAGCGGTGAAGCCGCTGACCACTTCGGCATACGGATAAGCGCCAACGTAACCGATATACGGATCGGTCACAGTGCCTGCATCCAGCATTTCCTTGAGCTTCATGCCAGCGACGACGCCGGAGACATAACGGCTCTCAAAGGTGTGGGTGAAAGCGTTCTTGAAGTTGGGCAGTCCGCTCGCGGCGGCCGTGTCGCCCGTCATGGAGACGAAGGTCACGTCCGGATTTTCAGAAGCGGCCTGCTGCATGTGAGACTGATGGCCATAGCTGTCGGAAATGATCAGCGTGCAGCCCTGCTCAACGAGGTCAATTGCGGTGTCGTAGCAGGTAGCATCTTCGCCGATGTTGTACTTCATGATGATGCTGGTTTCCGGAATGCCAACATTCGCGGCAGCGGTCTTGATGCCTTCGATGTGCGCGGCGTCATAGCCCGTGTTATCATCATGTACGAGGATTACGCCGATTTTCAGGGCGGGTGCTTCGGCGGGCGCTTCGGTTGCCGCGGGAGCTTCAGTCGCTTCTGCGGTTTCCGGCGTTGCGGTTACTTCAGCAGCGGGTTCCGTGGTGGTCTGGCAGGCAGCCAGAGAGAACACCATCATGACGACTGCCAACAGAGCAATGAACTTTTTCATGGTTTTCCTCCTGCTTATTTTTTGATTTATTGCAGCACCATACTTGGTGAAACAACCTTGCTTACAGAAAGCACGCGAACCATTGGCTCCATAGAATTTTCCGCCTAATATATCCTGTAAAAAACGTCACTATTGTAACACGAAAACCTGCTCAAAACAAGCGGCTTTGTAAAATTCCGCATGAAAGTTACATATTTATGCAGTGAATTCTTGCGTCATATATACTTCCCAAGGTGCTTTCCGCTGTAAGCGGGACAAAATCGCTTTATATTTACCGAATCGCAACGGAATGGCAGCATTTTCGCCGGTTTCTCGCAAACTTTTGCGGGATATTATTGCACAATCAGCTTATAATTATGCATAAATTGACTTTTTACGCTCGAATCTAGCGAATTCTGCCGCTCGCTTCCAGCGCTTTGATATCCGGTTCGCATTTAAACGGTTCGCCCGCCGCGAGCATGGCGTTCTTCACGTCCTTGAGCCCACTGCCGGTCGAGATAACCGTTACGCTTTCGTTGGAGCGAATCAGTCCGCTTGCAACCGCCTTGACAACGCCCGCCGTTGCGGTAACGCCCGCCGGTTCGCCGAACACGCCTTCGCTGCGTCCGAGCAAACGCATGGCTTCCAAAATTTCGTCGTCCGAAACGGCAATCCATTTGCCGCCGCTGTTCTTTACCGCGCGCTGCGCCTTGACGGGATTGCGCGGAACGCCAACAGCGATGCTGTCCGCCAGCGTATTTTCCGGCGTGGGCATAAGCTCTCCCCCGCGTTCGTTAGCATCCACAAACGGACAGCAGCCCGTGGACTGCACGCCAAGGATCTTCGGAATCCGCTCGATCATGCCGAGCTGGTATAAATCGTAGAAACCGTTGTAAACCCCGCCGATGGTGCAGCCGTCTCCAACCGAAACGGCGACCCAGTCGGTGGGGTTCCAGTCGAGCTGTTCGGCAATTTCCAGCGCGACGGTCTTTTTGCCTTCTGTTAAAATAGGATTGATGCCAGCGTTGCGGTTATAGAATCCCCATTTTTCAATCGCGGCCTTGCTCAACTCGAACGTCTGGCGGTAATCCCCTTTGACCGAGATGACGTTTGCGCCAAAGATCAAAAGCTGAGCCACTTTACCAATGGGCGCGCGCTCGGGAACAAAGATGACGGTTTTGAGCCCCATTCGCGCGGCGTTGCCCGCGCAGGAACTCGCGGCGTTTCCGGTGGAAGAGCAGGCGATGGTGTCGTACCCAAGCTCCATGGCTTTTGCCACCGCAACGCCACTGGCGCGATCCTTGAGCGAGCCGGTCGGGTTGAGGCCGTCGTCCTTGATATAGAGCGTGTCGAGGCCAATCTGCTTGCCCAGCCGGAGCGAGCGGTAAAGCGGCGTCCAACCGATACGAAGAAAATCGTCAAGGCCGTTGCCGACCAGCGGCATGAGCGCGCGATAGCGCCACATGCTGTTATTGGAATCTTTCTTCAGCGTTTCTTTTGAAAAGACGCGTTTGATTTCACTGTAGTCAAAAACGATATCCAGAATGCCTTTTTCGCCGCAGGTGGGGCAAGTCATCATTTCCGGTCCATATGGGTATTCCCTGCCGCAAATCGTGCAACGATAACCAGCAATACGCTTCATGTGCAACTCCTAAATGAAAGATCTGTAATATGCAAGAACTATAAGATATCTTCGTATTATGATAAGAAGATATATATCACTATACCGCACCGAAAATAAAATGTACAGTAAAAAATAGCGCTATACAAAATTATTATGCCCAAAAATATTTTGTGCCCGAAGTGTCCGCTCGTATTGCGTGCTCAAGAAAGCGTATAGTATAATACGAATATAGCTGTATTCCGTTTTTGCAGATTATTACAGCCTGTCTATCATCTTTTCTTATTCTTATGGAACACCAGATCGTGAAGGGGGACGAAAACCATATGCTTATGATTGGAAACGGAAGGCTCGTTACCAGAGACAACGGGTACTTCATTGAAAACGGCGCGGTCGCCCTGGAGGACAACCTGATTCTCGACGTCGGAGAAACAACGGCTTTACGCGCTCGCTACCCGCAGGCGGAGTTTATAGACGCAAACGGCGGGCTGATTATGCCGGGGCTGATCAACACACATAACCATATCTACAGCGCTTTTGCGCGCGGGCTTTCCATTCAAGGGTACAGCCCCCGCGATTTCAACGATATCCTCGAAGGAATGTGGTGGAAGATCGACCGTCTTCTGACAAAGGAAAACGACAGTCTTTCGGCTTACGCGGTCTATATCGACTGTATCAAAAACGGCGTGACCACGGTTTTTGACCACCATGCCAGCTATTTTGACATTCCCGGCAGCCTCGATACGCTCGCGGATGCGGCCAGGGAGCTCGGCGTCCGCACGAGCCTCTGCTACGAGGTCTCCGACCGCGACGGCGAAGCAAAGATGAAAGAAGCGGTGCTGGAAAACGCCCGCATGATCCGCCGGGCGGAAGCAGACCAGAGCGACATGCTTAAAGGTATGATGGGTCTGCACGCGGCGTTTACGCTTTCGGACGAAACGCTCGCGCTCTGCAAGGCGCACACGCCGGAAACCACGGGCTTTCATGTTCACGTTGCGGAAGGCCCCGGCGATCAAGTCGATTCCCTTAAAAAATACGGCAAGCGCATTGTGGAGCGTCTCTGGGAACAGGGCGTCCTCGGCGAAAAGACGCTGGCGATACACTGTGTCCATGTCAGCCCTGCGGAGATGCGCATTCTCAAGTCAACGGATACCATGGTCGTGCACAACCCTGAGTCCAACATGGGTAACGCCGTCGGCTGCGGCCCGGTAATTCGCTTGTTTGAAGAAGGCATTCTGCTTGGCCTCGGCACGGACGGCTACACGAACGATATGCTGGAGAGCTACAAGGTCGGCAATATCATCCACAAGCACAACCTCTGCGATCCGACCGTCGCGTGGGGCGAAATTCCCACCATGCTCTTTGAGAACAATCCGCTCATCGCGGGACGTTTCTTCAGCCGTCCGCTTGGCGTGCTTAAAAAAGGCGCGTATGCGGACGTGATCGTAACCGACTACGACCCGCTGACGCCGATGAGTGGTTCGAACGTCAACGGCCACATTCTCTTTGGCATGAACGGCAGAAGCGTTGTCACCACCGTCTGTAACGGCAAAGTGCTCATGCGCGACCGCAAGGTGCTCGTTGCCGACGAAGCGACCGTTATGAGCGAATGCCGCAAAAGCGCCGCCAAGCTTTGGAAGTCTATCAACGGCTGACGCCGAATCATCTCCCCCGCAATTTACAGCCAACCCTCAGCAGCCACATGAAGCTGCGCTACTATATATTATAGGTAACAGGAGGTTTCAGCATGTCCGACCGTATGACGCCGATCCCATTTCAGGAACTGATGAACTGGATACTGGAAGAGCGTAAGCAAGGCAGCGTGTTCGGCATCCGCCGTCCGTTCTCCGCACCGAAAGGCAAGCTCCTCGATCTTTTCGGCGAGCATCTCGAAACGC
>JBDKTD010000195.1:0-5172 GCA_039680365.1 Clostridiaceae bacterium
CGGCGCGATTGTCGAGGCTCTTCGAAGGAAAGGAACCCTGAACGAAACGAACCTGGTGATCCTTGGTGATCACGGCATGACGGACGTTCGGGATGTGTTGCTTCTGAACGTTTTATTACGGCAGGAGGGCTTCCTGCGGACGGATAATGCGGGTACGCTGACCGGCTTTGACGCGATTGCCCACTCCACCGGATTGGGCGCGTATGTTGAACTGTTCAACCCTGAAGATTCGGTTATGAAAGCAAAGGTGCGTTCGTTTCTGGAATCGCTCAAAGAAGATCCAGAAATTCAGCTTGCGTATGTGATGGACGCCGAGCAGGCGAAACGCGAGTTCCGCTTAACGGGTCCGTTCGATTTTACTCTGACAAGCAAACTGCCGATCTCCTTTGGCGAACAGCTGACAGGAGGCGCGCGATGGGGGAGCCAAATCCCGGGTGATCATAAGATTGGCGCGGCTACGCACGGCGGAGACCCAAACAGGGAAGAGCTGACAACTTTTCTCGCCTGCGGGCCGGACGTCAAAAAGGGCGCGCTGGTGGAGCGGCGTTCCATGGTAGACGAAGCGCCTACAATGGCCAGAATGCTGGGGTTCGATATGCCCGGCGTCGACGGCGACGTAATAGAAGAAGTCATAAGGAGCAGTTATGCAAATAAAGCTTGAACATCTTGTTAAGAAATTCGGTGATGCGACTGCCGTTCAAGACTTGTCGCTGACCATTGAAAGCGGGAAACTGCTTACGCTGCTCGGCCCGTCGGGATGCGGAAAATCGACGGTGCTGAATATGATTTCGGGCATACTGCCCGCGTCGTCCGGGCGAATTTGGTTCGACGACAAGGACGTGACCAGCCTGCCGCCGGAGAAGCGAAACGTAGGCCTCGTATTTCAAAACTACGCCCTGTACCCGCATATGACGGCGCTGGAGAACATCTGTTTTCCGCTTGAAATCAAGCGGGTGCCGAAGAAACAGCGAATCGAGCGTGCGAGAGAGCTCGCGGAGCTGATTCGGATTTCCGATTTGCTGGATCGAAAGCCGCTGCAGATGTCCGGCGGCCAGCAGCAGCGGGTTGCGATTGCGCGCGCGCTGGCAAAAGAGCCGCAGGTTTTCCTGATGGACGAACCGCTCTCCAATCTGGACGCGAAACTGCGCGTGGAGATGCGCGAGGAGATCCTGCGGATTCAGCGCGCTTCCAAAGTGACGACGGTATTTGTCACCCACGATCAGGAAGAAGCGCTCTCCATTTCCGACAGCGTAGTCGTGCTCAAAAACGGCGTGTTTCAGCAGCAGGCAACGGCGAGAACTCTCTACGACGAGCCGGAGAATTATTTCGTCGCCGATTTTCTGGGTACGCCTCCAATCAATAAGCTCTTTGGCGTCATGAAAAATGGATGTTTTTGCTTTAAGGATTCGGAACTGCACTGCGAACTGCCGCTTCGTCATCCAGTGGAAGACGGCGAGGAAGCGGTTCTGGCCGTTCGCCCGGAGAGCATCCTTCTTTCGGCGGCGCGGCAGAAACTGCCTTGCATCGTTGACGAGCGCTATTCGGTAGGCAAAGACGAACTGGCAATTCTGAACATTGCGGGGCAGACGATGCGCGGGTTTGTCAATCCGGAGTATCCGATTTCCACCGGGGATAAACTCGAGTGCGGCTTTAAACAGCGGGGCGTTTTTCTCTTTGACAAGAACACCGGGGAAAGACTGTCATGAAGCGCAAGAATGAATTTGTGAAAGAGGGTTCGCTGGTTGACAGGGCGACAAAAAGGCGCTCCTTTTTCGAACCGGTCGCGTTTCTTACCCCGTTTATGGCCGGGCTGATCTTGTTTACGGTCTACCCGTTTATCAACGTATTCATCCTCTCGTTTAAACAGAACTACAAACTTTCAGGCTCGTTTTCATCCTTTGGATTTCAGAACTACTCGGCTGTGCTGAACGATCCCAACTTTCTGAACGGCTTAAAGAACACAGGCCTGTATGTGCTGTTTGTCGTCCCAATCGCAACGGTGCTGTCGCTGTTCATTGCCAACGCGCTCAATCACGATATCAAGCTCAAAGCGGTGTTCCAAACCAGCTACTTTTTACCGATGGTTACCTCTATTACCGCGGTCGGTCTTGTTTGGAAATGGCTGTTTAACTATGATTACGGCCTGATCAACTATTTGCTTTCTTTGTTCGGCATTTCGGCAATCAACTGGCTGAACAATCCCGCTTACAATCTGGCGGCGCTCATTATCTACAGTGTCTGGAGCATGCTTCCGTTCACGATTATTCTGCTGCTGGCAGGGTTCCAGAATGTTGACCCGCAGTACTATACGGCGGCGCGCGTGGACGGCGCGAAATCCAGCAAGATTTTTTTTCGTATTACGCTGCCTCTTCTAGCCCCGACGATCGGGTTGACGACGATCATCAATATGATTTCCGCTTCAAAAGTGTTTACGGAACTGTTCCCGCTTTTCAACGGGAAGCCCGGCGCGGCATACTCTCTCTATACCGTGGTGTATTACTTATACGATATGTTCTATGCACAGTGGAAGCTAGGCAAGGCGGCGGCCAGCGCGATCATCCTGTTTTTAATCGTGCTGATTCTGACGCTGATTCAACTTCGGATTCAAAGAAAGTGGAAGAATTACTAGAGTATGAAAGCTAAAACGACAATTCGATACCTTTTGCTGTCGATCGGCGCGCTGACGATGCTCTTCCCGTTTTTTTGGATGATCGTATCCTCCTTGAAAACGGCCGCGGAAGTCAATACGACGCCGCCGACGTTTCTGGCAGCAAACCCGACATTCGACAATTACATTTACGCGTTTTCAAAGGCGCCGTTTGCCCGGTATTTCCTGAATTCCGTAATCGTGACGGTAGCTTGCGTTTCACTGACGCTGTTTACGACAATTCTTGCGGCGTTTGCGTTTTCGCGGCTGAAGTTCCGCGGCAGAGACTTGCTGTTTTCTTTGCTGCTCTCCTTGATGATGATCCCTTATGAAATGCTGATCATCACCAATTACCAGACGATCCTGCACTTAAAACTCATAGACAATCTTTTTGCGTTGATTCTTCCGTTTACAACCAGTGTTTTTTACACCTATATTTTAAGGAATTTCTTTCTGTCTATTCCGGACAGCTTGTATTATTCAGCACGAGTTGATGGCGCGTCCAACTGGAAGTATCTCTGGCGAATCATGGTGCCCATCGCGCGGCCGGCCTTGGTGACCATAGCGTTGCTGAATGCTATTGTATGCTGGAACTCTTTTTTGTGGACCGTGCTGGTGACCAACAGCCCGGAAACGAGAACGCTGCCGTTTGGACTCTACACGTTCATGACGTCCAGCGGCGTTCGCTATGAGCGCCTGATGGCGGCGGCGACGGTTGTTGTCGTTCCCATGGTGATTCTGTTCCTTTGCTTCCGTAAGTATATCGTTACCGGCGTTGCGCGGGGCGGAACCAAAGGGTGAACGTTCAAAGTTCTGTCCTACGTTCTGCATGAGAAAAATATGCTGCGCGCCTGCTGAGAAACAACGCTATGAGAGGTGAATGGTTTGCCGAATTTTATTCCTATCGATATTCTGGGGCATGCCGATTTTTCGGCTCGCTTCAAGCGGTCGAAAGATTGCCCGGGTCTGGCCGCTTTCGGAACGCAGATTGATCGGATTCGCGAAGCGAATCCCACAGGAACGCTTTTGCTTGACGCGGGGGACGAATTCTGCTCTAAGTTCTGGAGCGGAGAACAGATCGTGGAAACGCTTTCCGTTTTAAAGACTGACGCCATGACGCTTGGGAATCATGAATTCGACAGAGGACGGGAATTTTTGGAAAGCTGCGTAAAACGGGCGGATTTTCCGATATTATGCGCGAATATCGTGGAAAAAGAAACGGGGGAATTTGTAAAAGGAGCGAACCCCTGGGTTATTCTGAATAGGCGCGGTGTACGAATCGGGATTTTGGGTTTGACGAGCGAGTACACGCCGTATATGGTCACCGCGGCGTCGTTCGCACCGTATGAAGTCCGTTCGAGCGTTGAGTTGTGCAAGGAATATATTCCAAAAATGCGGGACGCCGGAGCCCAGATTATCGTTGTTCTGACGCACTTTCCATTTTATGTTGACGAAAACGGAGTTCTCAGCGGAGAACTATACGATGTGTTGACGAACAGCCCGCAAGCTGACGTCTTTATTGGCGGGCACATTCCGGGTGATTACGCGGGTATTTGCCAAGACACGGCGGTGGTCAAGGGTGGCTTTGGCGGCAACAGCCTGCCGCATGTCCGGCTGTGGTACGACCCGGAAACAGAAGCAGTCGTAAAAAAGGAATGCACGGTGCACCGAGTGGAAGCTCGTACGGTTGTTAAGGATGAGTATCGGGTTTGTGAAGAACGTCTGGTTGCGCCATTCAGGGAGTATCTGGATACGGTTCTGGCGACGGCGGAAGAAACAATGGCGATTCATCTCGCGTCGGAAACGAAGCTAGGCAATCTTCTGGCGGACGGCGTATGCGAGGGAGCTGGCACACAAATTGCGTATCTGAACGCCACTTCCGCCGGAGGGAGCATTGAACCGGGGCCTGTTACCGTTGAAGACATTTTATCGGTCGTGGGGTACAATGACCCGATTTATACGACCAGAATGACGGGAAGACAGCTTCGGGATTTATTTGAACTGGTCTATGCGCCGGAACGATTCGGCAATAACGCGGGGCTCTTTTTTTCCGGGATAGTTGTTAGGATGGATCATACCCGGCCATCGGGGCAAAAGGTGCTTGCTGTAATGCTGAGGGATGGCACGCCGGTTGAAATGGATCGAACATACTCCGTGGCATCGTCCGAATATATGGCATCCGGCGGTAACGATACGTCTTCAATTGCGCAAGCGATCCAATGGGAAAAAACACAGAAACGGGTTTACGACGCTCTGTTCGACTATTTACGCAAGGATGGAACAATGCGCGTATCCCCAGAACAGCGTTTATATGAAAAGGGAGAACCGGAGAATAATCACGCTCCGTTCTGAAGCATAAGTAAAACATTACCCAACGCTGCTTATACATCGAAGCAATCACACAGAGCGAAAAACTTCGTGTGATTGCTTCGGTGTACACTTTTGAGCCAAAGACGGAATGCTCCCGCGCGTTTCCTCAGGGGTGGGTGCATGTTTTGTGCCATCAATATCGCAAGGCATCATCG
>JBDKTD010000340.1:0-3073 GCA_039680365.1 Clostridiaceae bacterium
AACGTCCGCGGCGCTCGCTCAGCAAGGCAAGCAAGCGTAGTCTCCGCCCCGCCAGGCAGCCAAACGCCGCTCTCATCGTACCAGCCGTGCTCGCTTTGCGGCAGGTTAGTCGTCATTTCCGCAACGCCCGGATCGAACACGCAAACGGCCAGCAGGGACTCGCCAACGAGGAACAGATCGCTCTCGGCGTCCGCCGCTGGATCGTCGTAAATCAGCGGACGCAGAATCGGCTCGTGCCGCGAATGCGCGCGATACATCGCGTCGTAAAGATACGGCAGAATGCGGCTCCGAAACGCGAAAATATCCTTGACCGATGGGATCAGGTCTTCGTAAGACCAGGGCATCGTGGCCTGCGCGTCGTCGTTCCAGCTGTGTATGGTGAAACGCGGCGTAAACACGCCGTGCTGCAGCCAGCGTAAAAAGAGTTCCCTTGTCGGCGCAAGACCCGTAAACCCGCCAATGTCGTGGCCAAAGAGATACAACCCGCTGAGCGACATCGTAAGCCCCATGTAGTGATTAAACCGCAGCGTTTTCCATTCCGTGCGGTTGTCGCCGGTCCAAACCATCGCCATGCGGCAGATGCCGGCCGTGCCGGAACGCGAGGAGAGAAACTGCCGCCTGCCCGGCGCGAAAAATTCATTTTGCGCTTCCAGCGAAGCCATCGTCATGCGCATAGCAAACGCGGGTTTGTCCAAACAGGCCGGATACGGGCTGCCAAACCCGTCCGCCAGTACGCTGCGGTCGTGCACTTCGTATTCGTTGTTGTCGTTCCATGTGCTGGCAATTCCGTTTTCCAGCAGTTCGCTCGTAACCTGCCGTTTCCAAAACTCGTATGCGCCGGGGTTCGAAAAATCCAGCCAGCTGCCAAACCCATCCCAAAACGGCGTGAGCGCGGGCGTTCCGTCCGGCAGATGCAGAAACCAGCCGTTTGACGCAATCTCTTCGTAGAGCGGATGGTCGGTCAAAAACACCGGTTTGATATTGGCAATCAGCTCAATGCCGCGCTCGCGAAAATATGCCGAAAGCGCTTTGGGATTCGGTATCTTTTCGTTGTTCCAGTGGAACACATATCGCTTCTGGCCGATCGAAGTATACCCGGACGAAAGGTAGAACCCGCCGCAGGCAAA
This sequence comes from Clostridiaceae bacterium, assembly GCA_039680365.1. Lineage (GTDB taxonomy): Bacteria > Bacillota > Clostridia > Christensenellales > CAG-138 > UBA7703. Next base: position 1,128 of record JBDKTD010000340.1, read on the forward strand.
GCCGCGCGCGCCGCACTCATCCGCAAACGAGCGAAGAAGCGCGTCCGCATCCGGCGCGTCGGTATACGTCATCGTGCTCCCGGCGTACAAAAGCGAACGCCTTGGCAGAAACGCCGATCCGCCCGTGAGCGCGGAAAACCCGGCGACAATTTCCGGCAGCGTACCGAGCAGCAGGTAATAAATAAGCGCCTGCTCGTCGATCTCGGCATAGCGGTATGTGCCGGTATAGTTGCTGATCTCACTGCCGAAATCAAAAGCGCAGCTTGCGTGCGTATCGTAGAAGACTCCGATAATCCCGGCGCTGTTTTGGCAGATATAGAACGGCACATGCTGATACAACGGATCGCTCGTCTCCGCGTCATAACCCATCGCGTCCGTGCCGTCCAGCCGAAACCGCCGCCCCGATTTATTCAGCTTTCCGCCTTTATCGCCGAGGCCAAAGATGCGTTCGCCGGGTTCGCGCACTAGATAGTGCCGCATTTTCTCGCCGTATTCGCCGCCAAGGTTACAGCCCATCGGCGTCCGTTCAGAGAGGAGCGTACACCCGTCTTTCTTCAGTTGCAGCAACAGATTGACCGGGTTGAAATCGAGCTGATATCCGTTCCAAGAGAAAGAAAAGTCTCCGTTCCGTTTCGGAACAAACAGCGGAAAGCCTTCCAGCGAGAGCCTGTCGCGGCCTTGGCGCGGCATTTCACCCGCGGGGCAGACGGCGTAGGTCGGGCGAAGCTGTTCGCCTTCTGGCAAAATGGCGACGCGCAGGAGCGTTTCGCTTATAAAATCGACGCGCGCCAGCGTCCCTTCCGCTTTGTAAAGGCTGTAGCTTGGGGATGTTTCGATACAAGAGAAGACATGATGATACTGTGACAAACTAGATAACCGCCTCTTCAGGATGATTTGATTATACTGTCGCCCGCTTCGTGGCGCGATAGCAAAACGTACCGTTTTTATTGAAAATCGTGCGCTCATATCATTGCTTTTTGCCGTTGTTTCGTGCCGTTATCGATTGCTGATTGAAAAACACGCAATTGTCTGATACGATTTGCGTATGCGACAGTACTTAACGTATCCTATTGGCACCGCGTGCCTGCCGCGGGGATTCGAACTGAACTCGTTTACCGAGCATAACATCCGCCGCGTCTACCAGCATCATCACGATTTCTACGAGCTGTACTTCTTTCTCAACGGGCACGCGGAGTTTCTCATAGAGGACCGCACCGTCGGGCTGAGCCGTCATACGCTGCTGCTGCTTCCGCCGGGATGCCTGCATTCGCTGCGCTTTTTGGACGACGAAAGCGACTATCAGCGGACGGTGCTCTGGGTCTTGCCGGAGTTGATCGGGCACATTGCGGACGGCGCATGGAGCGAGCCGCTTGAGCTGCATCTTTCGGATGCGGACGGCGCGGCCATTGCGCGCCTGCTTTCGCTGCTCGACGAGGAACAAACGCGTTTGGAACGCGATTTTTCCGATTTTGAAGGGCGAGAAACGGTATACGCCGAGTATATCCGGCTGATTTTCATCCATCTTCTGCGTCTTCGGGAACACAGCCGCGGAACCAGCGCGTTTCTGCGCTCCGCAAAGGCGTATATCGACGCACGCTTGGCGTACGACCTGCGCGCGGAAACAATCGCATCCGCGCTGCACATGGGCAAAACGCATCTGATGCGGCGGTTTCACGCGGAAAGCGGCATTTCGCTCCATCAGTATGTTCTCAAACTGCGCCTCCAGCGAGCGCGGCGGCTGCTTTCCCGTGGCGTCGGCGCGGTGCAGAGTGCGAATCAGTCCGGCTTTTCGGACTACACAACGTTTTACAAAGCATTCCTCCGCGAGTATGGACGTTCGCCTTCGGTTTATTGCGCGGGGTTCCGCATAGCGCAAAACGAGGTGGACAGTCAGTTGCCGGAGGAATACACTGAAGAAAAGATAAATGTAGAAAAGATAAATAGTG
>JBDKTD010000014.1:0-20018 GCA_039680365.1 Clostridiaceae bacterium
AATGCTAAATTTTTTGCCTGCTCCCGCTCCTTTTCAGTACGGATCCCGTTATCCGCGAGTTCGCTATTGGCGTATTCTGTTTCCATTCGAATGAAACGCTCGCTTACTCTTCTACATCGCGAAAGAACTTCGCAAACTCCTGCGGGGTGGTGAAGCGGTTGTTCTTTCTGGCGCTTTTTTCAATATTCAGCGCCGACGCAAGCAGATGGATCATCGTAATCATCGGCCCCGTCGTATTGAGAAACAGCCGCGTGGTCGAAGGCACGGTAAGTACCAAATCGCCAAACTGCGCAACCGGAGAATGCGTTGTAGAATCGGTCAGGCACAGAATTCGGCAGCGGCGCTGGGAAGCAAACTCCGCAACTTTCGTCGTCATAAGGTAATAGTCCGGCAGCGTGATGGGAACCACGAGCACGTTGCTTCCAAAGAGCGGCAGCGCCGCCTGGATGCTGTCGTTGAGTTCCGTATTGATAATCACGGAGGGAATGCCCATGGTCGCCAGACGGTTGGATAAAAACTCCGCCGACTGCAGGGAAGCGCCCCGCGCGCAGATGATGGTATTGCTGGCGTCCAGTATCATCTCAGCGGCGCGGAACAGGTCGCCGGTTTCCACTTTGGAAAAGAACTTTTCGAATAAATCGTGTTCTTCCTGACAAATCTGCTTCAAAAGCTGCTGTTTATCGCCCAGCTCGTATTCCGGCGCGCTGGCTACCTCGTATAAGTTCTGCTGCTGTACTTCAGTCTTCATGCGAACGCTGAGGTATTTGCGGAACTCGTACTTCAGTTCATTGTAGTTCGAGTAACCGAGCGCGGAACAGGTATGCAGAATCGTCACTTCGGAAACCTTTGTCGCCGCGGAAAGTTCCTTAAGCGTAATAAACGACATCGATTCCGGGTCGGAAAGCATAAAATCCGCCAGAATGCGCTGTTTCTTTGTTAACTCCGGATACTTTTGCTGGATAATCTCAACAACGTTTCCGCTCATCGCTGCATACTCAACTTCCTTATTCATGCTTTTATCATAGCATACGCACCCTGCTTCATCAACACTTATAGCAAATACAATAAAATCGCTTAAAACCGCTGAACATCTCTCCGCCGAAATCGCCTGTTCGGAATCCGTCGTGGTTCTCAAGAAAGATCCCCGGAAACTTGTTTTTACAAACCCCCGCCGGCAAGCCGGGAAACGCGAGAGCCGACGGGCAATAACGGCGCGCTTTCGAAAAAAACGCAGAACGTCCGCGCATCTGGCGGACGTTCTGCTTGTGAATCGCTTTGTTCTGTAGATGCGCTGTCAGTCGGGTTCCTTAATCGCAAATACAAATTCGCAGGAACAAACCTTCTTTCCCGCGACGCACGCGGTCCCCGTACCCATCCCAACGGTTCCGTTGACCGCGGTGATCGCGGAATCCAGCTCCAGCAAGTCCCCCGGCACAACGGGCGCATGGAAGCGCACGTTGGTGAGCTTGCCTAAAAAGGCGAGCTTGCCGCGCATGTTTTCCAGCGTGAGCAGCGCAATGCCGCCCATCTGCGCGAGCGCTTCAACAATCAATACGCCGGGCATAACCTTCTTTTTTTCGAAATGCCCCTGAAAGTACCACTCGTTGCCGGAGATGGCCTTTACCCCCTTTGCCGAAACGCCGGGCACAAGCTCGTCCACGCGATCCACCATCAAAAACGGCTCGCGATGCGGCAATATTCGCTTGATCTGCTCAATTCCGATGCTTTCCAAGTCGTTTTACCTCTCGCCGCGCTTGAGTACAAGACAGCTGTTGTGCCCGCCGAAGCCAAGAGAATTCGAGAGCGCGTACTCGCTGTCGAGTGCCTGCGCCTTTCCCTTTACGTAGTTCAGGCGGCAGACCGCATCCTCTTCTTCCAGCCCGATGGTTGGCGGCGCCATGCCTTCGTTGAGCGCGAGCAGTGAAATCACCGCTTCAAACGCGCCGGCGGCGCCCAGCATATGCCCCGTCATGGACTTGGTGGAGCTCACCTTGAGCGCATTTGCGTGTTCGCCAAAACACGCTTCAATGGCCGCGCTCTCCGCCGCGTCGTTAAGCGGCGTGCTCGTGCCGTGCGCGTTGATATAACCGACCTGCTCTTTTGTGATTCCCGCGTCCCGCATTGCCTCCGCCATCGCGCGGATGGTCTGTTTCCCTTCCGGCTGCGGCGCGGTAATATGGTGCGCGTCGCAGGTCTGCGCGTAGCCCGCGAGCATGCCAAGCGGCTTTGCGCCGCGGCGTTTTACGCTCGCTTCGCTTTCCAGCAGCATAAACGCCGCGCCTTCGCCCATGACAAAGCCGTCGCGGTCCTTATCAAACGGAATGCTCGCGCGGGCGGCGTCCCTGCTTTCGGACAGCGCGCCCATTTGATGGAAACCCTGAACCGCAAGCTCAATCATCACCGACTCTGCGCCGCCAACGAGCATGGCGTCCGCTCTGCCCTCGCGCACGGCGTAATACGCGTGCCCAATGGCGTCCGCACCGGAAGCGCAGGCGGTTACAATACCGTAACACGGCCCGTTGAGGCCGTATCGAATGGCGATAAGCCCTGCGGTAGTGTTGATGATCGCTTTGGGGATAAAGAAGGAAGAAACACTGCGCGGGCCGTTGTTGGTCAGCTCCGCGTACTGCTCGCAGACGACGTCGAGGCCGCCCATGCCGCTGCCCAGCACCACGCCGACGCGCTCCGGGTCGAAATCTTCCGGCTTGAGCCCCGCTTCTTCCCAGGCCTGCGCCGCAGCGACGATGGCCATCTGCGTAAAGCGCGCCATGCGCTTTGCCTCGCGCTTACTGACATACGGCTCAGGGGTAAAGTCCTTGACCTGCCCCGCCGCGAAAATTTCGGTGATCTCTTCCGAAAATAGCTCCGGTTTGGTAATGCCGCTCTTACCCTGCACCGCGGCGGAAAAGCTCTCCCGCGCGGTCATGCCGATGGGCGATACCGCGCCGACGCCGGTGATATAAACGTTCATGCCCTATCCTCCTTGATCCGGTAAGTCTTACATGGCCATGCCGCCGTCTACAACGAGCACCTGGCCGGTCACATAGTCCGCGCCCTCCGAGCAGAGAAACGCGGCCATGGCGGCAACGTCTTCGGGGTCTCCAATGCGGCGCAAGGGAATGCTCTTTTTCAGCGCGTCCCGCGCCATTTCGCTCATCGCGCCGGTCATGGCGGTTTCAATGAATCCGGGCGCAACCGCGTTGACGCAGATGCCCCAGCGCGCCACTTCTTTTGCCGTGGATTTTGTGAGCCCTACGATACCCGCCTTACTCGCTGCGTAATTGGACTGCCCGGCGTTTCCGGTAAGCCCCACTACGGACGTAATGTTGACGATTTTGCCGCGCTTTTCGCGCGCCATGACGTTGACCGCCTCGCGCGTCATAAAAAAGCAGCTGTCGAGGTTTGCGCGCATAACTTTGTGATACTGCTCGTCCGTCATGCGCATCAAAAGCCCGTCGCAAGTCACGCCCGCGTTGTTGACGAGCGCGTCCAGACCGCCGAGCGCCTCTATGCAGCCCTGCACCAGCGCGGCGCAGGCGGAGGAATCGCCCAAATCGCCGCCCAGCGCCACCGCGCGCCGCCGCAGCGCCTCAACTTCAAGGCAGACTTCTTCCGCCGCAAGACGGTTCCTGTTGTAGTGCACGCAGACGTCGTATCCGTCCTTTGCCAGCTGCAGGCAGATGGCTCGGCCGATGCCGCCTGAGCCGCCTGTCACCAGAGCGACGCCGCTCATAGCGGATCCTCCCCGCAAACGCGGAGATACGCTTCAAACGAAGCCGTATCCTGCACGCTGCAGAGCGAAATATCGCGGCTCACACGGCGCTTGAGCATCTTACCGAGCACGCCGCCGGGGCCGATTTCCACAAAGCGAGCCACGCCGCCGGCAAGCATATCCTCAACGCAGTCGTGCCAGCGCACGCGGGCGTTCATCTGCGCGCACAAGAGCGCGCGAATATCCGCGCCCGCCGGATACGGCGTACCGAGCGTATTGCTGTAGACCGTCGTCTTTGGCGCGCCAATGGTCTCTTGTTCCAGCTCCGCGGCAAATCGATTCGCCGCTTCGTCCAATAGCGGGCAGTGCGAAGGGCCCTTCATGGCAAGCATGACCGCCATACGCGCGCCCGCCGCCTCCAGCGCTTGTTTTGCCGCCTCCAGTTCGCCCAGCAGGCCGCCGAGCGTGATCTGCGTTTCGGAAAGATGGTTTGCAATAAATACGTTGTCAAACGCCGCGATCACGCTTTCCGCCTGCTCCAGCGTCAGCCCGGCCACGGAGAGCATGCCGCCCGTACCGGGAGGAACCGCGCCGTCCATCACCCGTCCGCGCCTGCGTACAAGCGACGCGCCCTGCGCATCCCCCAGCACGCCAGCGGCGGTCAGCGCGGTGTATTCGCCGAGCGAAAGCCCCGCCAGCACATCCGCCTTTGCCCCCGCCGCTTCCAGCGCGCGAAGGGTTGCGAGCGAATGGGTGAAGATCGCGGCCTGAATTACGGCGCTCTCGTCCACTCCCTCGCCTTTGAAGCAGGCGGCTTTCAGGTCGATTCCCGCGCCCGATTCGCATTGATCGAAGGCTTCGCGGTAACGGCTGTTTGATAAATATAAGTCCGAACCCATGCCGGGCGCTTGCGAGCCCTGGCCGGGGAATAAAAATGCCGTCTTCATGCGTCCGCCTCCAAACAAGCGATGGCTTTAAACAGCGCAGCTTTGATCGCGGCTGGATCAAACAGCTCCTGTATAATTTCGCTTGCGGGCTGAATACGCTCGCACATGCAGGCGCACTGACCCGCCATAAACGAACCGTGTTCCTTATCGCCGTGCAGCACCGCGCGCATGAGCGAGCCTTCGCCGAGTTTTTCCACCGCCGCCGCGCCGTCCGGTCCGTATTCCGCGCCCGCGAGTTCACGCTGCAAAGGGCTTCTGAGCACGCGCACGGGATGCCCCGTGATGCGGCCGGTTACCTTGCTGTCGACGTCCTTTGCGCGGACGACCCGCTCTTTATACTCCGCGTGCGCGGTGCACTCCTCCGCAAGGATAAAGCGTGTGCCAACCTGAACGCCTTTTGCTCCCAGGCAGAACGCAGCCGCAATGCCGCTGGCGTCAAAGATTCCGCCCGCCGCCACGACCGGGATATTCACGCTGCGCGCGATATCCGGCCAGAGCACCATGGAGGTGAGCTCGCCGATGTGCCCGCCCGCCTCGCTGCCTTCCGCAATGACGAAATCGGCACCCATTCGCTCCATGAGCATGGCCAGCGCGCGGCTCGCCACAACGGGGGCAACCATGCTTCCGGCTTCCTTCCAGCGCTTGACATACGCGTCCGGATTGCCCGCGCCCGTGATGACCACGGGCACCTTGAGCGCGCAGACCAGATCGGCAATCTGCGACACGTAGGGACTGAGGAGCATAACGTTGAGGCCGAACGGTTTATCCGTCTTTTCGCGCAGAAGCTTTACCTGCGTTTCCACCCACTCCGGCGGCGCGTTGCCCGCGGCGATAACGCCCAAACCGCCCGCCATTGAGACCGCAGCGGCTAAGCTCGCGTCCGAAACCCAGGCCATGCCGCCCTGAATCAGCGGGTACTGCGTGCCGGTCAGTTGGCAGATCGTGCCGGGGTACTTCGTAGCTGCATTCCTTCGAGGTGCTTTCATTCGAGGTGCTTTCCTTCGAGGTGCTTGATGAGTTCGCCTACGGTGTGGATATCCCCAACTTCCTCCACGGGCACTTTAACGCCTGTTTCTTTTTCGAGATTGATGAGCATTTCCACCATGTCCAGCGAGTCCATCGAGAAATCCTCGACAAAACGGCTCTCCATCGTGATTGCGTCCCGGCTGAGATCCAGCTGGTTTATCAGGCTTGCGATTACTTTTTCCTGCATGTTATTGATTCTCCTTTTTGTTTTGTATGGTCCAATCGATCACCGCTCCGCCGCTGGTGAGTCCCGAGCCGAAGCCGACGATGGCGATGCGGTCGCCCGCGTTCAGCCAGCCGGACTCCATTGCATCGCACAGGGCGATCGGAATAGAGGCGGAGGATGTATTGGCATAGTTTGCAATGTTGACGAAAAAGTTCTCCCGCGGCAGCTTCATGCTGCGCACCACGAAGTCGATAATCTTCTCGTTCGCCTGGTGCGGAACGAACTTATCGATCGGCTTGTCTGTGCAGCGTTCAGTAAGCTGGTTGAGCGTGTTTTCCATCACGGCGACGGCGTAGGTAAATACATCCGCGCCTTTCATGCGGATCGATTCCCGCGGGGATTCAACCGCGCCCGTAAACGGAGTAGCGCGCTCCTCTTTTTTCAGCACGATCACGTCGTCAGTATCTGGCGCGGCTGCGAGAACCGGGTGCAAAATGCGCGCGCGTTCGCTGCGGCGGATTACCACAGCGCCCGCGCCGTCGCCAAAGAGCACGCAGGTGGCGCGGTCGCTCCAGTCACAGTATTTGCTCATAATCTCGCTTGCCACCACGATGGCAACGTCCTTTTGCAGCGTCTCCATCAGCGAAGCCGCGGTCACGAGCGCGTAGACAAAGCCCGTGCAGCCCGCGGAAACGTCCATTGCCGCGCACGTGGGGATGCCGAGCGCTTTCTGCAAGCGTCCGGCCAGCGAAGGCGTGAGCTCGTCTCCCGTGATCGTGCTGGCGACGATGACGCCTACGTCCTCCGGCGCTTCGCCGGACATGGCGAGCGCGTCCCTTGCCGCCGAGATCGCCAGCCCCGTGGCGGTTTCTTCCACCGCGATGCGACGCGAGCGGATGCCCGTGCGCTTGCTGATCCATTCGTCGCTGGTCTCCACCAGCTGAGCAAGATCGTCGTTGGTCACTGTTTTTTCGGGCACGCATTTACCGATGCCCGTAATCGAAACTGGCGCTAACATCTTGTTTCACCTCATCTTTCGGATAACCGGGGTCTCTATCGCCGCGAGCGATTCTCAAAGCGCCGGAGCATCAGTGCCAGCGCATGTTCAGGTATTTTTGCTGCCGCTGTTCCACCAGCCGATCCGGCGGAATCACGGTCAGCCGCTTCAGCGCATTGCGGATGGCTTTTTTGACCGCCTCCGCGCTCTCGTCCATTTGTAAGCGGGAATACGCCTCCGGCTCGCGGATAATGCTGTCCACAATGCCGAAGCGCTTCAGATCGCCCGCCGTGAGCTTCAGGTTTTTCGCGGCTTCGGACGCGAGCGAGCTGTCCCTAAACAGGATCGACGCTGCGCCCTCCGGCGAAATCACGGAAAAATAGCTGTTCTCGAGCATGATCAGCCGGTCCGCCAGCGAGAGCGCGAGCGCGCCGCCGCTGCCGCCTTCGCCGATGATAATCGAGACGCAGGGCGTTTTGACCGTCGCCATTGCGCGCAGATGCTCCGCAATCACGCGGCCCTGACCTTTTGCTTCCGCCTCGACGCCGCAGAACGCGCCGGGCGTATCCACAAGGCAAACGACCGGACGGCGGAACTTCTCCGCCTGCCGCAGCGCCCGCATGGACTTGCGGTAGCCTTCCGGGGAAGGCATGCCGAAGTTGCAGCGCATGCGCTCCTCCAAAGTGTGCCCTTTTTGCTGGCCGATGATGGTCACGGGAAACGTTTCAAACCACCCCACGGCGGTGACGATTGCCTCGTCGTCGCCCATGCACTGGTCGCCGCGCATCTCGAACACGCCGTGAAATAGTTTTTCAATAAAGTCCCGCGCCTGCGGGCGGTCTTCCTTGCGCGCGCTCATGACGCTTGCCCAGGCGGAATCCGTCCCGGCGGCCCCGGCTTGTTTGGGAAGTTTCGCTTCTAGCGCCGTCATCTGCGCACCCCCTCCGCCGTCTCCGAACGCCCCGCGTTATGCAGCGCAAGAAGCGCTGCCAGCGTTTCGCGCATGTCTCTGCGCTCGACAATCCGGTCGATCAAACCGTGTTCAAAGAGATACTCCGCCGTCTGAAATCCTTCCGGCAGTTTGTCCCGCACGGTCTGCTCAATCACGCGCGGGCCGGCAAAGCCGATCAGCGCGCCTGGTTCGGCAAGGGTGATGTCCCCCTGCATGGCAAAGCTTGCGGTAACGCCGCCCGTGGTCGGGTGCGTGAGTACGTTGAGGTGCAGTAATCCCGCCGCGCTGTGCCGCGCGAGCGCGATGGTCGTGCGCGACATCTGCATGAGCGAAAGCACGCCTTCCTGCATGCGCGCGCCGCCGGAAGCGCAAAAGATGACAAGCGGCAGGCGGTTTGTAAGCGCGAACTCCGCGAGGATGACGATCTTCTCGCCCACCACGGTGCCCATGCTGCCCATCATGAAGTAGCTGTCCATAACCGCGAGCGCGGTGCGCTGGCCTTTGATGGTCGCCTTGCCGATGACGACGCCCTCCTGCATTTTGCTCTTGACGCGCTCCTTTTCGAGCTTGTTGCGATAGCCGGGAAACGAGAGCGGATCGCCCGATTCCGTTTCGCGCTCAATCTCGATAAAGCTTCCGCTGTCCACGGTCGCCTCGATGCGCCGGTACGCCGGCTGGCGAAACAGGTTGCCGCAATAGGGGCATGCCGCGTCGCCCGCGAGCACCACCTCCGAGACCAGATCGCGCCCGCAGCGCGAACAGCGGAGCATATCCAGCGCGCCGGGCTCGCTGCCCGTCTGCGGCGGAACATGTTCAATCTTTTCTGAAAAAAGATTCATAGGCGCCCCCTCAGAAACCGCGGCAAAAACGATTGCTCAATCCATCTTGTATGGACGCTTCCGCTGCGAAAGTCCGCGTCCGCCAGCATGGCGCGCGCCAAATCCGCGTTGTGCTCAATGCCGTCTATTGTTAGCTCGCTCAGCGCTTCCAGCGAGAGGCGAATCGCTTCCTCGCGATCATCCGCAAACGCAATGAGTTTAAGCACCATCGAATCGTAATAGGGCGAAATCTCGTCTCCCGCCGCATACCCGCTGTCGATGCGGATTCCGCTGCCGCCGGGCAGCGTAACGCCGCGAATGACGCCCGGCGACGGGCGAAAGCCCTCCGCGGGATTCTCCGCGTTGATGCGGCACTCAATGGCATGCCCGCGCGAAATCAGCGACTCCTGCGAAATATGAATGTGGTGCCCCATCGCCACCTGTATCTGCGCCTTGATGAGATCGAGCCCGAAGATGCACTCGGTAACGGGATGCTCCACCTGAATACGCGCGTTCATCTCCATAAAAAAGAATCGCCCATCCTTTGCAAGCAAAAATTCCACCGTGCCCGCGTTCTGATACCCCACCGCGCGGGCGATATCCACCGCCGTCTGTTCGATTGCGGCGCGGGTCGCTTCCGCAATGTTCGCAGCCGGAGCTTCTTCGATGAGCTTCTGATTCTTGCGCTGGAGGGTGCATTCGCGCGTGCCCAGATGCAGCACGCTGCCGTATGTATCGGCGAGAATTTGCACTTCGATATGCCGCGCTTCCGGCAGATATGCTTCCAGATAGACGCTGCCGTCGCCAAACGCCATCTCGGCTTCACGCCGCACCAGCGGAAACTCCCGCTCCAGCGCGCCGGCGTCCTCCACGATGCGGATGCCTTTGCCGCCGCCGCCTTTTGCGGCCTTGATCATCAGCGGGTAGCCGATGCTTCGCGCGGCCTGTATGGCCTCTTTCAGCGTCGGCACCGCTCCGTCCGAACCGGGCACGACGGGAAACCCGTTTGCAATCATGGTTCTGCGCGCCGCTTCTTTATCCCCCAGCAGGCGCATGCTTGCGGGCGCTGGTCCGACAAAGCGTATGCCTTCCTCGGCGCAAGCTTCGGCAAACGCGTCGTTTTCTGAGAGAAAGCCGACGCCGGGATGCAGCAGTTCCGCGTGGTAGGCTTTCGCCGCCGCGAGGATTGCGTCGATATTCAAGTAACTCTTATCCGCGGCGCGCGGGCCGATGCAGACGCTTTCGTCCGCAAGGCGCACGGGCAAGCTATGCTCGTCGTTTTCGGAAAAGACCGCAACCGAGCGAAGCCCCAGTTTTTTACAGGTGCGGATGATGCGAACCGCAATCTCTCCGCGGTTTGCCACAAGTACCGTCTGCATTTCAGTTTCCCGCGCTCAGCAGAAACAGCGTTTCGCCCGAAGCGACGGTTGCGCCGTCTGAGGCGAGTACGCCGGCAATGACGCCGCTTTGGGGAGAGCGAATTTCGTTCATGGTCTTCATGGCCTCGATAATGCAGAGCGTATCGCCTTTTGAAACCCTTGCCCCAACGGAGACAAACGGCTCCGCGCCCGGCTCTTTGGAGAGGTAGAACACGCCGGAGATCGGCGAGCGAACCGTGTTTCTCTCCTCTTGCTCCTGCACTGCCTGCGCTTCCAAAATAGTCATTGCGGGCATGGCGGCAGGCGCGGCCGAGCCGCGCTCCAACGTCAGCCGCAAATCGCCCGACTGCACTTCCACCTTTGTAAAAGCGGATTTTTCCGCGCGATCCATGAGCCTGAGTATTGCGTCTAGATCCATCATCAGGATTCCTTTCGCCGAATAAAAAAGTATAAGTCCGCGTTTGTCAGCACGGTTTTCCAGCGCGCGGGGGTATAAAAAAAGAATGATTCCGCGCATTGTTAGTAGTACTAACTAACTTGCGCAGAATCATAACATGGCGGTTTTCGCTTGTCAAGCACGCGTCTTTCGGGCGGTCTCTTATTGCGAATTGCAGAAGGCCGAAATACCAGTCTGCTTTTTACGGTGCGGTTTGATTGACCAGGATTGCATATTTGTTGAAAAACGCAGAATTTCTACGCGTTTTCGCCGGATTTACATTTCGCTAAACTTCTTTTCGTCCACCCGCCGCGAAAGAAGCCTGCAATTTCACACGTTTAGGTGGTTGAAAAAATTCACAAGTGCCTGCATGGACTTGAGCACTTCGGGATACTCGGAAACATGGAAATCGCGCAGCACCGCCTGGATGAGCATATCGTGAAACTGTTTGTGTTTTTTGCACATCTGCTCGCCGGATTCGGTGAGCCTGAGTATGCTCTTTCTGCGGTCGTTTTCGGAAGCCGCCTTGAGCAGAAACCCTTTTTCGACGAGCCGGTTGACGGATACGCTCACCGTCGCTTTCGTAACTCCCAGGATATCCGAAATCTGCGTCAGCGTCGCTTCGGGGACGTCCTGCACGATCTCCAGCGCGTGCATCTCCGTGCGGCTGAGGCTGCCGTTTGCGAGTTTGGATACGCTCTGCTCCTGCAGGCGCATCACGCTGTAAAACATGTCTTTGAGCGCCGCGTTGAGCAGCTTCTCGATTTCCGAATCGGTCATGATCTCTCTCCTTATATGCAGGGCAGCCGAAATTACTTTGCACTACGAACCAATTCATCATACCATACGCAGGCAAAAACGCAAACCGGCGCGTTTTAACCCGCTGCTTAAAGCAAGTCCGTCTGAATAAGAGAGCGATTACGGTCGTTTTAACGCAACCGATAGCGATACCTCGACATACGCCTTGCTCCGGCAGGCGCGTTACGGCGTCTTGGTGCCCGCCTTCGTCGCGGAGGATTTCTTTTCTCCCGTCGTCTCGCCGGACGCCGTCTTGGCAGGGATAGAGCGATTCTATCGGGCGGTACACCCGTTTACGCGGAACGACACACCCCCGAGGGAAAGAAGAACGTCCGCCGTTTGGCGGACGTTTTCTTACGCTTCATAGTTTCTTCGAATCAGTTCCAGCAGTTCCTCCAGCGACAGCCCCAGCCCTTTGTAAAAAGCGACGTCCTTTTTTAGCCTGTCAATGGCGAGGCTCTCCTTCTTGCCGCTGCGTTCGGACGCGACCAGCGGTGCAACGAAACACCCCCTGCCCACCATCGTGTAAATAAAGCCCGCCCGCTCCAGATCTTCCCAGGCTTTTTTGACCGGGATTACGCTGACGCCCAGCTCTCTGGCGACCGTCCGGATTGGCGGAAGGCAGGCGTCCGCTGCCAGCTCGCCCTTCACAATTTGAGCGGAAATCTGCTCAAAGAGCTGCCGGTAAATGGGTTTATCCGATGTATTGGAAAGGACGATATCCATTCGTTACACATCAACCTTATCAAAATTTCGCGCTGCCTTCCGGGCTGCCAGCCACGTAAAGAGAATGAAAAACACCGCACCCGCGCCAAGAACGAGGAGCTGACTTCCCAGGTGCCCGGTGCCAGCGGCGTTCAGGCTGCTGTTCAAAACGGGAACGACGTGGACGGCCACTTCTACACCGCCGGCAATCAGCATCCAGACAAAAATCGCGGTGAACATCGGCATTCCGACCTGATACGCCGTTTTGTAATGCCAGGGGAACAGGATGGCGTTGAAAACCGCGTACAGGATCAGCAGGAACCCGAAAAACGCGAAGTTGGGATTCATACCAGCCGTATTGCCCTGCGGGGAAATCAATGGATAAAGGCACGCAAATGGAATCGCCACAACGACTTGCATCAGCTCGAAGAGCACGATGGTGTATACCCTTGCGTAAACGATATCACGTTTCCGGATTGGGAGGCAAGCGGTAAAGAAAATGTCCCGATTGGCGCGCGCGTTGAAAAACATCACGAGAAACCCCGTTAAAAGATACAAAAACGCGCAGAAAAACGGCCAACTGGGAATGAGCAGCAACACGCTGCAGGCTAGATACACCAGCATCACCGGACTGAGCGCCAGTTTGAACTCCTTATAGAGTAAATTCTTCATATCGAACGCTCCATCTCTAAATAGATCATGATATTCTCAATATCGGCGGGAGATATTTCGAGTCCGGCGCAGGCGGAGAAATCTTCCGTTTTGACAAGTCCCGAGAACCCAAACGCATGTTCCTTGATTCCAATCAGGCAGCGCGTCACCTCGTCGGTTCGCTGCGCCGCGGTGCCTTTCACGAGGCGGTACGAATCCAAAAACGAATCCTTCTCCGCGCTGGCGATGATTCTTCCGTTTTTGATATAGGTAATATAGTCCGCGCATTTTTCCAGATCGGAGGTAATCTGCGTGGAAAAGAGAATGCTTCGTTCCCCGTTCTCTATTAATTGCTGGAACAGCCCCATCAGCTCGTCGCGTGAAACCGGGTCAAGCCCGCTCGTCGGTTCATCCAGTATCAGGAGTTTTGCGTTATGGGACAGCGCGAGCGCGAGCGCGTACTTTACCTGCATACCGCTTGAAAGCTCTTCCACTCTCTTGTCCGGATTGAGGCCGAACTGAACAAGATAGTTCTCAAAAAGCGCGTCGTCCCACTCGTCGTAAAAACGACGGACGACCTGGGTAATCGCCTTCAGCTTCTGCTTTGGATAAAACGTAACGCCGCCCAGCATAAATCCAACTTTTTGTTTGAGCTCCAGCTCGTGCTCCCGAAACTCTTTGCCCAGGACGCGCACGCTTCCGCCGTCCGGGTGAACCAGATTCAACATGGATTTGAGCGTCGTGGTCTTCCCCGCGCCGTTGCGGCCGATAAAGCCCATGATGTATCCCGGTTCCAGCGAAAAAGAAACTCCCTTCAGCTCAAACTTCTCGTAACGCTTGCTCAGATTTTCAACCGTTAAAATTTCCAACCGGATTGCCCCCTATCGTCTGCACTAACTGTGTATATTGTGTATGCACAATATACTACTCAGTGTTTTTGTTGTCAAGAGCCTTCCGAAGGTTTTTTCGTAATTTTCACGGTCGAAACGCAGCTCCTTACTCCATTGCCTCCGGGCGTTTAACGGCAGGCATAAGTCGCCTCTTCGGCTTTGCCGCGTAAACAAACCGACGGAATTCCTAAGAAATACCAATAATTTCTTATGATAAAATTCACAATTACCCACATTGGATTTGGTAGTATAGTAGTGGAGCAAACCCTCGGAAAGAAGCAAGAAGCATGCGCGATAAGATATTGGTCGTAGACGACGAACATGAAATTGCGGACTTGGTCGAAGTCTATCTGGAAAACGAAGACTATTCGGTCTATAAGTTCTATTCCGCAACGGAAGCGCTCGCCTGCATCGAATCCACAGACCTCGACCTTGCGATTCTGGACGTGATGCTGCCGGATATCAGCGGATTTGCGCTCTGCCGCAAGATTCGCGAGCAGTACGCCTACCCTGTGATTATGCTGACGGCCAAGGACGAGGAGTCCGACAAGATCAACGGCCTGACGCTTGGCGCGGACGACTACATTACAAAGCCGTTCCGCCCGCTCGAGCTGCTCGCGCGCGTGAAAGCGCAGCTGCGCCGGTATAAAAAGTACAACCCCGCGCAAACCGCCCTGCCGCACGCGGCGGTGCTCGTCCACGGCGGGCTGACGATGGATGTTTCCAACCACGCCTGCATGCTCAACGAGCGCCCGCTGGAGCTGACGCCGACCGAGTTTGCCATCCTTCGCATCCTGCTGGAGAGAAAAGGCAGCGTCGTGAGCGCCGAAGAGTTGTTTCACGAAATCTGGCAGGACGAATACTACAGCAAAAGCAACAATACCATTACGGTACATATTCGCCACCTGCGCGAAAAGATGGGCGATACGGCGGAAAACCCGAGCTACATTCGAACGGTATGGGGGGTAGGATACAAAATTGAGCAATAGATCACTCAAAGGCAAAGCGTACGAAAAGCTGCTGTTCCGGCTGTTTTATCAAACCGCCTTCGTGCTCATGCTGTCCGTGGGAATCATATTCGGATTCCGCATCCTTGTCACGGGCAGATTTGCCGACCTGTTGGTTCGAATTTTCTCGAGAGTATTGAATATCAGCTGGGAAAACGCGCTGGATCTCTACCAGCAAGCGATTCGCAACAACCTGGACTTTCTCATGGTACTTGCGATCATCGTTGTGTTTTTCATTCTCATCCGGCTATTCATGCCGTGGTTCACCCGCTTTTTTGACGAGATCGTAAAAGGCATCGATCTGCTTGCGGAAGAGTCGGAATCGCGCATTCAGATGAGTCCCGAACTTGGATTCATGGAAGTCAAGCTCAACGAAGTCCGGCAAAAGCTCAAGCAGCGCGCCGAGACGGCAAAGCGCGAGGAACAGCGAAAGAACGATTTGGTCGTGTACCTGGCGCACGATATCCGAACGCCGCTGACTTCCGTGATCGGCTACCTCAGCCTGCTCGACGAAGCGCCCGATATGCCCGCCGAGCAAAGGGCGAAGTATACGCGCATCACGCTCGACAAGGCGAACCGCCTCGAAAAACTCATCAACGAGTTCTTCGAAATTACGCGCTACAACTCCCAGCAGAGCAAGCTGGAAAAGCAGCCCATCGACCTGTACTACATGCTCGTTCAGTTGATGGACGAGTTTTACCCGATCCTCAATGAACGCGGCAACACGGCGGTGCTGGAGGCGGAGGAAACCCTCTCCGTCAGCGGCGATTCCACAAAGCTTGCGCGGGTGTTCAACAATATCCTCAAAAACGCCGCGGCTTACAGCGACCCCGGCACACCCATCCTGATTACCGCAAAAAAGGTCGGCGCTTCGGTTCTGATTTCATTTCAGAATCAGGGGCCGACGATTCCGGCGGACAAGCTCTCCGCGATCTTTGAAAAGTTCTTCCGTCTGGACGAAGCGCGCGCTTCCGATACCGGCGGATCCGGACTTGGGCTTTCCATTGCAAAGGAGATCGTAACCCTCCATGGGGGTACGATTCAGGCGCAGAGTAACGAGCGCCGAACCACCTTTACCGTGAAGCTTCCCGTGTAGCGCGCCTGCCTTTTGCGGCAGCCGCATCGGCGCTGCCTGTACGCGTTAAGAAAAAACGCTCTTATACTTAAGAAAATCTTAGGATTATTACAACTCAAACTTAACGAACTGCCTGTACGTGTTTGATAGCATCTAGCTGTCGGCCGGACAGGCATTTTTTTGATTTGGAAAGGCAAGTTGATGACTTTACAAAACGCGCTCAGACAATCACCGCTGCTCAAAAAGCTTCGAAAGCGCCAGCGAATCTTCTGTTTTTACGCAGGGATGCTGCTGGATCAAAACCGCTACTGCCGCGCGCAGTCCAAAGACACACTTCCCTGCCTGCTGTTTGAAACGAGCTGCCCGCTGTATAACGGCGCGACCGGTTTCGACATGGCGTTTCAGGAGAACAAGGTTTTTAACCTCAAACTCGCCGCAGCAGTACTGGACGGGGTCGTCATCCGTCCCGGGGAAACCTTCTCCTTTTGGTACCTTGCGCGAAACGCCGACCGGCATACGCCCTACCGCGACGGTCTCGTCGTGATCAACGGCAAGCTCACCACCGCGCCGGGCGGAGGGTTGTGTCAAATGAGTAACTCACTGTTTTGGATGTTTCTGAACTCCCCGCTGACCATTGTCGAGCGGCACGGCCACGCCGTAAAGGATTTCCCTGAGCCGCCAAGCAACGCGCCAATCGGCGTGGACGCCACGATCTCGGAAGGTTGGCTCGACCTCAAAGTCAAAAATGAAACCGACGCTATTTACCAAATCGGTATTTCGTTCGACGAGGCGTTCATCACCGCCAGCATCTATACAAACCGCGACGACGGAGTGCGTTTTCGCGCGTTCAGCAAAACGCCCCGCTACATTCGGGAGAACGGCAAGGTAATCGAGCTTGTCGATATCGTCCGCCAGACCGTGAGCGCGGAGACGGGCGCGCTCTTCAGCGAACGGCTTCTTTACCGCAACCGGTGCGAAATCGGCTATCCGCTCCCCGAAGAAACAATTATTGAATCAGGAGGAGATCCAGTATGAACCAAAAGACCATCGCCGTCCTCTTTGGCGGCTGTTCGCCGGAATACGCCGTATCTCTCGCCTCGGCATACTCCGTTCTTTGCCATATTGACCGGGCGCGGTTCAAGCCGCTCCCCATCGGCATCACGCCGGAGGGGGACTGGTATGCGTTTTCCGGCGCGCTCGAAAAAATCTCCACAGATCAATGGCAAAACAGCGCGGACTGCACGCCCGTTGCGTTCAGTCCCAGCAGGTCGAACCAAAACTTGCTTTTCCTGCGCCCGGAGGGTGCTGAGCGCGCGTCCATAGACGCCGCGTTCCCCGTTCTGCACGGAAAAAACGGCGAGGACGGAACGCTGCAGGGCATGTTTGAACTCGCGGGAATTCCGCTCGTCGGCTGTGGAGCGGCCTGTTCCGCGCTCTGCATGGATAAGGACCGCGCGCATAAATTAGTCTCGGCGGAAGGCGTATCCGTTCCGCAGTCGTTCGCGCTGAACTGCGTCTCCGGCATGGAGTCTGCGCGCCGCGCGGCGGGAAGAATCGGTTATCCGCTGTTTGTCAAGCCGGTTCGGGCGGGCTCGTCGTTCGGCGTCAGCCGGGTGGCGGAGCAAAGTGCGCTTGCAGAAGCGATTCAGTTAGCGTTTCAGTTTGACGATACGGTTCTGCTGGAGCAGGCCATTTCCGGCTTCGAGGTCGGCTGCGCCGTAATGGGCAGCGAAACGCTTACGGTCGGCGAGCTGGACGAGGTGGAACTCTCCGGTGGGTTTTTCGACTATACGGAAAAATACACGCTCAAAACCTCCGCGCTGCACGTTCCGGCCAGGATTCCGCCGGAAAAAACCGGGCAGATCAAGCAGACGGCAAAGATCATCTACCGCGCGCTCGGGTGCAGCGGGTTTGCCCGCGTGGACGTGTTTTACACGCCGGAGGGCAGGATCGTTTTCAACGAGGTCAACACGATTCCCGGCTTTACGTCCCACAGCCGGTTTCCGAACATGATGAAGGCGGCGGGCGTTTCGTTTGAGGACGTCATCACGCGCGCCATCGAGCAGGCGGTCGGCGCATGAAAACGGTTCTGTTGCCGCAAAACGGTGTTTTTTCCGGCAGTCTGATTCTGGTCAACGCGCAGCACCCGCTCAAGAGCGAACCCGCGCATAGCAACCTTGTCCCCTTCCCTTCCGACAGCGGGAACATCCTGCTGCTTAACAGCGCGCGCCCCTCGCTGAATCGTCTGATGGACGCGGTCGGCGGCTGGAAGACGGTCAGCGTCTGCAGCGGCTGGCGTTCCAGCGCCGAGCAGGAAGCGATTTATCAAAGCGCGCTGGCCGAACGCGGCGAGGCGTTTACAAGTAAGTTCGTCGCCCGTCCAAGCCACAGCGAGCATCAAACCGGACTCGCCGTCGATTTGGGCGTCCACGCGCCGGAAAAGGACGCGCTCTGCCCTGAGTTTCCGGATTCCGGCGTCTGCCGCGCGCTGCGGCAAAAGGCGGCGGCGTTCGGCTGGATCGAGCGCTACCCGAAGGGCAAGGAAAGTGTTACGCAGATTGCGCACGAGCCCTGGCATTTCCGCTACGTCGGCATTCCGCACGCCAGCGCGATGGAGCAAATGAACTTGACGCTGGAAGAGTATATCGACTATATCCGGCAGTTCCCGTACGGCGGGGAGTGGCTTGCATGCCCGGTGGCGCAGGGGATGATTAAAGTCTGTTTTCTCAAGGCGGAACTGGGCGGGATAACGCGCTTTACCGCCGACCCGCACTGCTCCTACGCCGTATCCGGCAACAACAGCGACGGATTTTTGATCACCGAGTGGAGAGTCATGCATGACGGGAGATAAACAATACGGCAGGCTGGATTCTTTTCGGGTGGTGGCGGCGCTGCTCGTTCTCTGCATCCACACCTCTCCCCTTTCCTCTGTGAACCCGGACGCGGACTTTCTGCTCACCAGAGTGCTCGCACGCCTTGCTGTGCCATTTTTTCTGATGGCGACCGGCTGTTTTGTGCTGCCGCAGACGCTGTTTGCTTCCCCGCGGGATACGCGCGCGCTCCTGCGGTTTGTCAAAAAAAACGCCCTGCTCTACGGTGTCGCCACGCTTCTGTACCTGCCGCTCAACTTCTACGCGGGGCATTTTCAGCAGGCGGGCGTTGGGGATATCCTCCGCAAGGTGTTCTTTGACGGAACGTTTTACCATCTCTGGTACCTTCCGGCGGCCATCCTCGGCGCGCTGCTTGTTTGGCTGCTCAGCCGCCTTGTGCGGTTTCGCGGCGTACTGATCGCCGCATCGGCGCTCTATCTCATTGGCTTGCTGGGGGACAGTTACTTTGGCGCGGCAGGTCAGGTCCCCGCGCTGCTTGCGGTTTACAAAGCGGGGTTTGGACTGTTTTCGTATACGCGCAACGGGCTGTTCTACGCGCCGCTGTTTCTCTGCCTTGGCGCATGGTTCGGCAATGCTAATAAAACACTGCCGCGCGGCTTGCTTTGGACAGGTTTTCTTCTCTCTCTGGCGCTGATGACGGCGGAAGCGCTCGCGCTGCGCTTTCTCGGTTGGCCGAGACACGACAGCATGTATCTGTTGCTGCCTGTCTGCTCGTTCTTTTTGTTTGCGCTGCTCGTTAAAAAACCTGCTCCGGCGAACAAGCGCCTGCGCGTCCTCTCCGCTTGGATCTACCTGCTGCACCCGCTCAGCATCGTGCTGGTTCGCCTTTCTGCTAAGCTGAACGCCGCGTTCCTGCCGCTCGCGCAGAACAGCGTGCTTCATTTTCTGGCGGTTGTGTCACTGTCGTTTCTGCTCTCCCTGCCGATTGCGCTGCTTTCCGCGCGCCAAAAGCGGTTTTGCATGAGCCGCGCGTGGATCGAACTCGACCGCGCCGCGCTCAAAAGCAATGTCCTCGCGCTTAAAGAACTGACGCCCGGCGGCTGCAAGCTGATGGCGGTGGTCAAGGCCAACGCTTACGGCCACGGCGCGGTTTTGATGGCGCGGGAGCTAAACCGGCTCGGCGTTTTTTCGTTTTGCGTCGCAACCGTTTTGGAAGGCGTGGAACTGCGAAAGAGCGGTATTCGCGGCGAAATCCTGATTCTGGGGTACTCACACCCCATGCAGTTTGCGCTTCTGCGCCGGTATCGCCTGACGCAGACGGTCGTGGACGCAGCCTATGCCGCGCTTTTGAACGGGTACGGTAAAAAGATATCCGTGCAAATTGCGCTCGATACGGGCATGCGCCGTCTCGGCGAACGGTGCGAACGCTTTGAGGATATCCAAACGATCTTTGCCTGCCGAAACCTCGATGTTCAGGGCGTTTACTCCCACCTCTGCGCGGACGATTCCGACGCACCGGAAGCGCGCGCCTTTACGCTGATGCAGGCGGAGGCGCTGGAGGCGACCGTCGCCCGTTTACGGGAAGCGGGATGCGCAATCAAGAACGTCCATCTGCAGGCGAGCTACGG
>JBDKTD010000255.1:0-4363 GCA_039680365.1 Clostridiaceae bacterium
TTGATAAAAACACGACGCAGTCTCCCGATATCTATCCATGGCTGCAGGTCAGAACGCATCAAAACACGCTCCCTTCCGGCCGGACGTTTTTAGTTTGGAACGCAAAGGAGTATGCTGCATACAGTAAAGAGCAATTTCCTTATCTAGACGGTATTATCTATCAGGACGATGCGTTCGTAGTGTTTGATGTGAAACAGTAACCCTTACCTGCAAACATGCAACGAGCCGAACCAATTGACCCGGGGAAATAAATGTGGTTCAATGCAAAATGATATTCGGAGGAAAGTAAATGGGAAGCAATACAAAGACTAGGAGTAAGGCATTCAATGAAATGCCTTATATTCTAGGCATATGGATTGTAGCATTTTTGTTTATATTACATTTTTCAAGTTCGACAACTCTATTCAAACCCGATTGCTTTGGATTTGATTCAGCGTTTTTTCAATCGATTGGTAAGTTATGGCTAGAGGGGATTATTCCGTATCGAGATTACTTTGATCATAAAGGACCTGTGCTGTTTATGATCAATGCGCTGGGATACATGTTTTCCAATACTCGACTTGGATTGTTCCTCGTTCAATCTGTTTTTTTCTCAATCTCCCTTTCACTCGCCTATCTTACTGTAAGGCAATTCGTCAATAAAATGTATAGCGTCATTATTCTTGCGGTTATGATTTTATACTTGGGTATGGTCTTTGGTGAAGGGAATCTTTCTGAAGAATATAGTTTGCCTTTTATCTTTTGCATGCTGCTCTTTCAGTCGAAATGGTTAAAGAAACAAAAAAAATCCAACGCTGAGGGAACCGCCGTCTCTCATCCGAAAATCTACTCATTTATTTATGGCGTTTGTTTTATGATGATCGCTCTCATCCGTATCAACAATGCTTTGATTCCCTGCGTCGGAATACTGTGCATCGTATGGTTTTTAGCAAGACAAAAGCAGTGGAAGATGATTTTACAAAATGCTCTGTTTGTAATTTTCGGCGCCTTGGTAGTGTTTATTCCAGTAGCGGCCTATTTCTATATCAATAACGCATTCGTTTCGTTTATAAATGGAACATTCTTGTTCAATTTTCAATATTCACGTGTGCACGCATCGTTAACTACATTGACAAATTCAAAGATTTTTTATGCAACACCAATATTACTATCCTGGCTCACGGGGTTGTATCTGCTAATCAGGAAAGAGTCATATAAAGGTATTTTCTTGATTGTAACGGGAGCGTTGATCGCATATATGTGTTTGGGGGGTAATTCATATCCTCATTACTTCATCAATGCTGCACCTCTTATTCCTATTGTTTTTTGCTTTTTTATGAGTTCGTCGGAACACTCAGATTCAAACAGTAAACTGAAAACATTGGTTCAGTATTCTGCTGTCTTGGCGCTTATCGTTGTTTTTGTTTACAATATTAATCTTCGGGTGGAAGTCATTCCTTACAATCCCGCTGTTATAGAAGCAGGATATGCAAATATACAGAAGAGCCAATTGCGCAGTATTATCAACCGGATACCGAAGGATGATATAACAGAAGTTGCGGTCTATAATTTATCAAATGACGCAAGTCCAATATTCATTCTAACAGATTTGAAGCCGATTTATCCGAACAGTGTCTTAACGGAATGGCACGCCGAAGTGGATCCGGGCATAATAACGAGATATACTGCGTTTCTGCAGACAAAAAAACCAAAGTGGATTCTATGCGAAGATGTGAAAAACGAAGATATAATTTCGATACTAGATTCCAGTTACGAGTTGTCGTACACGTATTATTATGAGGGTTCTCGGATTCAACTGTATCAAATGAAAGGTTGAATGACTTTTCCGAACGCGGTTGGAACGTAACGGTAAATAGAAAGCCCGCCGATTTGGAACTGATCGACGGCCGTTTACGGGCGTGCTGCTGAATGCGGGTGAAAATCAGGTAACGCTGACGTATCACGTGCCGCACCTCGGCGTTCACGCGGGAGTTTCCGCCGCAGCGGCGGCGCTGTAGAGTCTGCTGTGCGTTCTGAACGGCACGGCAAGAGAAAGAAGGGGAACGCAGCATGAAGGGCATTTCGGTCGTAGCGCCTCTGTTTAACGAGGAAGGGAACGTTCTGGAACTCCACCGCCAGATCAAAGCCGTGCTGGATGATACGGGTCTGCCGTACGAGATTATTTTTGTGGACGACGGGTCGAAGGACAAAACCGTTGAACTGGCAAAGACGCTCGTTCCGGTCAAACTCATCTGCCTGCGCCGCAACTTCGGCCAGACGGCAGCCATGGACGCGGGCATTCACGCCGCGCAGTACGACTATATTGTCACCATGGACGGAGACTTGCAAAACGACCCCACCGACATCCCCAAGCTGATTGCCTACCTCGAAGAGAACAAGCTCGACGTGGTCAGCGGCTGGCGCAAGCACCGCAAGGATACGTTTTTCAAGCGCTTTACGTCCCGCGGGGCGAACTTTCTGCGCTGGCTGATCGTGCGCGACGGCATCCACGATTCCGGCTGCAGCCTCAAGGTCTACCGCAAGGAATGCTTTGAAGGCGTGCATCTCTACGGAGAAATGCACCGCTTTATCCCCGCGATTCTCAAGATCAAGGGATTCACCGTCGGCGAAATGGTGGTCAACCACCGTTCGCGTACGGCGGGCGTCACCAAGTATAACTGGAAGCGCACCTTTAAGGGATTCGTGGACATGATCAGCCTCTGGTTCTGGTCCAAATTCGCTTCCCGCCCGCTGCACCTCTTCGGCACGACCGGGCTCGTGCTGCTGATGCTCGGCGGCGTCTCCGGCGTGGTTACCGTGGTGTACTTTATCGTGCACGGCGAAGTCGGCAACACCGAATGGCCGCTGTTGACCGCACTGCTGCTGATTACGGGCGTTCAATTCTTCGTGTTCGGGCTGATTGCGGATATCGTTTCCAAGACCTACCGCGAAACCACGAACGACAAGTCGTATAATATTCGTGAGATTTATGACTCTGCTTCTCCGGAGCAGAAATAAGAGATCCGTATCCGCGAGATCGTAGACAACGCTTCTCTGGAGCAGAAATAAGCGAACCGTATCCGCGAGATCGCGGACAACGCTTCTCCGGAGCAGAAGGGAACGATTCAATCGCAATCGCCCCTGACAGGAAGGCAAAACAATGAAGATACTGGTGCTGAACTACGAATACCCGCCCATCGGCGGAGGCGCTTCCCCGGTTGCGGCGGATCTTTCGCGGCATCTGGCGGCGCGCGGCCACGAAGTCAGCGTCGTCACCATGGCATATAAGGACCTGCCCAAGCACGAAATCGTAGACGGCGTGGAGGTGCACCGCGTCAAGTGCCTGCGCACCAAGGCGTTCGTCTGCTACCCCTGGGAGCAGCTGACCTACCTGATCGCGGCGCGGCTCTTTTTGAAGCGCCATCTGAAAACGCATACCTACGACGTGGTGCATTCGCATTTTATTTTCCCCACGGGGCTCTTGGCCGTCTGGCTGAAAAAGCGGTACGGCCTGCCGTTTGTAAGCACCGCGCACGGAAGCGATGTGGAAGGCTACAACCAGAACCGCTTCCGCTTTCTGCATAAAATGCTGCGGAAACCCTGGAAGAAGATTTGTTCGAAAGCCAGCTTTGTCACCGCGCCATCGCCCTTTTTACAGGAACTCATCTGGAAAGCCGACCCTTCCATTCGCTGTGAAATCGTGCCGAACGGAATCAACACGGATACCTACCGGCGTGGGCCGAAGGAACAGGCAATCCTTACGCTCTGCCGACTCCAGATGCCAAAGGGCGTGCAGGACGTTATCCGCGCGTACGCCGCGCTCCGGCCCGAAGGCTGGGTGCTGCGCGTTGCGGGCGACGGGCCTTATCGCGCCGAGCTGGAAAAGATTGCCGCCGACTGCGGCGTTTCCGAGCAGGTGCAATTCCTCGGCTGGATCGATAACAAGAGCGATCTGCTCAAGGAAACGCTTGCGCGCGCCAGCGTGTTCGCCTCTATGAGCCGGTTCGAGAGCTTTGGTATTTCCGCGGCGGAAGCGGTTGCTTCCGGCTGCCGCGTGGTGCTGAGCGATATCCCCGCGCACCGGCAGTTTGCCGCGTTTGGCGCGGCGTTTGTGCCGCTGGAAGACAGCGCGGCGCTCCAAAGCGCGCTGCAAACCGCCATGCGGGCGCAGGCCGCTCCGGCTGCCGATGTGGAAGCGCTGGATTGGCGCGGCATCGTGCAAACGCTTGAACGGTTGCTCGAACGGGCAAGAGATGTGGCGAACGCCGCAGAGAGCGCCGAATGACGGAACAAACGGCAAAAAAGAAGAATCAAGCATGGAAAACGATCGCCAAAATCGTTTTTTCCGCCGCCGCGCTCTATTTTCTGTTTCGCAAGTGCGATT
>JBDKTD010000123.1:0-18293 GCA_039680365.1 Clostridiaceae bacterium
CGCCGTCCTTACCGTCGCGCCAGATATAGTAGTCGCGGTACGGGTTGTCCTTTGCCTTGCGGGATTCGGTAAACCACTTGTGCTCGTCCGAACTGTGGTTGACCACGAGGTCCATTACGAGCTTGATGTCCCGCGCGTGCAGGCCTTCCAGCAGCGCGTCAAAGTCCGCCATCGTGCCAAACTCTTGCATGATTGCTTCGTAATCCCGAATGTCGTAACCGTTGTCGTCGTTGGGCGAATCGTACACCGGGCAGAGCCAGATTGCGCCGATTCCGAGGGACTTCAAATAATCCAGCTTCTCAATGATCCCGCTTAAATCGCCGATTCCGTCCCCGTTCGTATCCAGAAAACTGCGCGGGTAGATTTGGTAAAACACCCGCTCTTTCCACCAGGCTTGCTTTTCTATCATAGTTCCGTCTCCAAATAGAGAATCGCGACTCGCTCAATCTGCGGCAGCGTCATCTGAACAGAATTCCCGTGTTCGCCCTGTTCCACCACAAAATCAATCGGCTCAGCCGCGCCAAGGTTCCGATCCGGCGAAGCCGTCCATACCTGCACAACCGCCTTGAACACCTGCGCGCGCAGAGTCACGTTCGTAAGCGACGCGGGCGCGGCGCGCCCTGCGTTCCACAGTGAAGACTCGTCCCCGCAAAGGTTGATCAGCACGATCAGCTTTCGGGTATGGTCTTCACGCAGGATCAGCCACAGTTTGCCGCCTTCCCCGCTGACGCTGTACGGCACATCGCAAGCGTATTCTTCGTTGTCCCAGCCGCAGTGCGTCCAGCTAACGTCCGTCAGCGCGTCGCTGAAGAGGAGCGCTTGATAGCGCACAATGAAATCGTCGTATGCGCGGAGCAAATGCTCCTGCTCCGCCGAAAGGCGCGTATAGTCCGCATAATACCCCTGCGTCAGAGCCGCGTTTTGTTCGCCAAACCAGAGCTGTGTCGCTCCGTGCGCGGCAATGGCGCTCATGAGGACGAGCTGCGCCTCCAGCGCGCGTTTTGGCGTATCCAGCCGAAACGGCGCGGGATACGCCGCCAGCACGACTGGTTTTTTTGCCGCTTTTGCCGAAAGGATGATCTGCTTTATGTGCTCATACCGTTCGAACGGCGGCCACACTTCGATATAAACCGCGTCAACTGGCGAGTCCATGGTTCGCTCGACCGGCCAGCCGCCAACGTTGTTGAATACGAGCGTCGCTTCCGGCAGCGCTTCTCTCGTTCGCTGGATGAGCGGTGAAAAATCGTCTTCCAAATGCAACGTTTTGCCGGACGCGTCCAGCGCGGTTTTAGGAAAACCGTAGGTGTCCATATGAATGCCGTCGAATCCCGCCTGAACGGCCGCACGGTACTGCGAAACGATGTGCTCCGCCCAGCCGCTTTCAAGGTTCATAATGGCAAACACGCCAATGAAGCGCAGCGGATCGCCCTTGCGCGCATACAGTCGCCAATCCGCGTGTTTTACCGCGAATGCTTCGCTCGCGGCATACATCGCGCCGTAACCGAGCGCACGCATACCGCGCGCGTGGCAGCTTTCGATCTTGCGGCGAATGACCTCCAGCGAGTTTCGCTTGCCCATCATGTCGGCGTATTCCTCCGTCTCCGAAACAAGCGTATCGTGGCGAAAAGACCAGTCGTAAAACTGCGCTGCGTTCACATGGTGTTTCGCCATGGCAAGAACGTCATATTCGTCTGTTTCCTCCGGTGAAAAGTCGGAGAGGAACCCGTAGCGAAACGCGCGGTTCCCGTCCTGCACGTCGACAGCGGAGCAGCAGCTCTCGCCGTGCTCCGTTTCGCAGAGGACGCCCAGGCCGCAGAATTCCGCATAGATCGGTTTGAGGGTTACGCGCGTTTGCCCGCCGGTGCGCGGAATTTCCTGCACATACAGTCGCCGTTCCAGCAAAAAGACGGAAACGCGGAAGCGCTCCGCATTCCCGTCGTATAGAATCGTCATCTCGATGGGTTCGCCGGGCAGATACCGCCCTTTTTCCGGATAGATTTCCATAAGTCCGTTCCTTCCCGTCAGCCTTTCAGCGCTCCGTCCGACAGTCCCCTGATGAACTGCCGCTGAAACACAAGAAAGATGACGATCACCGGAATGATCGCGATAATCGCCGTCGCCGCCATCAGGTGCCACTTCGCCCCCGCAAACTGCTGAAAGAACACGGACAGCGCCTGCGGAATATTCTGTTTGGCTCGGGTCTGCAGAAAGAACACCGCCTGGGCATAGTTGTTCCAAATGCCGAAGCCGTTGAGGATTACAAAGGAAGCGGTTGCCGGTTTGATTACGGGAAAGATAACCCGCCAGAACGTGCCGAACGGAGAACACCCGTCCAGCGCGGCTGCTTCGTCCAGCTCCTTCGGCAGCGCTTTGATAAAGGTTGCGTAGATAAACACGGCGGACGGCATGGCGAGCGCCGAGCAGACGCAGATCATGCCCCAAAGCGTATCGATGGCGTGGATTTTGCGCATGAGCACATACAGCGGAACGGTATTGATGATGCCGGGAATCATCATACAACCGATCAGAAGGCCAAACACAAATTTGTTGTACCTTGACGTATGCCGCGCGATGGCGTACCCCGCAAGACCACCGGTTACGACGGTGAGCAGCAGCGTGCCGCCCGTAATCACGGCGGAGTTGATCATTGCGGCGCCAATTTTGGACTTGTTCCACGCGTCGATAAAATTCTGCCAGTAAAAGTCCGGCACGAACAAGTTGCCTTCATAAAACACGCGCGACGGCGCGTTGAGCGCCAGCACGAGGAGCACATAAAACGGAATCATGCACAGCGCGCAGATCAGCAGAATCAACACCCAGCGCACCGCGCGGAACCACTTGTTCTCTTTCATAATACGCCCTCCTTCCCTAGCTCTTTTGCCGCGTGAGGCGCATGGAGACCAGCACGGGCAACAGGATAATAAAGAAGAGGATCATCGCAACCGCCGTGGAATACCCCGTCCGGCTGCCGTAGCACATGCGCATAATATAAATTGAGAGGCTTTCCGTCGCGTATCCGGGTCCTCCTTCGGTCAGCGACATAATCACGTCGAACACCGAAAGCGAGCCGATGATATTCGTTACCACGTTGATGCGGATAGCGGGCATCAGCATTGGAATCGTCACGCTCCGGAATCGCTGCCAGGCGTTTGCGCCGTCAATGCGCGCCGCCTCGCCAAGTTCCGTAGGAATCGACTGCAGACCCGCAAGGTAGATAATCATCGTCATGCCGGAAAACTGCCAAACGTTGACGAGCACCAGCACAAGAAGCGCCGAAGGATAGGAACTCATCCAACTGCCGATTAAATCCGGAAGTCCAAGCTGCGCAAAAGCATAATAGAGAAATCCCCGTCCAGGCTGCAGCAGGAAAAACCAGATATACCCCATAATCAGGGGACTGATGATCGCGGGCAGGTAAATAATGACGCGCGCAATGCTCTTGCCGCGAAAATTGCCATTCATCAACAGCGCGTATCCCAGACCGACCAGATTCAATAACACCGCGCTGCCGATTGCAAAAAACAGCGTCGTCTTGATGTCGTGGATGGCGCGCGCATCATGAAAAAAGTCGATGAAATTCTGCAGTCCAACAAAGGACGCCTCGCCCATGCCGTCCCAGTCGGTCATGCTCAAACCGATTCCGCTAAGCAGCGGATATACGAAGAACATGCCGTAGAGCATCAGCGCGGGCAGGGAAAGAAACTGCGCAAGCGAAACTTTCTTTTTACGCATGGAATACCCCGTTATGCCGCGGTGGCGGCCGCCGAGGCTCCGGCAAGCCGCCACCGCAGATCGTATTTCTGTGGTTATGTTACGTTCTGTCAGAATCCAGCGTTCCAGGCGGCCTCGAAGGCGAGCGCGAATTCTTCCGGCGTGTAGGTTCCGGCGAGCAGATCCTGCACGAGGCGGCCCGCGTCGTCACCGGAGAAGCCGGCGGGTTTCTCATTGGTAAAGCCAATGTTCGCAGCGCTCTTGACCGCATCGCTCACGCCGGATACGACGCTGGCGGGCGCCCAGTTGGCTTCAACATCCGTAAACGCGCTCGGCGAACCCAGAGCTTCGGAATACTTCTTCTGGTTCTCCGCGCTGAAGAGGAAGTTCAGAAAATTGATCGCGGCATCCTTATTCGGCGTATCCGCATAGATGCAGTAACCGGAATCTTCGGCAACGAGCACGACCGGAACGCCATCCGGCATAAAGGACGGGTACGGCGCAAAGCCGATGTTATCCGCCATGTCGGGGTTCATTTCGAGGATGCTCGAGAGGCACCACATGCCGTTGGAGAACATCGCGGTCTTGCCGGTGACAAACGCTTCAATGCAGTTGTCGCTCGTGGCGGTCAGCACGTCCGCATTGATCAGGCCTTTGGTCTGCAGATCGACGAGATCTCGCGCAAACGTGCAGAGCGCGCCGTCGGGGTTGCCCCACTGTAGAATGTCCGCATCGTTGTTCAAGAACGCCTGCTTGGCGGCGGTTGCGCCGTACTTGGCCTTGACGTAACCCTGCGGGAAGAACTCAAGCAGGTGGCCGAGATGCCACGCTTCGCCAAAGATAAACCAGGGATCAACTTCCGGATACGCGGCCTTGATCGCCTCCAGGTTCGAAACGAACTGTTCCCAGGTGGTCGCGGGGGTCAGGCCGAGGTCCGCGAACATCTGCTTGTTATAGAAGAAACCCGCCATGGTCATATTGGTGCAGACGCGGTACTGGTTGCCGCTGGTCATATCCGTGCAGCTTTCCTTCATGGAAGGAATCAGCCGATCCCACCACTGGCTCATGTCGTTGAGTTCCAGATATTTGCCCTGATCGACATATTCCTTTTCGTAGGTGGTCATCACGTCCGGAACGGCGTCGGAAGCGAACTTGATCTTAATGATATTGCTCGCGTCCTGCTGGAACTCCTGTTCAACGGTAATGCCGTTCGACTGCGCGTTGTAATCGGCAATAATCTCGTCAAGCAGGTCTATGGTTTCCATCTTTCCGGTGAAGAACGAGAGGTTAATGTCCTGTACGGGCGCTTCGGTTGCTGCGGCTTCGGCCGCGGTCGCTTCCGCCGTTTCTTCGGCAGCGGGCGCAGGGGCTGCGGTGCATCCGGTAAACAGAGCAACCGTCATCAGCAGGGCAAGAAGCAAGGCTGTCAACTTTTTCATGAACTCTCCTCCTAGAATGTTTGATCAGATGTGAATTCTATCAATCATGTTGTGCGAGAGGTACCCTCTGCACCTATTATGTCAGGAAACGCGACAGAAATATATTCCGTCTTTTTTCGATTGCGGTGCCTGTTTTTATGATTTTCAGACCGCGTATGACTCCGGCGTCTATTCTCGCGGGCGCATGCAACGGCAAAGCAATTCCGATTTTTTACGATTCGGGTGCCTATATTTTCGATCCGGCTTGCTGCGGCTGTTTTTATGATATACTTTTCAAGAAAGGCGGCTTTGGAGCGCCATGACACATCCTAAGAAGCGGTATCAGCTTAAAACACGCCTGCTCGCGGTCATCTTCTTATTGATTTTCGGCTCGGTCGTGCTCGTTTCCACGCTTGGATTCATGCGTTACAGCGAGGATCTTCTCGACCAGACCGCAACGCAGACACAGCAGCTCATCGAACAGATTGCGCTCAACACCGGCAACTATATCAACGAGTTGTCCAGGCTCTGCATGTCCCCATATTACAATGAAAGAATCATGAGCCTTCTTGCGTCGTCGCCGCAGAACTCCACCGATCAGCTGGAGAAACGGCGCACCATTGAAAACTACCTGCGCGAAGTAATGACCATCCCGCGCAGAGATATCCTGCGTGTCTATATCTTTTCGGACGAAGTGTATTACAGCACGCGTACAAGCCATACGCTCGGCTATTCCCCGGGATATGAAAGCGAAGCCTGGTATCAGGAAGCGCTCAGCACGCCCCAAAGCGTATTCATGCCCGCCCGGGCGGAGAGCAACGGCTCCTACTACATCACCATTTTTTCCATGGCGCAGCGGCTCCGCAGTTTGTCGGATTCTTCCCAAACGCTCGGCGTTATCCGCGTGGACGCGAACTACAGCGGCATTCAGGACGTTCTGGACGACGTGCAGCTGCTCGAGAAGAGCGCTCTTTTTATCATAGACAGCGCTAACAGCGTTATTTATGCGCGCAGCGAACTGCCAAAAGAGCTCTCGCAGACGGATCTGTTCCTCGCGGCAAAGAACAGCGACGGCCCTTCGCGCGTTACGCTTGGAAAACAGCGGTACATCGTCAACACGCAGGCGGTCAGCGACACGGACTGGACGATCATCGCCGTCAGCGCACAGTCCAGCCTGATGCAAAATGTGTCTCAGGCGCGCAATTTCACCATCGTACTCGCATTCTTCTGCGCGGGGCTCGGTTTAATCGTATCGGTGCTGTTCGTTCGCTCGTTTCTCAAACCGATTTACGATACGGTCGACGTCATGCGCGTGGCGCAGAGCGGCGAGTTGAGCGTTCGCGCAAAGGACAACCCCGCGGAGGAAATCGATTATGTCAACCGCTCGTTCAACGAACTGCTCGAGCGCATCGGCGAGATGATGGAGCGCGATGCGCTTCTCACAAAAGAAAAATACGAAGCGGAGTATCTGCAGAAAACCGCGCAGTACGACGCGCTCTATAATCAAATCCGCCCGCATTTTCTGTTTAACACGCTCAGCACCGTCAGCCTATTAATCAAGAGCAAGCGTTATGCGGACGCGGTGCGGAGCATTGAAGACCTTTCCGTCCTCCTGCGCGGCATGGTAAACACGGATCGGGACATCACGTTTTCCGCCGAGCTGAAAATTGCCGAATGCTACCTGAGCCTGCAGGAGCGGCGGCACGACGCGCTGCGCTACCGCATTACGCTCGATCCTTCGCTTACCGAGTGCAGGCTGCCCGCGCTGACCATCCAGCCGCTCGTGGAAAACGCAATCATCCACGGCTGCGAACCGCGCGTCGGACAGTGCCAAATCGAGATCACCGTCCAAAGAGAAGACGCATATGCCGTAATCACCGTTTCGGACAACGGCATCGGCATGGACAGCGACCAGCTCTCCGCCTTACTATCGGCAATCGCCGTCAATACGCCTTCCCCGCGGCAAGCGGAGTCGCGCAGCGTGGGGCTTGTAAACATCGCTCAGCGCCTTAAATTAAAGTACGGCGCGCACGCTGAAATAAGCATTTGTTCCGAGCGGGACGTCGGCACACGCGCGACCATCCGCATTCCCGCCGAATGCGGCGAGGAGCCGCCGCTGATCTGAAAAGCCCTGAAACCGCCGAACCGTTTGCGTATTTTTACAGAATCACTGGAGAGGAGAAGACGCCATGCAGAGCACTTACCGCGTTCTGATCGTAGAAGACGAACCGCTCATGCGCGAATACCTTGCGCAAAACCTTTCCGCGCTTCACCCGTCGTATACCGTAACGGACGCCGCGCGGGACGGCCTTGCCGCGCTGGCGCTTCTGGATGAAAATGAGTACGACCTGATTATCACCGACATCCGCATGCCCGGCATGGACGGACTGGCGCTTGTCGGGCACATCCGCGCCGCAGGGCGCTCCATCCCCGTTATCATCCTTTCCGGGTACGACGAATTCGACTACGCCCGCACCGCTCTGCGCTATAACGTATCGGAATACCTGTTAAAGCCCCTCAAGGACGAAGAACTGCAGGACGCGCTTACCCGGCTCAGCGCCGGCATTGAACAGCACCAGCGGGATATGCGCATGCCAAAAGACCTTTCCGCGGAAAACATCACGCGGTTTGTCGCCTCGTGCTTTTGCGAAACCAGCGCCGAACAGACGCAGCTGTGCGAACGCGCGGTGCGCTATATCACTACGCACTTCACCGAACCGATCACGCAAACCGACGTTGCAGACGCGCTCGGGGTTACGCCGGCGTACCTTAGCAGCGTATTTCATGAAGAAAAAGGCGAATCCTACAGCAAGTTCCTTGTCCGCCTGCGCATGACGCAAGCGGCGTTGCTGCTGAAAAGCAACGCCTCTCTTACGATTCAGCAAGTCGCTGAGCAAACCGGATACGCTTCCGACAAGCACTTTATCGGCGTGTTTAAAAAGTACTTCGGCGTCACGCCGAACGAGTACCGTCTGCGCAAACCGGCAAAGTAAACTTGAATCTCTCTCGAAAGGCAACCCCACTTACACTGTAAATCGACACTATCGCGCTTCATCCAAACCGAACGCATGGCTTCCGCAGCGAAGGTCGCCTCATTAAACGGCGGTCGCCGCTTATTTCATGTACCTGCCTTTTTAGAGTTCGACCACGCCTTCAAAGTTCTTCCGCGCGTCGCCGGTCATGGCTACCGTCTCGTCCGTATAGCAAACCAGCAAATCACCGCCGCGCAGACGAACGGTTACGTCCTCGCCCTTTTGGCAGAAACCGTTCTCCGTTGCCGCCACGACCGCCGCGCAGGCGCCCGTGCCGCAGGCGAGCGTTTCCCCGCTGCCGCGCTCCCAAACGCGCATCTTGAGCGTATGCCCATCGAGCACGCGCACGAACTCGATGTTCGCGCGATCGGGGAAAATACCGGCATGTTCCAGCGCGGAACCTGTTTTTTCAACGTCCACCAGATCGGGGTTGTCAACGAACACCACACAGTGCGGATTTCCCATCGAAACGCAGGTTATGGCATAGGTCTCCCCCTCAACTTCGACCGGGCGCGACACCACCCGTTCGCCTTCGAGCCGGACGGGTACTTTCTCTGGCGCGAGCTCCGCTTTTCCCATATCGACCGAGACGGACTTCACTTTGCCGCCGCGCACATAGAGGCGGAGTCTCCGGACGCCGCTGAGCGTTTCAATGTTCAGTTCGGTTTTCTCCGTCATGCCGTTGTCGTAAAGGTACTTTCCCACGCAGCGAACGCCGTTGCCGCACATTTTGCCTTCGCTGCCGTCGCGGTTGAAAATGCGCATCTTCGCGTCCGCGATACTCGAGCGCTCAATGAGGATGATTCCGTCCCCGCCGACGCCGCCGTGCAGATCGCAAAGATACACGCTCAGCGACTCCGGCGCGTCGATTGGCTGTTCGAAGCAGTTAAAGAAAAGATAATCGTTGCTCGTGCCGTTCATCTTGGTAAACGGCAAACGCATCTTTTCCGTACGCATGATATTGATGTCCACAAGCTCCGTCGAAAGCTGGGAATAGCGGCTCCGCAGGCTGTCCGCGAGCGCGTTTGCGGTATCCACCGATGTGATGCAGGGGATTGCGCGCTCAATCGCCTTGCGGCGAATCTTCACGCTGTCCCTTGAAGGCAATCTCCCTTTGGACGAAGTGGAGAGAATATAGTCCACCTTGCCGCTCTCGATTAACGTGAGAATATTGTCCGAAGATTCGTGCAGTTTGCCAACCTCCGTTACCTCCATACCCGCCACGCGCAGAACCCGCGCCGTACCCTTTGTGGCATAAAGCGAAAAGCCCAAACCGTGGAACTTCCGCACCGCGTCAGTCATTTCAACCTTGTCGCTGTCCCGAACGGTCACGAGAAGGCCGCCGCGCCGCTTCATATTGTAGCCCGCCGCGACGAGGCCTTTATAGAGCGCTTCTTCGCGCGTTTTTCCAATGCCCAGAACCTCGCCCGTCGACTTCATCTCAGGGTCGAGCAGATTATCCACGTCCGCCAGCTTTTCAAACGAAAACACCGGCACCTTGACCGCAACGTAGGGCGGCGTTTTGTACAGCCCTGAGCCATAGCCCATATCGCGGAGCCGTTCCCCCAGCATGGCGCGCGTGGCCAGCTCCACCATCGGCACGCCCGTCACTTTGCTGATGTACGGCACCGTGCGCGAAGAGCGCGGGTTGACTTCGATTACGTAGATTTCATTTTCGTAAATCACGTATTGAATGTTGATCAGTCCCCGCGTTTTGAGCGCGAGCGCGAGCCGCCGCGAATGGTCGATTACGCGCTCAATCAGCGGGCCGTTCAGATTCCAGGCGGGATAGACGGCGATGGAGTCGCCGGAATGCACGCCCGCTCGCTCGATGTGCTCCATAATGCCGGGAATCAGGATCTCCTCGCCGTCGCAGATGGCGTCTACTTCGATCTCCGTGCCCATCAGGTACTGGTCGATCAGAATCGGGTTCTCAATGCCCTTATTGAGGATGATGCCCATATATTCCCGCACGTCGTCTTCCGTAAAGGCGATGATCATATTCTGCCCGCCGAGCACGTAGGAGGGGCGGATCAAAACGGGATAACCGAGCTCGTTCGCTGCGGCAAGCGCCTGTTCCAGCGTCATAACCGTTTTACCGCGCGGACGCTTGATAGAGAGCGCTTCGAGCAGCGCGTCGAACCGTTCCCGATCCTCCGCCGCGTCGATGCTGTCCGCGGACGTGCCGAGAATTCGCACGCCCGCATTGGAAAGATGTTTCGTGAGCTTGATGGCGGTTTGGCCGCCGAACGCAACAACGACCCCGTACGGCTGCTCCGTCTCGATGACGTTCATCACGTCCTCCGGCGTGAGCGGTTCGAAATAGAGCCGGTCGGCCGTGTCGAAGTCCGTTGAAACCGTTTCCGGGTTGTTGTTGACGATGACCACCTCGAATCCCGCGTGTTTGAGCGCCCAGACGCAGTGCACCGAAGCATAGTCAAACTCAATGCCCTGACCGATGCGGATGGGGCCCGAACCGAACACGATTACGCGCCGCTTGCCGGTGTCGTGCCGCGCCAGAAATTCCGCCGCCTCGTTTTCGCAGTCGTAGTCCGCGTAAAAATACGGCGTCTGCGCTTCGAACTCCGCTGCGCAGGTGTCCACCATGCGGTACCCCGCAGGCAGGTGTTCCGGCACGGACTCGCCGGAGAGGCGCGCCAGCACACGGTCGGGGTAGCCGAGCTTCTTGCCTTCGAGATAACGCCCGTTCCCTAACCATTCCCGCGCGATGAAGTCTTCAAACAGCGCGAGATTGCGAAGTTTATGCAAAAACCAGTTGTCGATCATCGTAACTTCGTGTATCTCGTCCGCCGAAACGCCGCGTTTGAGCGCAGCGAACACCACAAAGAGCCGCTCGTCGTCGCAGTTGCCTAACAGCGCGCGGATTTCGTCCGTTGTCTTTCCCGCAAGTTTCGTTAGGTTCAGGCTGTCCAGCGAGATCTCCGCGCCGCGCACCGCTTTCATGATCGCCTGCTCGAACGTAGGCCCAATCGCCATGACCTCGCCGGTCGCCTTCATCTGCGTGCCGAGCGTGCGCTTTCCGTAGACAAACTTATCGAACGGCCATTTGGGCAGTTTGACCACCACGTAGTCCAGCGCGGGCTCAAAGCAGGCGGAGGTCTTGCCCGTGACCGCGTTTTTGATCTCGTCGAGCGTGTAGCCCACGGCGATTTTCGCCGCGACCTTCGCAATTGGATACCCCGTGGCTTTGGAAGCGAGCGCCGAAGAGCGCGAAACGCGCGGATTAACCTCGATGACCGCGTATTCAAAACTCGTCGGGTGCAGCGCGAACTGGCAGTTGCAGCCGCCCTCGATGCCGAGCGAATCGATGATTCGGCGCGTGGCCGAGCGGAGCATCTGGTATTCGCGGTCGGAGAGCGTGACCGCGGGGGCGATGACGATGCTGT
This sequence comes from Clostridiaceae bacterium, assembly GCA_039680365.1. Classification (GTDB taxonomy): domain Bacteria; phylum Bacillota; class Clostridia; order Christensenellales; family CAG-138; genus UBA7703. The sequence continues at coordinate 11,569 of JBDKTD010000123.1, forward strand.
CTCCCGTGTGCACGCCAACGGGGTCGAAGTTCTCCATGCTGCAGATCGTAATCACGTTTCCGTTGCGATCCCGCATGCCTTCAAACTCGATTTCCTTCCAACCGGAGATGCACTTTTCCACGAGGATTTGATGGATGGGCGAAAGGCGCAGGCCGTTTCCCGCAATCTCGCTTAGCTCGTCCGCCGCCTGCGCAATTCCCCCGCCGGAGCCGCCCAGCGTGAACGCGGGGCGCACGATAACGGGATAGCCGATTTCGTCCGCAAACGCCAGCGCCGCCGAAACGTCCGTCACCACTGCGGAAGGAATGACCGGCTCGCCCAGAGAAAGCATCGTTTCCTTAAAGAGCTGCCTGTCCTCTGCTTTGGCGATGGTCTCCGGGTTTGCGCCAAGTAACCGCACACCGTTTGCCGCAAGCACGCCTTCCTTTGCCAGCTGCATGGAAAGCGTCAGTCCCGTCTGTCCGCCGAGCGTGGAAAGAAGGCTGTCCGGATGTTCCTTTTCGATGATGCGCTTAAGCGTTGTCAGCGTCAGCGGCTCGATATAGATGCTGTCCGCCATCGCGCGGTCGGTCATAATCGTTGCCGGGTTGGAGTTGACCAGGATCACCTCCAGCCCCTCTTCCTTGAGCGCGCGGCAGGCCTGCGTACCCGCATAGTCGAACTCCGCCGCCTGACCAATGACAATAGGGCCGGAGCCTATTACCATGACGCGCTTGATGTTTGAATTCAGTGGCATATCCTTTCCCCTTTCCGCGTTAAAGCACCCTGCTCTGCGCCGTTTCGTCCATCAGCCGGATAAAGCGGTCAAAGAGAAATCGTGTGTCCTGCGGACCGCCGCAAGCTTCCGGATGGAACTGCACGGAGAACGCGGGGATATCGAGATAGTCGATTCCCTCGCAGGTGCCGTCGTTGAGGTTTCGAAAGCTCTCCACGGCGTTTCCCGGCAGTTTCGCCCCAGTCGTCACCGCGTAGCCGTGGTTCTGGCTCGTGATGTAGACGCGGTTTCCCGCCGTCTCCAGCACGGGCTGATTCGCGCCGCGGTGGCCGTATTTCAGTTTCACCGTCGTTCCCCCGCGTGCCAGCGCGAGCAGCTGGTGGCCGAGGCAGATTCCAAACACAGGCATTTTCGCTTCGCAAAGGCGGGCGAGTTCGCGGATGACGCCCGTATTCTCCGCCGGATCGCCCGGGCCGTTGCTGAGCATCACGCCGTCGGGCTTGAGCGTAAGAATTTCCTCCGCCGTCGCGCTCGCGGGAACATGCGTCACGTCGCACCCGCGCAAAAGAAGTTCGCGCGCAATATTCCCCTTCGCCCCGAAGTCCCATAAAACTACGCGTCTTTTTGCGTTTTTGGCAAACTGCGTAAACGCATTTTTGCAGGTCACGTGTTCGACCGCCCGTTCCACGCGGTAAGCGCGGAGGCGTTCCATAGCCTGTTGCCCAAAGTCCGGATCGTCCGAGATGGCGGCGTTCATCACGCCGTGCTCGCGGATGATGCGCACCAGCGCGCGCGTGTCGATATCCCAAAGACCCACAATTCCGTTGGACAATAAAAAAGTGTCAAGGTCTTCTTCACTTCGAAAGTTAGAAGGCTCTTGACACCAGGAACGAACGATATACGCTTTTAACGCGGGGCTCTCTTGTTCAAAATCATCGGGGATGACGCCATAATTCCCAATCAGCGGGAACGTCTGCACTACCATCTGACCGTCGTAGCTCGGATCGGTCAACGTCTCCAGATAGCCGGTCATCGCCGTTGTAAACACAATCTCGCCAATAAAATCTCCCTGAGCGCCAAACGCCCGTCCCTGAAACACACGGCCGTTTTCCAGCGTGAGATACCGTTCGCCCGCCATGACGTTTTCCTGCCTTTCCCGTATGGATTTTGCGCAGCTTACCCGCCTGCCCCATATGCTTAAGGCGTATCATAACACACAAAATCCCGTCTGGGAAGAGGAAAACTCATAATAATACACTATTTATTTATATTTATACTTTACTGTTCCTTCTTGCACACGATCAATCGAGCCGGAGCAAGGCCGCTTCGGGTATCATAAGCATGGTTTGAGAACTTAAAGACACACAACGGCTCCGGCTCCAAAGCGCCCGCTTTTGTTTGGGACTTCAGATAGCGCTTCGTCTGTTTACAGAAATCTATGAGCTGAAAAGCTCATCTGCTTATCAAGGAATTCGACGCAGCGAGAACCGCCTCTATGATCGGCTGATAACCGGTGCAGCGGCAGAGGTTGCCCGCAAGAGCGACGCGGATATCCGCTTCCTCTGGAGTCGGGTTGTTCAGCAGCAGCGCGTAAGCCGAAAGCAGCATGCCGGGCGTGCAGAAGCCGCACTGCACCGCGCCGCAGGAAACGAACGCGGCCTGCAGCGCTCTGCCGATTGGCGTATCTTTGAGCCCTTCCACCGTCAGCACGTCCGCACCGTCCAGCTGAGAAGCGGGCGCCATGCAGGAGTTGACCGCAAGTCCGTTGATTACGATGGTGCAAGCGCCGCATTCGCCAACGCCGCAGCCGTCCTTTGTACCGGTCAATCCCAAATCCTCGCGTAAAAAATCGAGCGCGCGTTCCGCGGGATCGACCGTCTCCGTTCGTTGTTCGCCGTTGAGCGTAAATGTAATTCGAATGACGTTCATTGCTCGTCCCTCATTTCGCTGAGCAGCCGCGCTAGAATCATGCGGCAAACAGGCTGTTTGTAATCGGTGGACGCTCGCCTTCCCGCGATTTGCGGCAGCGTATCGGAAAATGCTTCCGCAATTTGCTCGACCGTCTCGTCAGTGAGCGGTTCATCCAGAGCGGATTGCTCCAGCTCCAAAAAGCGCATTGGGCGCTGAAACGCCGCGCCGATGCCCACGCGCAGTTCGTTCAGTTTGCGTTCGTTGGAAACATCCGCAACAACGGAAACCGTCAGACGGGAGATCGACATGGCGTTGCGCCGTCCAACCTTTTCGAAGCGCCAGCGGAAACGATTCGGCAGTTTTGGGATTCGAACGGCGCGCAAAAACTCTTTTTCCCTGAGCGCGGTCTTCCCGGCACTCGAAATTACGTCTATAAACGGCAGTTCGCGCACTTCGCCCATGCAGTCCAGCAGCACAATTGCATTCAGCACGGCGAGCGGCCCCAGCGTATCTCCCGCGGGCGAGGCGTTGACGATGTTTCCGCCGATGGTCGCGCGGTTTCTGAGCTGCACAGCTCCAATCTCCGCAGCGGCCGCCGTCAGCACCGGCGCATACGCCCGCACGGTTGGAGAGGACGCAACTTCGGCGTGCGTCGCCGTTCCGCCAATCAGGATAGAGTCCCCGTCCTCGCAAATTGCGCGCAGCTTCGGCAGCGCGGTCAGGTCAAACGCGGCAAAGTCTGCATACGGTTCGCCTTTTCGCGCCTGGACGAGGATATCCGTCGCCCCGGCGACAAACAGCGCGGGCGCGGTTTCCCGCTCCAGCGCGCGATAGAGCTCCGCTTCCGCCAGCGGACGCAGGTAGGATTTTACTTGCATGTTTCGTTCCCTCCCCTGCATTCCGGATGGAGCGCTAAAAAGACCGTTTCCAAATCCGCGGGCAAGGCGCGGATTGCGCCCGCGTCGCCAAGCGCCATGTTGACGCCTCCGAGAATCGCGCCGGGAGCCGGTTCCATGGCCGGTTCGCCGAGGCTTTTGCCGCCAAACGGGCCCGCGTCGTCCGGGTTTTCGATAAAGGAGATCTGCATTCGGCAGACGTCCGCGGGCGTTGGCAGCAGGTAGGTATCGAGGTTGTCGTTGACCACGGCTCCGCTCCTGGAACTGAGCTCCACGCGCTCCGTCAGCGCCATGCCCGCGCCCATCGCGAGCCCTCCGCTGACCTGGCCGGACGCCATCTGCGGGTGGATGACCCGCCCCGCGTCGTGACAGGCGGAGAGATCGATTAAGCGCGTCTTCCCCGTCTCCGTATCCACTTCCACCTCCGCGGCATGGCAGGAGTACGTATACGAAATATACGCGTCCCCCTGACCGCGCGCATGATCCCAGCTCAAGCCCTGAACGGTATATTCGCCCGTGCAGTCCGGCTCCAGCTCCTTTTCTTCGAGGCAGGCGCAGATTTCCGAATAGTCCATCCGTTCGCCGTCCGCCAGCACGCCGCCGTCCGAGAACGCAACCTTCGCGGACGAAACGCCCAGCGCGCGCGCGATAGTGCTTTTTAGTTGCTCTACTCCGGCAAGGACCGCGTTGCCGCCCATAAACGTGCCCCGGCTCGCGCCCGCCGCGCCCGTATCCGGGTTATAGTCGGTCTCCGGCGCGATATGGCGAATCCGTTCAAGCGGAAGCTCCAGAGCGTCCGCGCAGATTTGCGAAAGCACGGTGTCCGAGCCCTGCCCCATATCCATCATGGGGCAGTAGAGTTCGGCTGTGCCGTCGCAAAGCAGCCGGATGCGCGCGCGCCCGACGTCCAACGCGTCCGCACCGAAGCTCACGCCGCGAATGCTGCAGGCAATTCCCACTCCGCGCCGGAAGCGCCCCGTCTGCGGGAGAATGTACTCGCGATACTTGCGTTCAAAATCGATTTGCTTTGCCGCGCGCTCCATGACTTCCCCAATGCTGACGGCGGAAAAGTCCAGCACATGCCCCGTCGCGGTGGAATCCCCCGCTTTGAGCAGGTTTTTTTGGCGCAGTTCAAGCGACGAAAGCAAGAGTGCGTGCGCCAGCTCGTTCATGGCGGACTCCATGGCAAAAATCGCCTGCGGCGTGCCAAAGCCGCGCATGGCGCCGCAGGGCACGTTGTTGGTCATTACCGCGTGGGATTCGTATCTTACGTTCGGTATTCGGTACGGCCCCTGGCCGCAGGTTGCAATCTTCCAGCATACGATGGGACTTTCGTTGACGTACGCGCCGCCGTCCATATACGCAAGAACCTCCAGCGCGTGCAGGATTCCCCCGCGCTTTGCACCAATACGGACGTAAAAGCGAATGCCGTGTCGTTTATGCCGCTGCTGAATGGACTCCTCGCGCGAAAGCACATACTTGACCGGGCGGTTGAGCGCAAGCGCCGCGGCTCCCGCCCGCGCGGCCATTGCGGCGGTGATTTCCACCTTGCCGCCAAAACTGCCGCCGAGGATATCCGGGTGCACGACCACCCGCTCCAGCGGCAGCGAAAGCGCCGCCGCCGCCACTTCGCGGGTATAGAACGGATGCTGCATCGCGCCTTTGATCTCCAGCCTGCCGTCGACAAGCGGAATCGCCCAGATGACGTCCGGCTCCAGATAGGCGTGTTCGACGCGGCTTGTTTCATACACACGTTCCAGCACGATATCCGATTCGCTGAACCCCTGCTCCGGGTCGCCCTTTTGCAGGTGGAACCGCGAGCAGATATTATCCGGGTACGCTTGGCTCACGACCGACTCCGCTTTCAGCGCATCGTCCAACGTCAGCACGGCGGGCAGGTTTGTGATTTTGGCGCGCACCAAAGAAGCGCCCTCGCGCGCGGCCTGCATGGATTCGGCCACAACGAGGGCGACCACGTCGCCATAAAATTTTATTTCCTGATCGGCAAAGATCGGTTCATCCGGCGTCATCATGCCAAACGTCTTCATCCCCGGCAAATCGGCCGCGGAATAAACACCCAGCACGCCGGGCAGGTTCAGGCAGGCTGCCGTATCCAGCGCTTCAAAATGCGCGTTCGCGGTTTCAAAGCACACGCCGCACGCATACGCCGTATTTGGCAGAGCGATATCCGCGCCGTAGCGGGCGCTTCCGTCAACCTTGGCATCCGCGTCCAGCCGGGACGGCGAAGTATGTACTTCTCTTGGTTCCATGGTGAACTCCTGTAGCCCGGCGACGTCCCGTGCAGGCGCAGTTTGCGCGCTCTGCCGCGTACGCGGCGGATGCGGGGCGCGCTACTCGCCCATGAGAAACAGGAGGTCGTCGAGTTGTTTGTTGGTGGAAAAGTCCCCGCGTTCCTTCAGCGCGCTGAGCACGCGGACGCATTTTTTGAGCAATACAAGCTTGCCCTGTTTGGTATACACGTATCTCACGCCCTCGATATACCGCTGGCTGCCCTGATAGACAAGCTGGCCGAAATCGAGACTGGCGGGAACGGCTTCATACCCGCGCTCGCTGCGAAACGCCATCAGCGCCTTGTTCAGCGCGTAGACCTTGCGCGAGGAAAGGATCATCAGGTTTTCGCGGTCGAGCAAATACCAAACGATGCTCCAGCCGGAGGAAAAGAAATCCAGTAACTCCAGATCGCGGTTGCGAATATGGTCGTAGTTGCGCCGGAGCGTATTGAGCAGATCATGCTCCTTGTAGAGGCGCTCGACCACCTTTTGATTGCCTTTACGCACGCCGCGGCAATAGTACACGCCGCCCCAGTCCATGGCAACGCGGACGACTTCGAAGCAGAGCTCCTCGTTTCCTTCTTCCAGCGCGCGGCGGAGAACCGCGCTGCAAAGTTCCTGCATTTCGTGGTTCGATTCCAGACTCTCGCCGGAAACCAGCGAGGGATTGACCCACGACACCCAGTTTTTGGCGTCCAGAGAGTACTTGCAGTGGAACTCAACGTCTTTATACCGCTCGAGCTCCGCGTTCAGGTAATCGATAAACTCCCAAAAGATCCGTTCGGACTTGTTGGGTGAAAACGCCGCTTTCTTGCGTGGCCTATACGGCCGGAACTGCGCGGGCAGCGTAAGATTTTCCGCGTCGATGAGCTTTTGAGCGTCCGCCGCGCTCTCCTCGCCGCTCTTGAGCAG
>JBDKTD010000235.1:0-1978 GCA_039680365.1 Clostridiaceae bacterium
CGCGCGTGCGCATGATGGGGCGCGTGCGGTATCACGAACCGTGGTGTCATTTTTCGCGCGTCATAGATGAGTATGTCCTCTACGTGATTCGCGACGGGGATATGTATCTGGAAGAAAACGGCGTGCGCATGCACCTCAAAGCGGGGGACTTTCTTTTGCTCGAGCCGAATCTGCCGCACGCGGGCTACAAAGCTGCAAGCTGCGATTACTATTATGCGCACTTCAAGCACGAGCGCATGTTCCGCGCGGCGGACGACGAGCATACGATTGAGGCCATGAAGGAAACGCGCCGCAGGTCGATGATTGGTTACAATCTGGACGAGATCGACCCGACCGATCCCGTAATCGGCATCCCGAAACGCTTCAACGTTTCCGCACTTGAATACCGCCAGATGCTGCACGCCGCGGTGGATGCCTACGACCGCCGGGAAGAGCAGTACAAACGGTATGTTTCCACGCAGCTGCACCTGTTTTTAATGATGGTTGCGCATGAGTACCTGACTGCCGAATGCGCCAAGGAGGACACCAAACGAAAGAAGTCGGAAGTGGCTGCGGACAGCCTGATTCGCTACCTCAACGCGCATTACACGGAAAACATTACGAGCGATCAGATTTCCGAGCGATTTGAAATGAACTTCGACTATCTCAACCGCGTGTTTTCCAGTGTGACGGGCAGCACGATTTTTTACTACATCAACATGCTGCGCATCAGCAACGCAAAACAGCTCATTACGACCACGAACCTGACGTTCGCCGAGGTGGCGTATCTGGTTGGCGTTGAAGACCGCTACTATTTTACGCGGCTGTTCAAGCGGTATGTCGGCATGACGCCGACGGACTTTTACCGCGCCGCGCATACCCTGCCGCCAAAGGAGGGCGAACCGGTATGAGCGGTTCCTTCGATAGCGGCGAGCAGCGGGAAACGGGGCTTGCGCTCCTTTTTCATGTGATCATCAAGCGCCTTCTATCGCTGATTGCGCTGAACCTTTTGTTCTGCGTTTCAATTTTGCCGGTGGTTACGCTGCCAAACGCGCTGACCGCTCTGTACCGCTGTATAGGGCTTATTCTGCGGGAAGAAGATTTTCCACTGGTGAATACGTTCTTTGAAGCATTTAAAAGCGAGTTTTTCAAGACGCTCGCGACGGGGTGGACCGTCCTGCTGTTCCTTTTTGGCGCAATCTACGGCGCGGTGTTCTACTGGTCGGTCAGCGCGCCGCTCTCCCTGCTGTTTGCGATGCTTTGCACGGTGATGGCGCTGTATCTTTATGCGGCGAGCTGTAACCTGTTGTACATGCTCTCCCGCGTGCGCCTGCCGTTTGGCGCGCTGTTGAAAAACGCGTTCCTTTTGGTTTTTCTGCAGCCGATTGGTAAGACGGCTGCCTGCCTGATTTCGTTTCTGATTCTGGCGGCCTCAGCCTGGTGGTTTCCCCGGACGCTTCCGGTCGTCGTGCTGATTTCCGGTTCGCTCGCGGCACTGTTTGCCTGCTATGGGGTTCGCGACAAGATAGAAAAGAGCATCGTTCTATAAAACGGGTCGGATAGGTTAATAGAAAATAACGCATCATGGAGATAAAAATGAAGCAAGCCTGGTGGAAAGAGCGGGTGTTTTACCAAATCTACCCGCGCAGTTTTCTGGATACGAACGGGGACGGAATCGGCGATCTACGCGGGATCATCGAGAAGCTGGATTATTTGAAGTCCCTCGGAATCGGCGCAATCTGGCTCTGCCCGGTGTACGATTCGCCCAACGACGACAACGGTTACGACATTCGAGATTACGAAGCAATCATGCAAGAGTTTGGCACGATGGCGGACTTTGACGCGCTGTTGGAAGGGCTGCACGCGCGGGATATCAAGCTCGTAATGGACCTCGTGGTCAACCACAGTTCGGACGAGCACAAGTGGTTTACCGAATCCCGCAAGGCAAAGGACAACCCGTACCGCGACTACTATATCTGGCGCGACGGTAAGGACGGCG
>JBDKTD010000273.1:0-13496 GCA_039680365.1 Clostridiaceae bacterium
GAAGCCTGCGAGCGGGCGCAAAGTTGCTGGCCTGCGTGAAAGGTATAAACGATAAAGCAAGCGCGAGCGTTACGCTTCCTCAAGCAATCGCATCATGCGGTAGCCGATGCCGACGTGTGTTTGGATGAGTTTTTGCCCCAGCGGGGTTTCCACTTTTTTGCGCAGGGTCGCCATATAGACCCGCAGCGAAGGCGTGTCGTTCGGCAGGGTATTCTGCCAGACTTCCTTGAGGATGAGGTTGTGGGTGAGCACTTTGCCAACGTTATGCGCAAGCAGGCAAAGCAGCTTATACTCGATGGGCGAAAGGTGGATTTCCTCCTCGGCAACAAACACGCACCCCGCCGCAAAGTCGATTTTGAGCTTTCCGTTTTCAAACACGGACTCGTTCGAAGAGCCGTGCTCCTGCATAAACTGCACCCGCCGAAGCGCAACGCGAATGCGCGCGAGCAGCTCGTCCACCGAAAACGGCTTGGTCAGGTAGTCGTCCGCACCAGCGTCCAGCGCTTCAATCTTATCCGCGTCGTCGCTGCGCGAACTGACCACAATGATGGGCATCTGCGACCAGGTGCGCGTCTTTTTGATGATCTCCACGCCGTCGAGATCCGGCAGGCCGAGGTCGAGAATCATGATATCCGGCTTTTGCGAAAGCGAGGCGAGCACCGCCGCGCTGCCCGTTTCCACAGGGATTTGGCGGTACTGCTGGGATTCCAGCGTCAGTGAAATCAGGCTGCGGATGGGTTTGTCGTCCTCTACAACGAGTATCAGCGGCTTATTCATCCTGTGTCACCTCCGCTTTCGGCAGTGTAAAGGTAAACTCGGAACCGTGCGGCAGATTATCGCGCACGGTGATTTCTCCGCCGTGCGCCGTGACGATTGCCCGGCAGAGCGCAAGGCCGAGGCCGAGGCCGCGCCGCGCGTCGCCGTGCACGCCCGCGCTGGTAAAAAACATATCGAACACGCGCGGCTTTACTTCGTCCGCAATCCCGGGGCCGTCGTCCAGCACGCTGATGCGCACCATTTCGCCTTCCTTGCGGGCGTTAATCGTAATCTTCGAGCCTTCGGGCGTGTATTTGACCGCGTTTTCCAATAAGTTGAGCAGTACCTGAAGAATCAGCGGCGCGTCCATGACGGCAAGCAGCAAATCGTCCTCGATTTCGGTGCGGACTTCATGCGTTTCCGCGCGCCGGCCGATGCGGTTCAGCGCGGCTTCCACAACGTCCGTCACCAGCTCCGGCTTGAGGTTGAGGCGAATCGAGCTGTCGTCCATACGCGTAATCGAGAGCAGGTTTTCCACAAGATTGACCAGCCAGATGGAGTCGTCGTAAATCGTCCGGTAGAGCGGCGCGCGTTCCGGTTCCGGAACATCCCCGCGTAAAAGCATTTCCGCGTTGCCGGAGATGCTGGTCAGCGGCGTTCGAAGGTCGTGCGAAATCGCCCGGAGCAGGTTGGAGCGGAGCTGTTCCTGCTGCGCTTTCAATGCAAGCTGCTGGCGCGCTTCGTCGGCCTGCTGCTTATCCAGCGCGAGGCCGCACTCGCCCAGGATGGCGAGACAAAGGCTCTGCTCAAACGAATCCAGCGATCGCACGAGCTCAACGCCCGCCACCGCGCGTACGCTGCCGTGACCGCGAACGGCAAGGTATTGGCAGCGCGCCTCCGGAAATATACCGGCAAACGCGCCGGAACGCTTGTTGTTTTTGAGCGTCCAGACCGCCGCCTCGCGTTCGACTTCGGTAAAAAAAGCGTCGGCGCCGCTTTCCGGCGGGTACAGCACGGGCTGTAAAAGCCCTTCGCGCGATGCGGCATACAGCAGCGCCGCGCCGCCGATGAGCGCATGCAGCTGCCGCGCGGTTTCGAGCAGGATTTCATCCGAACTCTCCGCCTGTTGGAGATTCCGGCTGGCGGTGAGCAGCACTTCGGTGCGGTATGCTTTTTCGGCGTTGACCTTTGCCTGCTGCCGCGCTTTAGCGGTCAGCGAACTGGTCAGTATGGCGGCAACGAGCATGACGAGAAACGTCAGCGGGTAGCCGGGATCGTACGCAAGGAGCGTAAAACGCGGTTCGGTGAAGAAATAGTTAAACGTCAACACGCTGAGCGCCGAGGCGATCAGGCCGTAGGCCACGCCGTCCGTTAAAAACGCGGTGAACAGAACCGCGAGGATATACAGCGTCATAATGCTCGCTTCCGTAAAGCCGAGCGCGCGCAGCAGCAGCCCCAACAGCGTAGCGACGGTTAAAACGGCAATCGTGATGCCCAGCGAGCGCAGGCTGAACGCGCGCATGCGCACGCGCGGCGCGGACTTTGGCGCCGCGGTTTCCTCGGGCACGAAAAAGAGCTCCGTATTCGGCAGCAGGCGCGAAAGCTTCCAGCCGGGATCGCGCCAAAATGGCGCTTTTGCGCCGGAGACGGCGGACCTGCCAAGCACGATCTTGGTTACGCGCGCGGTCTTTGCAAACTCCGCAACCTGCAGCGCGACGTCCGCGCCGTAGGAAACCGCCTGCTCCGCGCCCGCTTTTTCGGCGTGCTTGAGGTTTGCCTCCAGCTGCCGCAGAGAGTCCTCGCCACGCTGCGCGCTTTGGGGCAGCTCCACATACAGCGCGGTCAGTTTTGCGCCAAAAGCGCGCGCGAGCACAGCCGCCGCTTCAATCACCCGCGCGTTATTGGGCGAGGGTGAAATGCAGACGAGCACGTGCTCTTCGCTTTGGTTCCATACATCAGGCAAACGATGCGCCTCCAGCTTCCGTATGGATTGGATTCTAAGCATAGAATATCACTTTTCCAGCGGTACCGTGAGGGATTTTTGGCTCTGTTTGTGTGTACCGCGCCGTTTCCACACTAAGAACAGCAGCGCGGCGGCAGGCAAAGGCAGCACAGCGGCCAGAACGGTCACAAGCCGACTCTGCGGCGTATTGACGAGTCCGCCAACGGTGATAATCTTAACCGTGTCGGCGTGGAGATCCAAATCCCCGCCGTGCTCGGCGCAGGCGCGGTGAAACACGCCTTCCACGCGCACGGTATCCCCGCGCTTTCCGTAACCGCCGACGAACGAAATCTGCTCCGCCTGCGCTTTTGTCACATAACAGCCTATCGTGTTTGCGCCGTCGCTGACCGCAAGCCAGGCGTAGTCGCCGCGGTAGAGAATATCGCCAACGACTTCGCCTTCGTAAACGACGGCCTGCCCGTCGTAGTCCTTTGCGCGGTCGATCAGGTCGTTGCTGCCAACGCTCTCCGCTTCGGCCAGCGAAACCGCTGGCACGATTAGGAGCAGAAGAGTGATTATAACGAGTAAGGATTTTTTTTGCATACCTGCGCCGCCTTTCGAGCAACATAGGAAATCAGGGCGAATACCGAGAGGAACTCCAGCCGCGCGAGCCACATAATCACGATATACACGACCTTGAGAAACGCCGGCATGGCCGCGGTCGTTACCCCGATGGAGAGGCCGACGTTGCCGGTTGCCGAGGCGGACTCAAACGCCGCCATGCTCAGCGGAAACCCGGCGAGAAGCCCCGCAAGCGTACCTATGGAGAAGGTCGCGATATAGAGAATCACGATCAGCGCCGCGCTCTTGACCGTTGTATCGGTCAAAACGATATCGCGGATATGGTGGTACTTCTGTTCGTGGACGCGCGATTCCGGCAGCACCATCTTGCGCACCTCGCCTTTCAGCGCGGTGAAGAGAATGCCCGTGCGCATGCCCTTGAAGCCGCCCGCGGTCGAGCTTGCACTGCCGCCGAGCATCATGGCGATGGTAATGGCAAACAGCGCGATATCGCCCCACTCGTGGTAGAACTGCTTGGCGTAGATCGTCATGAACCCCGTCGTCGTATGCCCGGAGATCAGCTGGTAAAAGCCCTTTCGAAACATCGCCATCGCGTCCGGATAGACGCCGTCCTTCATGAGCCCAAGCGTGCAGAGCAGAACGGTGACGGTCAGCGTGATGGTAAACGTTACGGTTTCAATGTTTTTGCGCAGCTCCTTTGCGTTGCCGGAGAGCACCGCGTGGTGCAGCGCAAAGTTGAACGAGCCGATTACGAAGAACACGACCGTTACGAGCTCAAAAAGCGTGCTGTGGTAGTAAAGGATGTTCTGGCTCATCGGCGCGAATCCGCCCGTACTCCAGGCGGACATATACGTCCAGAGCCCGTGCAGAAACGCCCGGTCGAGGGGCATACCCGCCAGCAGCGCGGAGAGCGTGAGCGCGAACGTGCCGAGAGCCAGGTAGATCAAACTGATCTGCCAGATGCGCCGCGCGGTCGTGACCGCGTTGGGAAAGAGCTTTTCGTCCTTCGCCTCGCCGACATACATACGGTAAGCGCCGCTCTGCCCCTTGGTGAGAAACGTCAGCGCGAGCACGACCATGCCCTGCCCGCCGACAAACGTCAATAGGTGCCGCCACATATTGATACCGTTCGACACGTGATCCAAATCCTGAATCAGCGTCAGCCCCGTCGTGGTCAGTCCGCTCATCACGTCGAAGCAGGTATCCAGGTACGACAGGTAGTTGCCGGAAAAATAGTACGGCAGCGCGGAGAGCAGCATGCAGAGAAACCACGAGCCCGCCGCGACCACCATGCCTTCGCCAAAGCTGAGGCGTGCAAAGCGCTCTTTCGTGCCCGCCAGCATCAGCACTGCCGCTAGCAGCACGGCGATGGAGAGCGAAGCAACAAACGCGAGCACAATCGGCCATTCGCCGTAGAGCATTGAGGTTAAAATCGGCAGTATCTGCAGCGCGTTAAGCACCAGCACCACAAGCCCCGTATAGTAGCAAATCGGACGGAGCCGGTTGATCGGTCGATCGATCATATTCATCTCACCCCAAAAGCGCGGCAACGGCGTATCCCGCAAGGATCAGCGCACCGGAAAAGCCGAGTTCAAACAGCACGCCGCGAACGGTTTTTAGTTTTTCTTTCATAGAGATTCCCCTCGAATCTTTGCCAGTACGTTGGCCAGTTCGCTGTCGCCGCCCAGAATCACAACGTTATCGTCCGTCAGGAGATACGTTTCTCCGTCCGGTATGGTCGTCTCGCCGTCGCGGACGATGCAAACGACAATCATTCCCTTTGGCAGACCGATTTCGCCGAGCTTTTTGCCCTGATAGGGGGACGAAGCGGAAACCAGCGCTTCCCGCACGCGAACATGCGTCGTCTGCCGGGATAAGAGCGAATTCACGTCCGCCCAGTCCAGCTCGGAATCGATGCTGCCCGCGATGCGCGCGGTGCTGCTGATGACGCTGTCCACACCAAGCCGCTCGAACACGCGGATGTTCTTCGGGTTTTTCACGCGCGCAATCGTGCGCTTGACGCCGAAGTAATCCTTGGCCAACTGACAGCTCACGAGGTTGTTCTGATCCTGCCCGGTGACCGCAATCAGCGCTTCGGCGGAGTAGATCCCCGCGTCCCGGAGGCAGTCCGCGCTGGTGCCGTCGCCGTGCGTCACTTCGACGTACTGACCGCCAAACGCGTTTTCAACGCGCTCGCAGCGCGCGCGGCTGCTGTCGATAAGCATGATGTGGTGTTTCTCCGCCATCAGGGTCTTGACTAAGTAGTAGCCGACGTTTCCGCCCCCTACGATGATGATGCGCATTTCAGCTTTCCTCCGTTTCGCCGAGAAGCTCGCCAATCCGCGCGACCGTGAGCATGGTGGGGCAGACGGTGCAAAGACCCATCTGGCGCAGCACTTCGTCCTTATCGGGGTCGTACACGCGCGTTACCACGAACGGAACATGGTAGAGCTGCTTGGCAATCTGCGCGGTCATGATGTTGACGTTGTCGTCGCTGGTCACGGCGCAGAGCGCGTCCGCGCGCTCGATGCCCGCGCTCTTGAGCACGTCTTCGTCGATGGGCATTCCCGCTACGGTGAGGCAGTTCGTGCCGTTTTCAAGCTGGGCTAGGTTTTCCTCGCTGGGATCGATCACGACCACGTCGTGGCCGTTGCTGGAGAGTTTTTTAACGAGATTCGCACCGATCTTTCCGCAGCCGGCAATGATTATATACATGTTGTTTTCTCCTTTACATACGGCCGCGGAAGCCGCTCGAAATGACAGTCGTTCGTAAAGAACGCTTCGTTTCTCGTGTGGTACGACTCGGCGAATCCTTCCAGATTCCAGCGCGAAGGCGCATATGCCGGGTCGAGCGCGTAAGCCGCGCGGAAGTGCTTCATCGCGTCCTCGTGCCGCTGCTCCTTTTCGAACAGCAGGCCCATGAGGTTATGCGGCACCGCGCTGTGCGGGCTTTGAAACATGGCGGCGGAGAGCAGCGCCTCGCATTCGCCGAATGCGCCGGTTTCCATCATCGTCTTTGCCTGCGCAATCAGGCCGGTCAGTTCTTCTTCCATCTGAAAGCCACCTTTCAATCGATGTACAGACGCAGTATACAAAGGCGCGTGAAAAAACGCCGTTCGAGTTATTACAAACGGCGTTAAAGTTGTGTTAAAGCCAGTCTTTCAAGAGACGCTGCCGGAGAAGAAAGTCGAACGATACTTTGAAAATGGTTCAATGCGACCCCAAATCGGGATTGGGCGTGCATAGTGCCTTACTTGATGCGCGGCGGACAACGCAGCTGAAGAAGCGCTGCCGCTGATTTTCTCTTTTATAAGGTTGTCCCGCTACGACGCTTTTCAAAGCGATGGTTCTTGCTTAATCAGCGCTTATTACAGGCGTATTGCCACAGCCTTATCCAAATGAAAGATAGTATTGACACGCCTTAAAGCAATGATTATAATTTAATCATTAAAAACGTTCCGTTCACAATGTTTTCGCGATTTCGCCACATTACTTCCCGTATTCTAACAGCATGGAATTGCTGTGAATAAAACAAAGGTGAAGGAGTAGAGAATCATGAAGAAAGCAAAGACTTGGAGCACGATGACTCTGGCAATGATCCCGATTTGTATCGCGATCAACTTCGTTGGTGCACAGATTGCAAACGCGCTCAAGCTGCCGATGTATCTGGACGTTATCGGCACAATCATGATGGGCGCCATCTGCGGTCCCGTTCCCGGCATGGTGCTGGGCGCGCTGTCCACACTGATCAACACCATTGCCGCGCCGGCATCCATTGCGTACCTCCCCGTAACGGTGGCTTACGGTCTCGTCGCCGGCCTTCTGGCGAAAAAAGGATTCTTCAAATCGATCCCGAAGGTCATTCTCACCGGCTTCATTATCGCGTTCATCGGCGTTGCGCTCTCCACCCCGATTACCGCGCTGCTCTACGGCGGTATTACCGGAACCGGCCAAAGCGCAATGATCATGGCGATGCAGGCCATGGGCATGAGCCTGATTACCGCAACGCTGATCTCCGGCCTCATTACGGAATTTGCGGACAAACTGATCTCCGTGGCGATTGTTTACATCGTTGGCAAAGCGCTTTCGGATCGCATGCTCTCCAAGTTCCCGCTGGGCTATCTGTACTTCAAACATCCCGTCGTTGAAGATGCGGAAGAAACCCCCGCGGAGACGCCGACCAAATAATCGAATAGAGTGTAGTTGTTTTTGTCGGTTTCCTGCTATGATGAAACAGACGAAAGTATACGGACAGGGAGGCTTGCATAGAGCGGACACCGCGCTTTTGTCCGAGCCTCCCTTTCTATTTAAAAAGCAGAGTGCTCAGCAACGCTTGCGGCAAACCAGAGGGGAAACGTCGCATTACCCAAACGGAGGATGGAATTAAATGGATTTGCAAGAACTCCACAGCCGTGTCTGCACCACCGCGCGAGGCAAGTTCTGGCTGGACCTCAACCCCATGACAAAACTATGTATCCTGCTCTGCTGCAGTATGGCTTCCATCTGCATGCCGGGCTATTGGTTCGGTTTTCTGATTTCGATAATCTTTTTCGGTTTGACGATGACGTGCGGAATGGCTAAAAGCTACGGCAAGGTTATGCTTTCCGTGCTGGTAATATTTGTGTTTCTTCTGATCATTGCGCGCGCGCTGTTTTACGGCAGCGGGCGGGTGCTGTATCAGCTCGGCTCATTCTCCATTTATGAGGAGGGGCTCAAGGAAGGCCTGCGAAAGAGCAGCGTGATTATGGGCTTTTCGAGCGCAATCGTATTTGTTGCAACAACTACGGATCTGGAAAGCCTGATGCTGTCGCTTGAGCAGCATAAATGCCCGCCGAACGCGACGTTCGTCATTCTCTCGACGTTTCAGATGATTCCGCAGATGAGCGCCAACGCAAAGGTCATTCAGGACGCGCAGCGCGCCCGCGGCATCGAGACGGAAGGAAACCTGAAAGCCCGCGTAAGGGCGTTTCTGCCGATGCTTTTACCGCTTTTGATCTCCTCTTTCTCCACAGCGGAAGAAAAGTCTCTGGCGCTCGAAACGCGCGGGTTCAACTACCCCTGCGAAAAAACGCGCCTGCGCACGGTGACGGATACGAATACGCAGAAGGTGTTCCGGTATGCGTTTACCGTCGTCAGCGTGATAGCTTGCATTGTGGGAGGGTATTTCAAATGGGTTGCGTAGAACTGAAGAATGTATCCTACCGCTATCCGGTTTCCTGCGCAAAGAACCTGCGCGGCATTAACCTTTCCATCGAGAAAGGCGAGTTTGTAGCGATCATTGGCAAAAACGGATCGGGCAAAACAACGCTCTGCAACGTCATTCGCGGTTTTGTACCGCATTTTTATCACGGAACGATCAGCGGCTCGGTCACCGTCAACGGAAAGAACGTGCTCGAAGAAGGCATAGGCATCCTTTCTCAGGACGTTGGCTATGTGTTCCAGAACCCGTTCAACCAAAACAGCGGCATCAAGGTGACCGTGTATGAGGAAGTCGCCTACGGGCTGGAAAATCTCGGCATTTCGCGCTCGGAGATATTCGACCGCGTGGACGCGGTGATCCGCCTGCTGAACATTGAACACCTTGCGGATAAGCACCCAATGAAACTCTCCGGCGGGCAGTGCCAGCGCGTCGCGCTCGCTTCGGTCATCGTCATGGAGCCGGAAGTGCTCATTATCGACGAACCGACGAGCCAGCTCGACCCGAAAGGCACCGAGGATGTCTTTAAAATCATCGACACCATGAAGAAGAAGGGCAAGACGACAATCCTCGTGGAGCACAAGATCGACCGCATCGCGGAGTATGCCGACCGCGTGGTGCTGATGGACGCGGGCAGCATCGCGCTCGACGCGCCGGTAGCGGAGGCGCTCAGCGACAGACGCCTGATGGACTATGGCGTGACGCTGCCGCAATGCGCCTTACTGGGGCTTGCGCTGCGGGAAAAGGGATTCGACCTGGATCGGATTCCAATTACTATTCCGCAGGCAAAAGAGTCCATCGCAGCGCTGATGGAGAAGGGAGGAGCCGCCAATGCCAATTCTTGAACTGGATCACGTCGGTTTTTCCTACCCGAACGGTTTCTGCGCGGTCAAGGACGTCTGCCTGAGCGTGGCGCCCGGCGAAAAGATCGCCATCATCGGCGAAAACGGCGCCGGTAAGACGACAACCGCCAAACTGATCAACGGCCTGCTGCGCCCGTCTCAGGGAGAGGTTCGCATCCAGGGAAAATCGACCGCAAAACAGACGGTCGCTTCCATTGCGAGCCAGGCCGGGTATGTGTTTCAAAACCCGGACGATCAGATTTTTAATAAGGATATTTACAGCGAGATTACCTATACGCTGCGCTATAACAAGGTCTGCCCGCCGGACGAAATCGAAAGACGGGCCGCCGACGCGCTTGAACTGGTGGGGCTGGCGGATAAGAGCGGGGAGAACCCCTACGACCTTTCCTACTCCCACCGGAAGTTCGTCACCATCTGCTCGGTAGTTCTTCAGGATCCCGCCATGGTGATTCTGGACGAACCGACCGCGGGTCAGGATCTCGCCTGCCTCAAGCGGATCGGCGAAATCGTGGATTATCTGCAGGGTAAGGGCAAGGCGGTCATCACGATTACGCACGACATGGAGTTTGTTGCCAACCATTTCGACCGCGTGGTCGTCATGGCGCACGGAAACATCATTGCCGACGGAACCCCGCGTGAAATCTTCTGGAACGCGGACGTCCTGAAAGAAGCCGCGCTGCATCCGCCGTATATCGGCCTGCTGGCGCGCGAACTGGGGCTTAAAGGCCGGGTACTCAGCATTGACGAGTTCATTCAGGCGCTGGAGGATGCGGGCGTGAAGCCCACCCGCGAGGGAGGGTGCGTTTGCCCATGAGTGCGCAACCGGAACGGACAAACGTCGTCGTCGGCATCGTCCGCACGCCCGATCCGCTGAACCTCTGCGCGGAGCTGTACCGGCGCGCGCTGGAGCAGCTGCGCAAGATGCGGGGCGTGGAGGTTATAGAGTCGGAGCGTGAGCTGGATTCCGCTGCCTCCGCCGCGCTCGTTGCGGACGAGTTTACGCGGCGGTCGGTGGACTTAAGCTTGATACTGTGCTGCCGCCTTGCGGGCGACGGCAAAATCGTTGAACCGTTCATGCGCTCCGGCCAGGAACTGGCGGTTTGGAGCGTACCCGAACCGCAGCGCACGGGGTATCTTTTGCTCAACTCGCTGACCTGCGCCAACCTCTACTTGAGCGCGGCGGAGCAGCTTTCGGCCGACTGCCGGAACAAGAAGGCAAAATGGCTCTACGGCGAACCGGAGAATCCGTATTTTGCGCGGAGGATTAAGATAACGATCGACGCTATCCGTGCGGTCAAATGCCTTTCGGAAGCGACGATTCTGCGCGTCGGGGCGACGACGGAAGGATTCACCAACCTGCAGTTTCACGCGCAGTCCGTTTTTCTGCGGCACGGCGTGAAGACGGCTGAGGCGGACTTGAAACTCCTTGCCGAGCGGATGGACCGTGTGCCGCAGGAGAAAGCCATTGCTTTGGCGGAACGGATGCATGCTTGGGCGATGAACGGCGCGGGGTTTGAGCACGAGGTCAATCAAAGCGCGCGGCTTGCGCTGGCGCTGGAGTCCCTGCGGCAGGAAACCGGGGCGGACGCGCTCGCGCTGCGCTGCTGGCCGGAAATTCAGGGGGAATGGAAGTTTTCCGCCTGCCTGGCAGTTTCGTACCTGAACGAAATGGGAACGATCGTCTCCTGCGAAAGCGACGTACCCGGTGCGTTGAGCATGCTGCTGGCGCATGAAGTATCGGGCGGACATCCGCTTTTGCTGGATCTGGTTGCCGCCGATCTCGAACGGGACGCGCTGCAGTTCTGGCACTGCGGCGTAGGCATGCGCTGTTATATGGACGGCGCGGGCTGCGGACTGATGAAGTACCCCTGCGACGCAAAGGTGCTCGATCTTCCCGGCGCCTGCGTGAACATGAAATTTGCGCCAAAGCAGATTACGATCTGCCGACTGTATGGAGACGACGCGGGCAGGCTGTTTGTCTGCGAGGCGGAGTTTGTTGAAGGGCCGGACGCCGGATTTGACGGCGGGCGCGGCTGGGTTGGCAATTTTACAATGGAAGGCAGGCCGGTTTCGGCCGCCGGATTCCTGGACATTGCGTTTGGCGCGGGCATGCCGCACCACTACGCGCTCTGCGAAGGGCATTTCGAAGCCGCGCTGCGGGAGTTTGCATTGCGCGGCGGGCTGGAAACCGTGCCGTGGTCGGCGTATACCGACGAGCTGCGGCGGCAGTAAGAGGATTGGTCTTAAGAGGATTTGTTTTAAGAGGGATTGCTTATGGAAAAGATGCGCGCGGTCGTGCAGCATGCCCCGTTCGATTTTCGGGTGGAACTCGTGGATAAACCGGTTCCGGGGTCGCTGGAAGCGGTCATCCAAATCGAAGCCAGCGGAATCTGCGCGGGCGACCGGATTATGTATGAAGGCAAAGCGCCCTGGGGCATCCACGACGGGGAGATTCCGGGGCATGAATATGTCGGCGTGATTACGCAGACGGGCGAAGGCTTTACGCAGAAGTACGGTTTGGACGTTGGCGACCGGTGCCTCGCCGAAGTGCAGATTCCCTGTGGGGAGTGCTACTGCTGCCGGGGCGGGTTTTACAACCTCTGCGACAACCCGAACGGTTTTCTCGGCGGCGGCTGGGCGGAGTTTATGCTGCTGCGGCGCGGGGCAATCATCCACCGCGTGCCAAAGAGCATCGACAAGTTCTGCGCGGCAACCCTAGAGCCGCTCTCCTGCGGCGCGTACGCGGTGGAGCGAGCGGGAGTCGGCATGGCGGATACCGTGGTCGTCGCGGGCATGGGCATTATCGGCCTTGCCGCGCTGCAGTTTGCCAAGCTCCATACGCCGTACCGGCTGATTGCGCTGAGCGCCACGGAAGCGAGCCTTGCAATCGCGCGCTCGTTCGGCGTGGACGCCGCTATCAACGTTTTGACCGAAAACGCGCCGGAACGCATCCGCGAACTTACCGGCGGCGTAGGCTGCGACGTGTTTATTGAATGCAGCGGCGTGGCAAGCTCGGTTTCCATCGGGCTGGACGCGCTCAAAAAGCGCGGCAGGCTGGCCGTCTACGGGGTCTACACCCGAAACGGCGACCTGAATCTCAACGAGATCAGCCAAAATAAGGAGCTCACGCTGATTGGCGGGCACCTCAGCCCGAACACGATGCCATATGTGGTTCGCTGCCTCGAACAGGGGCTTGTGGATCCGAGGCCGATGATTACGGAAGTCTTTAAGCTGGATCAATTCGACGAAGCGATCAACATCCGCCGCAAGAACCCGGACAGCATCAAAACGCTGCTCGTACCCTGACGGTGCGACTTGCGTCGAATAACCCGATTGATTGAACACGATACTGGAGCGAAACCATTATGAATATTGTCATTACCGCACCCTTTGAACCCGAACAACTGGACACACTCAAACAAAGCCATTCCGTTACGTTCCTTCCGCAAAAGGAAGGCGTGCCGCTCCGGACGGAAGCGGAACTCCACAAGCTGCTTTTGGAAACGCAGGCGGAGATTTTCGTCTGCGACTCGGATAAGGTTACGGAGCAGGTTCTCGACGGATTGACCCGGCTCAAGATGCTCTGCGTCTGCCGCGCGGGACTCACCGGCGTGGATGTTGCCGCCTGTACAAAGCGAAAGATCGCGGTTACCAACACGGCGGGGCGTAACGCTGGCGCGGTGGCGGATATGGCGGTGGCCATGTTCGTCAGCGTCGCGCGGTACATGTCCGTTGGCGAGCGGGCGCTTCGCGACGGAACATGGGACAACGATTTATACTATCGTCTGCGCGGCATCGAGCTCAGCGAGCATGTCGCCGCGTTTATCGGTTTCGGCGCCGTGCCGCGTGCGCTGGCCAAGCGGCTGCTTGCGTTTGATATGCGGCTCATCGGCTACGATCCCTTTGTTACCGCGGAGGAGATGGCGGAGCACGGAGTCAGAAAAGTCGATCTGGAAACCGCGTTTCGCGAGGGCGATTTTGTTTCGAACCACCTGCCCTCCATGCCGGCAACGAAGGGCTTGATCGATAAAAAGCTGATCGGGCTGATGAAGCCCACGGCGTACTTTGTCAACACCGCGCGCGCGGCGACGGTCTGCGACGAGGATATCCTCTCGGCTTTGCGGGAGCACAAAATCGCGGGCGGCGCGTTCGACGT